>NZ_JBVINN010000054.1:0-52522 GCF_055579305.1 Kitasatospora sp. NPDC032757 | reverse complement strand
TGGGAGCCATCAACGTCCTACGGGCCGGGCTGGTCCGTCGCGAGGCCAACCCGGCTTAGCGAGAAGCCCCCGGATTCATCCGGGGGAGGAGTCACCTGCAGACCGCCCGCTGGGTCGCCGAGGTCGGCCGGCTCAGCCGCTACCAGGTCACCGTGGGGGCGGTCAGCGCGAACAAGGAGGGCTGGGCCCTCTACGCCGAGCGCCTGATGGACGAGCTGGGCTTCCTCACCGACCCGGCCCGCCGCCTCGGCTACCTGGCCAAGCAGATGCTGCGGATCATCCGGGTCATCGTCGACATCGGGATGCACCTGGAGCTGCCGGTGCCCGCCGGCTCCGGGTTCCACCCCGGCGAACGCTGGACGCCGGGCCTCGCGACCGGGTTCATGGCCGCTTACCACGGCAGTTCGCCCGCCCGGCGGGCCGGCGAGATCGACCGCTACCTCGGCTGGCCCGGCCAGGCCATCGGCTACAAACTGGGCGAACGGGCCTGGCTTCGGGGGCGCGAGGCGGCCCGCCGCCGTCACGGAGCCGCCTTCGACCTCAAGGCCTGGCACACGGGTGCGCTGTCCCTGGGATCGCTCGGCCTCGACGATCTGGCGGAGAGCCTCGCCGTCCTGTAGCCGTCGGCGCCGTCCCCGCCCGTGAGGTCAGCCCAGGGCGCGGACGGCGGCGAGGACGTCCAGGCCGAGCTCCGGGTCGGCGTCGTCCGGGAGGCTGACCGAGAGGCGCGTGACCAGGCCGGCGTACCGGCGGTGGATCTCCCGGGCGACGTCCTCGACCGGGCCGGTGACGGCGAAGGTGTCCAGCACCTCGTCGTCGACCAGCGCGGCCATCTCCTGCCACCGGCTCCGTACCGACAGGTGGTGCAACTGCTCCTGGAGGTCCTCCCACCCGTGCTGCGCCAGCACCGGGCGGTAGGCGGGCGTGGAGGCGTAGAAGGCCAGCCGCTCGCGTACCGCGGCCCGGTTGGCGTGCAGTTCCTCCTCGGTCCGGCCGGTGGCGGTGAGGACGTTGCCGGTGATCTCGAAGGGCCGGGCGGTCCAGGCGGCGCCGTCCGCCTCGGCGCCTGCGCGGGCCTCGGCCAGACCGGGAAGCACCTGCCCGGTGAGGTAGGCGACCGAGGTGAACGGATGGCTGAGGAAGCCGTCGGCCACCGCCCCGGCGGTGCGCGTCATCAGCGGCCCCACGCCGGCCAGCAGGATCCGGGGCGCGCCGGCGGGGACGGGGTCGGGGGAGAAGACCGGGGTCATCACGGTGTGGGTGTAGAAGTCGCCGCGGAACCGCAGCCGTTCGCCGGTCTGCCAGCTGTGCCAGATCGCCCGTACCGCGTGGACGTACTCGCGCATCCGCGCGGCCGGCCGGTCCCAGGGCATCCCGAAGCGCTTCTCGATGTGCGGCTTGACCTGCGAGCCGAGGCCGATCACGGCGCGCCCGCCGGAGGCCGCGTGCAGGCCCCAGGCCTCGTAGGCCAGGGTCATCGGGGTGCGGGCGAAGGCGACGGCGATGCCGGTGGCCAGTTCGATCGTGCTGGTCCGGTCGGCGGCGCGGGCCAGTTGGAGGAACGGGTCGTACGCGGTCTCGGCGACCACCAGCCGGTCCATGCCCCGGCGCTCGGCCCGCGCGGCGGCGTCGAGGATGCCCGCGGGATGCCCGGACGCCTGCGCGTCGAGGCGCAGAGCGGAGCGCGGGCGGTCCCCGGGGCGGTCCTCCGGGTGGCCGGGTCGGTGGCCCGGCGGGTGGTCGAGCGGCTGGTCCGGCAGGTGGCCGGGTCGGTGGCCCGGCGGGTGGTCGAGCGGCTGGTCCGGCAGGTGGTCCGGGGCGCGGTTCACGGGGGGTTCTCCTGGCGGGGGCGGGCAGTGCTCCCGTAGCCTCCCACGCCCGCACGCCGGCCTGCCCCCCCGCTCGCCTGCCCCGTGTGGTGCGCCGGTGGCCGCTGCCGGGCATCGGCGACCGGCGGGGCCTTGGCGACCGGCGGGCCTCCGCGGCGGGGCCCGGGGCGGCTACCCGATGTCGACCACCCGTGCCCACGCGGGCGGCGCGTCCGGTACGTAGTCGGGATCGTGCTCCTTCCACGACCGGGCCGCCCGCGGCCGGGGGAACAGGCCCACCACCGTCCGGCACGAGGGCCGGCTGCTCGGCCAGGGCGTCTGGCCGTCGGTCAGGACCACGACGACGTCCGGCCGGGGCCGGGACCGCAGCGCCCTGGCGAAGCCGGTGCGCAGATCCGTGCCGCCGCCACCGATCAGCGGGATCCCCTCGGCGCGGCAGAGCGGGTGCACGATCCGGGCCGACGCGTCGCACGGCAGCACGGTGACCAGGTCGCGGCGGCCGCCCACGGCACGGGAGATCGCGGCGACCTCCAGCAGTGCGCTGCCCAGTTCGGTGTCGCTGACCGAACCGGAGGTGTCGATGATCACCGAGACCCGGGGCGGTCTGCGCCGCAGGCTCGGCAGTACGGCGCCGGGCACCCCGGCCGAGCGCCGGGACGGCCGGCCGTAGCTGTAGTCCTCGCCCGCGCCGGGCCCGGAGGCCGCCGAGCGGACCGCCGCCCCCAGCAGCTCCCGCCACGGCTGCGGCGGGTGGAACGCCTCCTCCGCCCACCGCTGCCAGCCCTCCGACGCGCTCCCCGGGCGACCGGTGATGCCCTGCGCGACCCGGAACCGGACGGCATCCCGCTCCTGCACGCTGAGGCCGTGCGCGCCGTCCGGTCCCTGGTCCCACACCCGGTCCAGCCCGTCGGCGCCGCTGCCGCAGTCCAGCCAGGCCAGGCCTTCCGTGTACGGCCCCAGCCGGAACTGGCGGAGGTAGTCCTCCATCAGTTCCCCCTCGGTGAGCCCCAGCGAGCCCGGCTGGACGGCCCCCTCGGGCAGGGCCAGCCCGTCGCCGAACACGTCGTCGTTGATCTCGCAGTCCGCGGCGATGTTCATCCGCAGCCGTTCCCCCGGGCCGGTCAGCCCGCGCTCCCGCGCGACCCGGTCGCTGCGCCCGTGGTGGTCACGGAGCAGGTGCGACACCTCGTGCACCCAGACGCCGGCCAGCTCCTCCAGCGGCGTCCGGGCGACGAACGCCGGTGAGACGTAGCACCGCCAGTGCCGGTCCACGGCCATCGTCGGCACCAGCCGCGACTCCACGGTGTGCAGGGCGAACAGCGCCGTCGCCAGGTAGGGCCTGGCCCGGGAGGCGTGCAGCCGGGCGGCGAACAGCTTGTCGAGGTCGAGCCCCGCCGGGGCGTCCGGGGTGTCCGGGGGGCGTGCGGCGTCCGGGGCCTCCGGGGTGTCCGGGGCCTCCGGGGTGTTCAGGGCCGCGCGTGCGTCCCGGCTCATCGGCCGGCCTTCGCGGCGACCAGGGCCGCCGCCTGGTCCGCGCGCCGGGACAGCGTCACCGCGCCGGCGAGCCGCTCGATCGCCGCCGGAACGTCCCAGTCCTCCTGGCGCAGCGAGGCGAGCGTGGTCGCCGGGACGACCACCAGGTCCGGGGCCCCGGTCTCCAGCGCCCGGACCAGGAGCGCCCAGGCCGCGTCCCAGCGGGACTTCTCCGGGCGCGCCCGGACCGCCGCCACCACACCGTCGAGCACGGCCTGGCGCAGATCCCCCCGCTCGGGCAGGGTGGCCCCCGCCGGGTCGGCGAGAAGCAGCTCGGGGTCGGGCAGGTCCATCCGGTCCAGGCTCGCCAGCAGCTCCAGCCCCGGACCGTCCCCCACGGTGCCCCGGACCAACTCGGAGAGGACCTCCCGGGAGGAGCCGGCCGCGGTCGCGAAGGCGGTCAGGCACAGTGCCATCTCCCAGCTGCGCGGCGACGGCCACGGGCCACCCCGGCGGGTCTCGCTGCTGGGCAGCCGGTGCACGAGGGCGGGGCGGGCGGCCAGGAGCCCGCACACCGCACGGCGGGCGAACGCCACGGCCTCCGGCAGGCGCTCGGGGGCGAGCCGGGGCAGGGTGGCCCGGGGCCAGGTACCGCCGAGGCCGCGGACCACGACCTCGTGGTCGTGGGTCCACTGGAGATGGACGAACCGGTTGGCCAGCGGCGGGCTCAGCTCCCAGCCGTCGGCCGCCGAGGAACGCGGGTTGGCGGCGGCCACGATCCGGACCTCGGGCGGCAGCCGGAGCGCGCCGATCCGGCGTTCCAGCACCAGGCGGAGGAGGGCCGCCTGAACGGCCGGCGGCGCCGTGGACAGCTCGTCCAGGAACAGCAGCCCCCGGCCGGCCCGGACCAGCCGGACCGCCCAGTCCGGCGGGGCCATCGGGACGCCCTGCTCCGCGGGGTCGTCCCCGACGACGGGCAGCCCCGAGAAGTCGGACGGCTCGTGCACGCTGGCGATCACCGTGGTCAGCGGAAGGTCGAGGGCGTCGGCGAGCTGCGTGAGGGCCGCGGTCTTGCCGATGCCCGGCTCACCCCAGAGCAGTACCGGCAGGTCGGCGGCCACGGCCAGGGTCAGCGCCTCCAGCTGGGTGTCGGGGCGCGGCTCGGTGGTGGTCTCGCGCAGCAGGGCCAGCAGTCGGCCGGCCACGTCGAGCCGGGAGGGGTGGGTGGCAGGGGCCGTGAGGGTGTGCGTGGGCATGTTCGATCACCTGTGGGTTCGTGTGGGAGGACGTTTCGGGTCCGGGGCGCGGGTGCCGGGTCAGCTGTGGTCGCGCGGTGCCGGCCGTGGGTCGGCGGTGCCGGCCCCGGAGTCAGTTGTCGGCCGCGAGGCGGGGGCGTGCGCGGTGGCCGGGGGGCCGTCGGCGAGGCGGCTGGGGCCGGCCGTCGGCGAGGCCCGCCCGGAACAGCCCGTAGGCGATCCGCCGTTGGGCGGCCGCCTCCAACTCGTCCTGCAACGGGCCGCTGCACAGCAGTGCGTCGGGGCCGAGAAGGCCCTCGACGACGGCCAGCGCACCGGCGGTGTCGCCGTGGTCCAGGCGTTCGCGGACGCCGGTGAGGCAGTCCGGCCGGCGGTGCGCCTCGTCGATGGCCCGGAGGCAGGGGAGCGGGGTGCCGGTCAGGGCGACCAGCAGCTCCTCCCGGCGGATCTCGGCCGGGTCGTGGTCCAGCGGGGACAGCACCCCGTCGACCAGGCCGATCCGGTGCCGGGCGCCCCGGCACTCCACGATGCGCGGCTGCCCCGGTTGCCCCGGCGGGTCCGTGCTCCGGGGCGGGCCGGCCGGCAGGTGCCCCGGCACCAGTGCCGGGCCGACCAGCGGGTGCAGTCGGCCGGGCTCGATCAGCCCGGCGCGGAGCAGCTCCAGGTCGGGTAGTGCCCAGGTCGCCGCGTCGGGCAGAACGGGGAGTGCGGCGGTGCCGCGGTCGGTGGGCGCCGGCGAGAGGTCGAGCCCGTTCCCGTCCGCGCCCAGGGTCAGGAGCAGCCGGTGGCGGCCCCCGAGCCGTACCGTGACGTCTCCGGCGGTCCGGCCCTCGGAGCGGAGCAGCAGCCCCGCCTCGGCCGCCCACCGGTCGACGGCACAGCGGTGCCCCGGCGGCAGCGTCCCCGGGCCGGTCCCGGGCGGGCTCGCGGTCGGGCTCGCGGGCGGGTTCTCGGCGGGCGGCCGGTCGGCCCCGGAGCGGACCCGCAGCTCCCCGGCCCTGCGTGCGTCCCACAGATGCCGGTGCAGGTCGAGCCGGAACCGCCGGTCGGGGTGGGGGTGCGGGTGGCGGCGGTCGCCGGCCCCGCCGTAGGAGCCGTCCCACAGCGCGAGGCTGATCCGCTGTCCGGCGTCCGCCCAGGCGGGCGGAGTCCGTGCGACCAGGTGCATCGGGCCCGCGCCGTCCCGCTCCCCGGTCTCGTACCGGGCCAGGGAGACGGTCAGCCCGGGGCGCAACAGCCCGTCGGGAGCGATCCTCGGCAGGTGCCAGCGCAACAGGTCAGGGGCCAAGTAGCGTAGGTCGGCGCGGACTTGGGCCATGAGGTGATGTCCGTGGGTGCGCGCCACGGATCGTAGGTCGAGATCGGCGTCGACGCCGGCGGCGGCGCATGCCCCGGCCCAGTCCCCGGCACGACGCCGGTCGGTGGCCTTCTCGATCATGGAGGGCGGCACGGCGTACTCACGCACGCGCAGCCAGAACGAAAGCCGGGGGTTCCCTTCGGCGCTTCGAGTGAGCATCAGCACTCACCTTGCGCGGACGGGACCCCCAATCTGCGAGCAGAACAGGTCGTCATGGCGGGGAGCCTAACGTTCCTCGCCTCGCCCGGCCAGGGGTTTTCGAGCGAGGGGTTTCGATCGAGGTCTCGGCCACTCCCTGACGGGCGCACTCCCCTCCCGGCCGGCGCGGGGCGGCCAGCCCCGGCGCCCACCACTACCCGGCGACCCGGCGACGGCGGGCCCCGTGTGCTCGGGGCAGCCGTCGTGCCGTTGGGGCAAGCCGTCGTCGTTCGGGTCAGCCGCCCCTCGCTTCCGGTGGCAGGCCCCGTCGCACGGTCACTGCGACGGGTTCGCCCCGTTCGGCGCGGTCGACCACTTGAGTTCGATCTCCAGCTCGATCTCGTCGTCGCCGACCTCGACCTCGACCTCGCTGCGGAGTTCGTCGGGGATCCGCAGGGTCATCCTTCCGGGACCGAGTTCCAGCTCGGCGTTGCCCTCGTGCCGCAGCGCGGCCGCGAGTGAGGCGAGCAGATCGGCGGCTTCAAGGCGGGACAGCGAACCTTTTTGCTCGAACTTGAGGTCCTTCACGGATCTCTCCAATCCGGTGGGATCAGCAGGGGCACGGCGGCGGCGCCCCGCCCCGGGTTTCGACGGCCACGGGTGGTGGTGGCCGCCTGGCCCTCGACCCGCGTGGGGCCCCAGGTCCTTCAAGCCTGTGTGTCCCCGGCGGTCCCTGCACGTCGGGCCGCCGGGTGGTGGGGTGGCCGTTCGTCCCCTTCCACGGCGGCCCGGGTCCCGTCCGCTGCCCGCCGTCCGCTGCCCCTGCCCCCTGCCCCCTGCCCGCGCAACCGCGGTCAGCCGGCTCGGTCGCCCGCCGCAGGTCCGGGCCGCGGCCGGGTGAAGGCCAGGGCGACGATCGCACGCCAGTCCGTGGGAGGACCGGCCGCCGGGGTGCCGGGCCGGTGCCTCGGCACCAGGACGCGCAGGGCCTGCGGACGGATCTCGCAGCTGACGGGCGCGGGCAGGACGAGGGCCTCGCCGTCCACGGCCACCGGGATGCGGTCCGTGTCCGATCCGACGGTGATGTGACGGCAGGCCAGTACCTGGAGGCCCGTCGCCCTGGCGCCGCGGAGCGCGAGCTCGGCCGCCTGGGCCGCGTTGGCCACCCGGATCCCGACCACGCCCAGTACTCCGAGGTCCAGCCGGGGCCGGCGGCCGCCCGAGGCGACGGCTTCGGAGCCGGCGTAGGGGTTGTTGCTGACCAGCAGCGCCTGCTGGGCCTCCAGCCGTGTGTCGTCCGCGCGGGCGTCGAGGCGGTGGCCGGAGTACCCGAGCAGGAGGTCGGGCAGCGCGCCCAGTGCCGAACCCGCCTTGTCGTCGCGGTACTCGGGGTGCTGGACGATCTGCGCGTAGACCCCGAACGAGGCCGTGTTGACGAAGGCGCGGCCGCCCACCACGCCGAGGTCGACCCGTAGTTCCTCGCCGTCGGTGAGCGCGTCGAGGCAGCGCGCCGGGTCCTCCCGGTCCAGGCCGAGATCCATGGCGAAGTGGTTCCGGGTGCCCGCCGAGATCACCAGGAACGGCAGGTCGTTCGCGGCCGCCACCTCGGCCACCGCGGCCTGGGTGCCGTCGCCGCCCGCCACCCCGAGCAGGTCCGCACCCTCGGCCACGGCGTGGCGGGCCAGCGCGGCGACGTCCGTCGGGACCGAGGTGTCCAGCAGCACGACCCGGGCGCCGAGCGCCTCGGCCTTCTCGACCAGCCCGAAACGGCCGACCTTGCCGCCGCCGGACTTCGGGTTCATGATCAGGACCGGATGCCGGGGGAGCTCTGCCGCGACCCCACGCATACCGTCGGGCCGTCGCAGCCGGCGCATCGCCGACCGTGCGCACAGCACGGCCACCCCCGCCAGCGCCACCGCGACCAGCGCGGCGGGCCACAGGTCCGCCCGGGCGTAGAGCACCACGACGGCCATGGGCGAGGCGACCACGAGTACCGCCCCGGCGGTCCGCACCACCCCGTGATGGGACACCACCCACCAGGCGCCGGCCGCCGTGAGCGCCGAGCCGACCACGCCGACGACCAGGATGAACAGGCCGCCGGGCCCGCTCGCGGCCACCAGCGCCGCCACCGCGCCCAGGGCGCAGGCCACCGCGAGCCGGGCCCGGAGGCGGACGCCCGGGGGTGTGCCCGGGCCGGACCGACCCGGTTGGTGCGGAGCCCCGGGCGGGCCGCTCATGCGGTCGCGGAGCCGTCGTCCGGGCCGCCCGCCACGCCGGGGGAACGGCCGGCGTCGACGCCCGTCGCGGGTGTGGGTGAGAACATGGGGCGACTCGATTCGTCTGGTCAGGCCCGTCACGGGGGCTGTGGCGGGAGGCCGCGGGCGCTGCGGAGTCCGCGCCGACGACACCACAGCGCCGACGGCGGCACCGACGGAAACGGCGGCGCGTCTCGCGCCGGGGTGGGCCGCGTCCGCCGTCCGTCCGGCCGGGGTGGGGCGCCGGGGCTCGGGGGGACGGGGGACACGGGATGGGTGTCCGGACCGCATCGTTGGGGTTCGGTATGCGGGGTGTGCTCCCGCAACCCCGCATACCGACCTTAAGAACAAACCGCCCCGTATGCACCCCGCGCCCTGTCACCGGGCCTGCGGCGCCTGCGCACCGGCGCCCGCGCGCCGCCACCCGCCCGGCGGCCGCGGGGGAGCCGGCCCGCCGAGCGCCGCCAACCGGCTGACATCCGTGGCGGGTCGGAGATCCGTCGGCCGGGGCTGCCGGGGCCGCCGGGACCATGGCGGCTATGGCACCCAGCACAGGCACTCCCGGGCCGACGGCCAGAGCAGGACTCGTCTTGCTCACGCTCGCGGCCGGTCAGTTTCTGATGACCCTCGACAGCTCGGTGATGAACGTCTCCATCGCGACCGTCGCCGAGGACGTCGACACGACCGTGACCGGGATCCAGGGGGCCATCACGGCCTACACGCTCGTGATGGCGATGCTCATGATCCCCGGGGGCAAGGTCGGCGCGCTCATCGGCCACAAGCGGGCGTTCCTGATCGGCTGTGTCGTCTACGGATGCGGATCCCTGACGACCGCACTCGCCCCGAGCCTGCCCGTGCTCCTGCTCGGCTGGTCGTTCCTCGAAGGGGTCGGGGCGGCGCTCATCATGCCTGCGATCGTGGCGCTGGTCGCCGGCAACTTCGCCGTGGAACGGCGGCCCGCCGCCTACGGACTCGTCACGGCGGCAGGAGCGGTGGCGATCGCGGTCGGGCCGCTCATCGGCGGTGTGGCCACGACGTACTTCTCCTGGCGCTGGGTCTTCGCCGGCGAGGTCGCGATCGTCCTCGGGATCCTGGTCCTCGCCCGCCGCATCGCGGACGCGCCGCACGGCGAGCAGCCGCGCATCGACCTCGTCGGCGCGGTGCTCTCCGCCCTCGGGCTGGGGCTCTTCGTCTACGGCGTGCTCCGTTCGGACGAGTGGGGCTGGTTCCGGCCGAAGCCCGACGCCCCGGCCTGGCTGGGGATCTCCCTGGTCGTCTGGCTGATGCTCTCCGGTCTGCTCCTGATCTGGCTCTTCCTGCGCTGGGAGGCCCACCTCGTCGAGCGGGGCAGGGAACCGTTGGTGGACCCGGCGATGCTGCGGAACCGGCAGCTCACCGGCGGTCTGACGATGTTCTTCTTCCAGTACCTCGTCCAGATGGGCGTGTTCTTCGTCGTGCCGCTCTACCTGTCGGTCGCCCTCGGTCTCTCCGCGCTCCAGACCGGCGCGCGCATCCTGCCGCTGTCGCTGACACTGCTGGCCGCGGCGATCCTGATCCCGCGCTTTCTTCCGGACGTCTCGCCGCGGCGGGTGGTCCGGCTCGGTGTCCTCTCGCTGCTCGTCGGCGCGGTGGTGCTGCTGGCCGCGCTCGACGCGGACGCGGGAGCGGAGATCGTCACCATCCCGCTGCTGCTCATCGGGCTCGGGATGGGAGCGCTGGCGTCCCAGCTGGGAGCGGTCACCGTGTCCGCCGTACCGGACGAACGGAGTGCGGAGGTCGGCGGTGTCCAGAACGCCGTGATGAACCTCGGCTCCTCCATCGGCACCGCGCTGGCCGGATCGATCCTGATCGCCGCGCTCACGTCCTCCTTCCTGACCGCCGTCGAACAGAACCCGGCTGTGCCGGCCGAGGTCGGTGCCCAGGCGGTCGTGGAGCTGGAGAGCGGTGTCCCCTTCCTGTCGGACGCCCAGCTGCAGTCCGCCCTCGACACCGCGGGCGTGAGCCCGGAGGTGAGCCGGGCCGCGCTCGACGCGAACGCCGCCGCGAGGCTCGACGGCCTTCGCGCCGCGCTGGCCGTGCTGGCCCTCATCGGGCTCGTCGCGCTGTTCTTCACCCAGCGGATTCCGTCGGTCCAGCCCCGCTCGACGAACCGTTCCTGACGGCACGCTCGGCCGAGACCCGTCGGAGGTCACGGTGGCGGCCCCGGGCGGCCGGGGGCCGGCCGCACCGCCCTATGCTGCTGCGGTCTCGGTGATCACGTGAGCACGTACAACGGAGGGAAGGCGCACATGGACTACCGCGTGGAGCGCATCGGCCCCGGGGACTGGGAGCGGATGCGCGAGGTGCGGCTCGCACAGTTGCTGGACGCGCCGATGGCGTTCATGGAGACGCACGAGACGGCGCTCGGCCACGGCGAGGAGGAGTGGCGTTCACGGGTGGCCCGGGTCAGCGCGGACGGGAGCGTGGGGTTCGCGGCGGTGGCCCCGGACGGCCGGTGGGTCGGCACGATGATCTCCTTCACCCCCGAGCCCCAGGCGGCGCTGCTGGTGGGCGTCTGGACCGACCCGGCGTACCGGGGCCGCCGACTCGGCGTGACGGACGCCCTGTTGGACGCCGTCCTCGCCTGGGCCCGGACCGAGGCCGGGGCGGAGCGCCTCATGCTGCGGGTGCACGAGCAGAACCCCAGGGCGACGGCCTTCTACCGCCGCCGCGGCTTCGAGCTCACCGGCCTCGGCGAGCCCTACGAGCTGGACCCGAGCAGCCGACTGCTGGAGATGGCCCTGCTGCTGCGCTGACGCCGCCACCGGCCGTGGAGGCGCATGCGCACCGGGCCGCCGCCCGGCCGTCGTCCCCGTCGAAGACGGTGTCGGTCTCCGCGACGAACACATCGGGCTCGGCGGTGCTGTGCAGCACGGATCCGGACTCGGCTGCCGCGAACAGGGAGTTCGGGCCGTGCTTCGCGCGCCCGGTGCCCGGCTCGGCGCACAAGCGCCCGGCTCCCGGTGCTGCCACACCGCTTCACGGACGGCGGGAGTCCACGGATGGTCTTCGGGCCGCGGCGATGAGTGGCTTGCCCCCTCTCGACGGGGGATCACGAAAGGCCGGGGGTCTGACCGTCGGAGCGAGGACAGGCCGGACGGACGGGGCCGCATTGATCGATGCGGCCTCCCTCTGGGAGGATGTCGGCCATGACGAACCGACGAAAGGCCCATGGCGCGTAGACCGCCAGGGCAGGTGCGCGCCAAGCTGTCGCGCAGGCTCCGCCCGGAGCAGGGCAGGGCGACCGTTTCCGGGGTCTCGGCGCGCACACAGAGCGAGATCGCCAGGTTCGAGGACTCACATCTGTGGCCGGGGGCCGCCGCCGACGCGATGACGCGGTGGGCCGCAACCGTTCACGGGCCGGCCCGCAGGCTGACAGACGTGCAGCCCCGCGGCTGCGGAGTCGAGGCGTGCTGCCCCTCTGAGGCTCACCCACGAGAGCTGCTGGAGCAGGCTCTGCGCGGGCTTCCGCCAGGCGCGTCGGGGGAGCTCCGGCGACGGGTGCATCCTCTTGACGAGCTCTACTGTTCCCGCACGATCGTGGACTCCTACGGCGATCCGTCCCAGCCGTGGTGGTTGCGGAGATGCTGAACCTCGGACTGGGGGATGCCTCGTAGGCGCCCCTCCGCCGTCCGGCCGGAGTCCGGATCATGCCTGCGGTGCGGCACCAGGCAGGATTACTGCGAACGGTATGACGCAGCGCTGTGCGTGCTGTGCGACCAGTGGCGTGAAGGCGTCTGCGGTGATCCTGGCTGCGCGTATTGCCGACAACGGCCCGAACGACCGAGTCTCGCCCGGGAACACGCCCCTACAGAAGCCGTCCTGCGCCGGGCGGCCCGGTTGGCCGACCGGCGATCGCTGTGGTCCCGACCGGGGGACTCGGTCACCGATGGGCGATCGGGCCCGTCGGCCGGGGTCTTGCCGGGCGCACGGGGCCTCGCCCTTGCAGGCCTCGATGAGGCCGGAAGCATAGGGAAGTGCGAACGTGCTTTCCGGGCCAGGACGATGAACTTTGTCGAGGGGTTCTGTCGGTCCGAGCGGAAGGCACTTTCTGCGTGCAGACCACCCGGTCGCGCCCTAAGCCCGTCGTCAGCGCCGACGAGAGCGGGGTGGTCAATCGCGCAAAAACAAGCAGGCATGATTGCTTTTTCTTCGCCCCGGTGCCACGCTGCTGCGCGACGGCAAGGTTGTGGCCACCGGTAGGGGAGGCGTGCCTGTGGGGTCGCGTGCGGTGTTGCGGGTCGGGAATGCGTCGGGCTTCTACGGGGACCGTTTCTCGGCGGTCCGGGAGATGCTGACGGGCGGGCCGCTGGATGTGCTGACCGGGGACTACCTGGCCGAGCTCACCATGCTGATCCTGGCCAGGGACCGGCTCCGGGATCCCGCCCTCGGCTATGCGAAGACCTTCCTCCGGCAGATGGAGGAGTGCCTCGGTCTGGCGCTGGAGCGCGGGGTGCGGATCGTCGTCAACGCGGGCGGGCTCAACCCGGCCCGACTCGCCGAGGCGATCGGGGCGTTGGCGAAGCGGCAGGGTCTGGCGCCCGCCGTCGCGCACGTCGAGGGCGACGACCTGCTGCCGCGCAGGGCCGAACTCGGCCTTCCCGATGGGCTGTTGGCAGCCAACGCCTACCTGGGCGCATTCGGGATCGCCGAGTGCCTCGGGGGCGGGGCGGACATCGTGGTCACCGGCCGGGTGACCGACGCGGCGCTGGTCGCGGGCCCGGCGATCGCCCATTTCGGCTGGAGTTCCCACGAGTTGGACGCGTTGGCCGGAGCCGTCGTGGCCGGGCACGTCCTGGAGTGCGGTGCGCAGGCGACCGGCGGCAACTACGCGTTCTTCGGCGAGCACGACGTCACCCGGCCGGGCTTCCCGGTCGCCGAGCTGCACGCCGACGGCTCCAGCGTCATCACCAAGCACCCGGGCACCGGAGGGGCCGTCACCGCGGGCACCGTCACGGCCCAACTCCTTTACGAGACCGGTGGGGCGCGCTACCTGGGCCCGGACGTGACCGCCCGCCTGGACACCGTCCGGCTCACCCAGGAGGGGCCCGACCGGGTCCGGATCGACGGGGTGCGCGGGGAGGCGCCGCCGCCGACCCTCAAGGTCGGGCTGAACCGGCTCGGCGGCCACCGCAACGAGGTGGTCTTCGTCCTCACCGGGCTCGACATCGAGGCCAAGGCAGCCCTGGTGCGGCGGCAGTTGGAGGAAGCCCTGCCGCCGCAGGACCGCCCCGCCGAGCTGCGCTGGACGCTCGCCCGGACCGACCACCCCGACGCCGCCACCGAGGAGACCGCCTCGGCGCTGCTGCGGCTCACCGCCCGGGACCGTGACCCGGCCAAGGTCGGCCGCGAACTCGGCAGGGCCGCGGTCGAGTTGGGCCTGGCCGGCTACCCGGGATTCCACCTCACCGCCCCGCCCGGGCCGGGCGCGCCGTACGGGGTGTTCACCGCCGCCCACATCGACGCCGCGGCGATCGGGCACACCGCCGTGCTGCCCGACGGCCGCCGGATCGCCGTCCCGCCGGTGCCGGCGGGCAAGGGCCCGGACGGCGAGCCGCCCGAGCCGGACCTCCCCGACCCGCTCCCCGCAGGCCGGACCCGCCGTGCCCCGCTCGGCCTGGTGGCCGGCGCCCGCAGCGGTGACAAGGGCGGGGACGCCAACCTCGGCGTCTGGGCCCGCGACGACGCCGGCTGGCGCTGGCTCGCGCACACCCTCACCACCGAGCGTCTCCGGCAACTCCTCCCCGAAGCAGCCGGGTTGCCCATCGCCCGGCATCTGCTCCCCAACCTCCGCGCCGTCAACTTCACCCTCACCGGCCTGCTCGGCGAGGGCGTCGCCGCCCAGCACCGGTTCGACCCACAGGCCAAGGCACTGGGGGAGTGGCTGCGCTCCCGCCACCTCGACATCCCGGAGGCGCTGCTGTGACCGTCCTGCCCACCCGCCTCGACCCGGCCGGCGCCGACCACGCCGAGCACCGGGCCGCGATGCTCGCGAAGCTGGAGAACCTCGCCGGGGAACACGCCAAGGCACTGGCCGGCGGCGGCCCCAAGTACGTCGAACGGCACCGCGGCCGCGGCAAGCTGCTGCCGCGCGAGCGGATCGAGCTGCTGATCGACCAGGACTCGCCGTTCCTCGAACTCTCCCCGCTCGCCGCCTGGGGCAGTGACTACCCGGTCGGTGCGGCGCTGGTCACCGGAATCGGCGTGATCGAGGGCGTCGAGTGCGTGATCACCGCCAACGACCCCACCGTCCGCGGCGGCGCCAGCAACCCGTGGACGCTGCGCAAGGCCCTGCGCGCCAACGAGATCGCCCTCACCAACCGCCTTCCGCTGGTCAACCTGGTCGAGTCCGGTGGCGCCGACCTGCCCAGCCAGAAGGAGATCTTCATCCCCGGCGGCGCCCTCTTCCGCGACCTCACCCGGCTCTCCGCGGCGGGGATCCCCACCGTGGCGGTCGTGTTCGGCAACTCCACGGCCGGCGGCGCGTACGTGCCGGGGATGTCCGACCACACCGTGATGGTGAAGGAGCGGGCCAAGGTCTTCCTGGGCGGGCCGCCGCTGGTGAAGATGGCCACCGGTGAGGAGTCCGACGACGAGTCGCTCGGCGGCGCCGGGATGCACGCCCGCACCTCCGGCCTGGCCGACCACTTCGCCGTGGACGAGCCGGACGCGCTGCGCCTGGCCCGCCGGATCGTCGCCCGGCTCAACCACCGCAAGCCGGGCCCCGGTCCGGACGCGGCCGCCGCGCCGCCGAAGTACGACGAGGAGGAGCTGCTCGGCATCGTCCCCGGCGACCTCAAGGTGCCGTTCGACCCGCGCGAGGTGATCGCCCGGATCGTCGACGGCTCGGACTTCGACGAGTTCAAGCCGCTCTACGGCTCCAGCCTCGCCACCGGCTGGGCGAGCCTGCACGGGTACCCGGTCGGCATCCTCGCCAACGCGCAGGGCGTGCTGTTCAGCCAGGAGTCCCAGAAGGCCGCCCAGTTCATCCAGCTGGCCAACCAGCGGGGCACCCCGCTGCTGTTCCTGCACAACACCACCGGCTACATGGTCGGCAAGGACTACGAGCAGGGCGGCATCATCAAGCACGGCGCGATGATGATCAACGCCGTCGCCAACTCCCGGGTGCCGCACATCTCCGTCCTGATGGGCGCCTCCTACGGGGCCGGCCACTACGGCATGTGCGGGCGGGCGTACGAGCCGCGGTTCCTGTTCGCCTGGCCGAGCGCCAAGTCGGCGGTGATGGGCCCGCAGCAACTGGCCGGCGTGCTCTCGATCGTGGCCCGGCAGTCCGCCGCGGCCAAGGGACAGCCCTACGACGAGGACGCGGACGCCGCGATCAGGGCGATGGTCGAGCAGCAGATCGAGGCGGAGTCGCTGCCGGTCTTCCTCTCCGGCCGGCTCTACGACGACGGGGTGATCGACCCGCGCGACACCCGGACGGTGCTCGGCCTCTGCCTCTCCGCGATCCACAACGCGCCGGTCGAGGGCGCGCGCGGCTACGGCGTCTTCCGGATGTGAGGGGTTCCCCATGCTGATCACCAACCTGCTGGTCGCCAACCGCGGCGAGATCGCCCGCCGGGTCTTCCGCACCTGCCGGAGCCTGGGCATCGCCACCACCGCCGTCCACTCCGACCCGGACGCCGACGCCCCGCACGTGCGGGAGGCCGACGCCGCGGTCCGCCTGCCCGGCGCGGCGCCCGCCGACACCTACCTGCGCGGCGACCTGATCGTCCGGGCCGCGCTGGCCGCCGGGGCGGACGCCGTGCACCCGGGCTACGGCTTCCTCTCCGAGAGCGCCGAGTTCGCCCGGGCCGTCCGGGACGCCGGCCTCACCTGGGTCGGCCCGCCCCCGGCTGCCATCGCCGCGATGGGCTCCAAGACCGCCGCCAAACGTCTGATGGCCGCCGCCGGCGTCCCCGTGCTGGACGCCGTCACCGACCCCGTCGCCGCCGACCTGCCGTTGCTGGTCAAGGCGGCCGCCGGCGGCGGCGGGCGCGGCATGCGGGTGGTCCGCCGGCTGGACGAGCTGGCCGGACAGCTCGCCGCCGCCCGCGCCGAGGCGGCGAAGAACTTCGGCTCCGACGAGGTGTTCTGCGAACGTTTCCTGCCCACCGGCCGGCACGTCGAGGTCCAGCTGCTCGCCGACGCCCACGGCACCGTCTGGGCGGTCGGCGACCGGGACTGCTCGCTGCAACGGCGGCACCAGAAAGTCATCGAGGAGGCGCCGGCGCCCGGCCTCTCCGCGCGGCTGCGCGAGGAGCTGCACGCCGCCGCGGTCACGGCCGCGAAGGCGATCGGGTACGCCGGCGCGGGGACGGCGGAGTTCCTGCTGGCGGAGGACGGCCGGTTCTGGTTCCTGGAGATGAACACCCGCCTCCAGGTCGAGCACCCGGTGACCGAGGCCGTCACCGGACTCGACCTGGTCGCCCTCCAACTCGCCGTCGCCGAAGGCGAGAAGTTGACCGGGCGGGCACCGGAGCCGGTCGGCTGCGCGATCGAGGCCCGGCTCTACGCCGAGGACCCGGGCAACGACTGGCGGCCCGCGACGGGCACCCTCCACCGCCTCGAACTCACCTCGCCGCACAGCGAGTTCGGCGGCCGGGGGCGGACGGGCCTGCGGCTCGACTCCGGCGTCGCCAACGGCGGAGAGATCACCGCGCACTACGACGCGATGCTGGCGAAGGTGATCGCCTGGGCGCCGACCCGGTCGGCCGCCGCCCGGCAGCTGGCCGACGCGCTCGCCCGGGCCCGCGTCCACGGGCCCGCCACCAACCGGGAGTTGCTGGTCCGGTCGCTGCGGCACCCGGACTTCCTGGCCGGACGCATGCACACCGCATTCCTGGCCGAGCACGCGGCCGAACTCACCGCCCCGGACGGCGAACACACGGCCCTCGCCGCCCTCGCCGCGGCCCTCGCCGACGCGGCGGCCCGTCGCACCCCGCTGCCGTCCGGGTGGCGCAATCTGCCTTCCCAGCCGCAGGTCAAACGCTACCGGGCCGCCGGCGGAGCCGAGTTCGAGGTCCGCTACCGGCTCACCCGTGACGGCCTGCAGGCCGACGGCCACCCCGACGCGGCCCTGGTGTCCTCCTCGGCGGAGCAGGTCACCCTGCGCACCGGGCCGGTCCGCCGGACCTTCGACGTGGCCCGCCACGGCGACCGCGTGTACGTCGACACCCCCGGCGGCTCCACCGTGCTCACCGTCCTGGACCGATTCCCCGACCCCGCCGCCCACACCGACCCGGGCGCCCTGCTCGCCCCGATGCCCGGCACCGTCGTCCGCACGGCCGCGTCGGTCGGCGACACCGTCACCGCCGGCCAGCCGCTGCTCTGGCTGGAGGCGATGAAGATGGAGCACCGCGTCACCGCCCCGGCCGACGGAGTCCTCGCCGAACTCCGCGCCACCCCGGGCCAGCAGGTCGAACTCGGCACCCTGCTCGCCGTCGTGCAGCCCAAGCCCTGAGAGCCGCTCCGAACCCCCCGCCCGGAAAGGACCCCCGCATGTCCGCACCGCGCACCACCACCCCCGGAAGCCCGCTGATCGAGACCCCCGAACGCCAGGCGCTGCGCAGCGCGGTGGCCGGCCTCGGCCACCGGTACGGCTCCGCGTACTACCTCGGAAAGGCCCGTGCCGGCGAGGCCGCCGACGAACTCTGGGCCGACGCCGGCAAGGCCGGCTACCTCGGCGTCAACCTGCCCGCCGAGTACGGCGGCGGGGGCGGTGGCATCACCGACCTCGCCATCGTCCTGGAGGAACTCGGCACCGCCGGCTGCCCGTTGCTGCTGCTGATCGTCTCGCCGGCGATCTGCGGCACGGTCATCGCCCGCTACGGCACCGAGGAGCAGAAGCGGCAGTGGCTGCCCGGGCTGGCCGACGGCACCCGGAGGATGGCCTTCGGCATCACCGAACCCGACGCCGGCTCCAACTCCCACCGCATCACCACCGTCGCCCGCCGCGACGGCGACGACTGGCTGCTCACCGGCCGCAAGGTGTTCGTCTCCGGCATCGACCACTGTGACGCCGTGCTGTTCGTCGCCCGCACCGACGACGCGCGCACCGGCAAGCTCAAGCCGGCTCTCTTCATCGTCCCGCGCGAGACCCCAGGCTTCGAGTACCGGCCGATCCCGATGGAGCTGGTCGCCCCGGAGAAGCAGTTCCAGGTCTTCCTGGACGACGTCCGGCTGCCCGCCGAGGCGCTGGTCGGCGACGAGAACGCCGGGCTGCTCCAGCTCTTCGCGGGCCTCAACCCCGAGCGGATCATGACCGCCGCCTTCTCGCTCGGGCTCGCCCGCCAGGCCCTCGGCAAGGCCGTCGGCTATGCCAAGGAGCGCACCGTCTGGTCGGCCCCGATCGGTGCCCACCAGGGCCTCGCCCACCCGCTCGCCCAGTGCGCGGTGGAGATCGAACTGGCCCGGCTGATGACCCAGAAGGCAGGCCTGCTCTACGACGCGGGCGACGACCTCGCCGCCGGCGAGGCCGCCAACATGGCCAAGTACGCGGCCGGCGAGGCCGCCGCCCGCACCGTCGACCAGGCCGTGCAGACCCTCGGCGGCAACGGGCTCACCCAGGAGTACGGGCTGGCCACCCTGCTCGCCGCCACCCGGGTCGGCCGGGTGGCGCCGGTCAGCCGGGAGATGGTGCTCAACTACGTGGCCCAGCACACCCTCGGCCTCCCCAAGTCCTACTGACCGCCGGCCGGACGCGGGTCACCTGGCGGAGGAGAGATGGGCGAGGACCACGGTGTTGGACTCGTAACGTCGAACACGTTGTGCCTGGCACTGCGGTTCTCGCCCACGAACGTCCAGTTGAGCCGGTGGTGCCCCGTCCGGCAGGCTGTAGTCGGCCGTCCTCCCGGTGCCGTGGGCCAGCACCAGGCCCCGGCCAGGACCAGCGCGTTGCCCGGTCGGCTGCTGCTGCTCGACCGTCCAGTTGACCAGCGTGACGGTGTCGAAGTTGAAGACATCCAGATAGAACTGGCAGACCTTCGGGTCGTCGTTCCGGCTGTCCGGCGAGGTGGTGCTGTCGTGCACTTGACGTCGCCGTTGTCGCCCGGCGCGGCGAGGGCGAGCGGCGCGGCACCGAAGGTCAGCGCTGCGGCCGCCGCGGTGGCGGCCGGCAGCCGGCGGGGGAGGACGGCAGAAAGGCAGTGCGTGTCACGGTGGGGGTGCTCCCTGGCCGGGGCCGCCCTCGGGGGCGGGCGGCCATGCGCACACCGTCCGGTCTCCTCGCCGCACGCGGCAAGCGTGCCACGCGCGCTCCCCCGATTGTTCGCCACATTGGCGCAGTTCCGCGTGACTGTCCGTATGCTCCTGTCCCGCGCGCCCGGCCGGCCGCTCTCCAGCGCCTTCGCCGGGCGCCCGATCGTGCGTCAACTACCTATTTGGAGGCACGCCTTGGTGTTCCGCAGTGAGTTCCCGGACGTCGCGATCGTCGACCTGCCGATCCATGACGCGGTGCTCGGCGAGGCCGAGCGCTACGGCGACCGGCCGGCCCTGGTGGACGGTGTCACGGGGGAGACGGTCAGCCACGCCCGGCTCGGTGCGGCCGTGCGGCGGGTGGCCGCCGGACTTGCCGAGGCGGGCGTGCGCAAGGGCGACGTGGTGGCGTTGTTCAGCCCCAACACGATCGGCTACCCGATGGCCTTCTACGGCGCCACCCGGGCCGGCGCGACCGTCACCACCGTCTCCTCGCTCGCCACCCCCGGCGAGCTGGCCGGCCAGCTCGCCGACAGCGGCGCCCGCTGGCTGGTCACCGTCTCGCCGTTCCTCGCCACCGCCCGCCAGGCCGCAGGCCAGCTTGCCGCCGAGGGCTTCCCGCCGGTCGAGCTGATCGTGCTGGACGGCGCCGAGGGCCACCGCTCGCTGGCCGACCTCCTCGCCGCCACCGGCCCGGCGCCCGACGTCGTCATCGACCCCGGCCACGACATCGCGGTGCTGCCCTACTCCAGCGGCACCACCGGGCTGCCCAAGGGCGTGATGCTCACCCACCGCTCGATCGCCACCAACCTGGCCCAGACCGACGCCCTCTACCATCCGAAGGAGGGCGAGCGGATCCTCGCCGTCCTGCCCTTCTTCCACATCTACGGCCTGGCCGCCCTGCTCAACCAGCCGCTGCGGTGCGGCGCCACCGTGGTCGTGCTGCCCCGCTTCGACCTGGAGCAGTTCTGCCGCACCATCGAGGAGCAGCACGTCCAGGCCCTGATCGTGGCCCCGCCGATCGCGCTCGCCCTCGCCAAGCACCCGATCGCCGACCGCTTCGACCTCTCCTCGGTCGAGTACCTGCTCTGCGCGGCCGCCCCGCTGGACAACGAGCTGGCCGCCGCCTGTGCCCGCCGGCTCGGCCTGCCGCGCGTCCTCCAGGGCTACGGCATGACGGAGCTGTCGCCCGTCTCGCACGTCGTCTCCCCTACGGAGACCGACCCCTCGCCGGGCTCGGTCGGCCGGATGGTCCCCTCCACCGAGCTGCGCGTCACCGCCCTCGACGGCACCCGCGCCGACCTCGGCCCCGGCGAGCCGGGCGAGCTGCTGATCCGCGGGCCGCAGGTGATGAGGGGCTACTTCGGCCGCCCCTCCGAAACGGCCGCCACGGTCGACGCCGACGGCTGGCTGCACACCGGCGACGTCGGGTACGTCGACGAACGCGGCTACCTGTACATCGTCGACCGGGTGAAGGAGCTGATCAAGTACAAGGGGTACCAGGTCGCCCCCGCGGAGCTGGAGGCGCTGCTGCTGAGGCACCCCGGGATCGCCGACGCGGCGGTGATCGGCGTGACGGACGCGGAGGGCACCGAGCGCCCCAAGGCCTTCGTGGTGCGCGCCCCGGGCAGCACGCTCACCGAGGAGGAGGTCGCCGCCTTCGTGGCCGGGCAGGTCGCGCCGTACAAGAAGGTGCGCGCGGTGGAGTTCCTGGACGCCGTCCCGAAGTCCCCCGCCGGCAAGATCCTCCGCCGCGAGCTGCGCGCCCGCGAGGCCGCCCGCTGACCCTCCCCGGCCCGCGGGGCGGCTGCCGGACCTGCCGCGGACCACGCCACCGCACCTGCCACCGGGCAGTACCCGGAGATCTGCGAGGATCGACCCGCCGCGCCGCCGCACGAACAGGACCAGCCGCCGACGATGACCAGCCACCCCGCCGCCCGCACCCCGCAGCAGGACCGCAGCCGCGCCACCCGGCAACGGCTGCTGGCGGCGGCCGTCGACTGCCTCGCCGAGGTCGGCTGGAACGGCTCCACCGTCAGCGTCGTCGCCGAGCGGGCCGGCGTCTCCCGCGGCGCGGCCCAGCACCACTTCCCGACCCGCGAGGACCTCTTCACCGCGGCCGTCGAGCACGTCACCGCCGAGCGGCTGGCAGCCGTCCGCGCCCACGCGGACGAGCTGCCGCCCGCCGGCCCCGCCCGCACCGAGGCCGTCGTCGGCATGATCGTGCGCCTCTACACCGGTCCGCTGTTCCGCGCGGCCCTGCACCTGTGGGTCGCCGCCGCCACCGAGGAACCGCTGCGCGAGCGCATCGTCGCGCTGGAGGGCCACGTCGGCCGCGAGGCCCACCGGGCCGCCGTGGACTTCCTCGGAGCCGACGAAACCGTGCCCGGCGTACGCGAAACCGTCCAGGCCACCCTCGACATGGCACGCGGTCTCGGACTGGCCAACCTGCTCACCGACGACAGCGCCAGACGATCCGGGGTGATCCGGCAGTGGGCAAGCGTTCTGGAGGGTACGCTGCGGCCGGTACGCCCATGACGCCCGTACACCCGGATGCCCGGAACACCTCCTGACCGAAGGGGTCGCCGGGCGGCCGATGTCCGTGCAGTCTGGAGAAGAACCCGGCCGGCGGACCGCGAGGCCCCCGCCCGGCCGGGCACGAGCCGAACCGGGGTGCTGCCTGATCATGCACGGACACGAGTGGGACGCGACCGACGCCGCCGGACCCGCGCCGGGCGGAGCCCACGCACGCCTGGACGGCCATCGCCTCGTCCCGCTCGCCACCGCCCTGCTCCAGGACGACGGTCTGATCCTGCACTGGAGCGAGGACGCCGAGGCCCTGCTCGGCTACTCCGCCGACGAGGTCGTCGGCCGGTACGCCGCCCGGCTGCTCACCGACGAGTCCGACCGCCCCGAGGTGCTCGCCCTGTTCGAGCGCATCCTGAGCGGCAAGGGCTGGTCCGGCGTCTTCCCGGTCCGCCACCGGGACGGCCACCTGGTCGAGCTGGAGTTCCGCACCTACCCGATAGCCGGCCCGGGCGGCACCCTGCTGCTGCTCGCCACCGCCTCCGACACCCAGGCCCTGCACCGGGTCGAGGCCGACCTCGCCGTCCTCGACGGCATCTTCGGCCAGTCCCCGATCGGCATGGCCGTCTACGACACCGACCTGCGGTACGTCCGGCTCAACGAGGCGCTCGCCCGGATGAACGGCGTCTCCGTCGAGGAGCACCTCGGCCGGCGGATCAGCGCCGTCCTGCCCGGCATCAACAGCGCCGAGATAGAACAGACCATGAGACAGGTGCTGGTCACCGGCCGGCCCGTGGTCGACGCCCGCTCGCACGGCCGCGTCCCCGGCGACCCGAAGCGCGACCGCGCCTGGTCGGCCTCCTACTTCCGGCTGGAGGACTCCACCGGCCGGGTCTTCGGCGTCTGCTCCTCCATCATCGACGTCACCGAGCGCTTCCAGGCCGAGGCCCGTGCCTCCCGCGCGCAGGAACGTCTCGCCACCATCGCCGAGGCCACCGCCCGGATCGGCACCACCCTCGACCTCCAGCGCACCGCCGAGGAGCTGATCGAGGCCGTCGTCCCGCGGTTCGCCGACTTCGCCACCGTCGACCTGCTCGAACCCGTCCTGCGCGGCGCCGAACCCACCCCCATCCCGGACGACCGCACGGTCCAGTTGCGCGCCGTCGCCGTCGGCGAGTCCTACGAGTCCGGCCTCGTCCACGCCGTCGACACCGTCGGCGAGGTCTCCGAGTACGCGCCCGACCGCAGCTACACCCAGTGCCTGCGCAGCGGCCGCCCGCTGCTGCGCGCCCACGTGGACGCGGAGGTGCTGCGCGGCCTGGTCGCCACCCCCGAGCGGGTCGGGCCCGGCATAGAGGCCGGCATCCACTCGTACCTGATGGTGCCGATGACCGCCCGCGGCATGGTGCTCGGCGGCGCCGAGTTCATCCGGATGCGCAACCCCGAGCCGTTCACCGCCGCCGACGTCGCCCTCGCCGAGGAGCTGGTCGCCCGCACCGCGCTCGCCATCGACAACGCCCGGCTCTACCGGCGCGAACGCGAGACCGCGCTCACCCTGCAGCGCAGCCTGCTGCCGCAGGAGATCCACCGCACCCTCGGCCTGGAGATCGCCTACCGCTACCTGCCCAGCAGCGTGGTCAGTGAGGTCGGCGGCGACTGGTTCGACGTCGTCCCGCTCTCCTGCGGCCGGGTCGCCCTGGTCGTCGGCGACGTCATGGGCCACGGCATCCGCGCCGCCGCCACCATGGGCCAGCTGCGCACCGTCGCCCGCACGCTCGCCACCCTGGACATGCCGCCCGAGCAGGTGCTCACCCGACTGGACGAGACCGCCTCCGGTATCGGCGAGGGCCAGTTCGCCACGTGCATCTGCGCCGTCTACGACCCGCTGGAGCGCACCGTGCAGGTCGCCTCGGCCGGGCACCTGCCCCCCGTCTGGGTCGGCCCCGACGGTACCGCCCGCAGGATCGACGTCCCCCCGGGCGTGCCGCTCGGCGTCGGCGGCGTGGCCTTCGAGTCGATCGAGTTCACCCTCCCCGAGGGAGGAATGGTCGCCCTCTACACCGACGGCCTGGTCGAGCGGCGCGGCCAGGACCTCGACAACGGCATCGACCTGCTGGCCGAAACCCTCTCCGGCCCCGGCCGCACCCTGGAGGAGAGCTGCGACGCCGTCCTCGGCGCGCTGGTCACCGACGGGACCGAGGACGACATCGCGATGATCATGGCCCGGGTGCTGCCGCTGCCCGCCGACCGGATCGCCACCCTCCCGCTCACCGGCGGCGGCCGGCTGCCCGGCAAGGCCCGCCGCTTCACCCGCGCCGCCCTCGACGGCTGGGGTCTGTCCGCCCTCTCCGACTACGCCGAGCTGCTGGTCAGCGAGCTGGTCACCAACGCCCTGCTGCACGCCGACGCCCCGCGCCGGCTCCGGCTCTTCCGCGACCGGGTGCTCACCGTCGAGGTCGCCGACGCCGGCGGGCAGACGCCCCAGCTGCGGCCCTTCGCCGAGCAGGACGAGGGCGGCCGCGGCATGTTCCTGGTCAGCGAGCTCGCCCAGCGCTGGGGCAGCCGGCTCACCCGCGACGGCAAGGTGGTCTGGGCCGAGCTGGAGCTCCCCTTCGGGACGGTCTGACGGCTCCCGGGTAGACGGGAACCCCGCGCCCGGCCGGGGCGAGGGGTTCCCGTGCGGTCAGGCGCCCACGTTCTCCGGCACCTGGGCCGCCCGCTCCTGCTCGGTCTGCGCGCGGCCCGCCTGCTCCTGCGCTGCCCGCTCCTGCTCCGTCTGCGCGCGGCCCGCGTGCTCCTGCGCCGCCTGCTGCTGCGCCGCCCGCGGCAGCCCCTTCAGCAGGCGCCAGGCCAGGGCCGACGCGGCCAGCAGCAGCGCGCCGGCCAGGACCGCCGCCACGTTCATGCCGTGCACGAAGGCGTCCCGGGCGCTGCCGAGCAGCGGCCCGGCCACCGTCTGCGGCAGGCCGTGCGCGGCCTCGACGGCGCCGCCGAGCGACTCGCCGGCCCGGGCGGTGGCCTCCGCCCCGGCCTCGGCCGGGACGGCCAGTGCGTCCGTGTACAGCGCGCCGACCACCGAGCCGACCAGCGCGATGCCGAGCGCGGTGCCCAGCTCGTACGCCGTCTCGGAGACGGCCGAGGCGGCGCCCGCCTTGTCGGCGGGCGCGGCGCCCAGGACCAGGTCGGCGCCGAGCGTGTAGACGACGCCCTCCGCGGTGCCGACGATCAGGAAGGCGGCGGCGAGCAGCAGGTACGTGGTGTCCTGGTGCACCCAGCCGATCAGGCCGAGGCCGGTGCCCATGGCGAGCAGGCCGAGCGTCAGTGCGGCCCGGGCGCCGGTGCGCCGGGCCAGCCGGGCGGTCAGCAGCCCGCCGACCACCGCGCCGGCGAAGGCCGGCAGCTCGGCCAGGCCGGCCTTGAGCGGCTCGTACCCGCGGACCAGCTGGAGGTACTGGGAGGTCACGAAGACCACGCCGGAGAGGCCGATGAGCGCGGTGAGCGAGGCCAGCACGGCGCCGGTGAAGCGGCGGTCGGCGAAGAGCCGGACGTCCAGCAGCGGGGTGGGCAGCCGCAGCTGGCGGCGGACGAAGACGGTCAGCGCGGCGGCGCCGAGCACGGCCGCGACCGGCACGTCCCAGCGGGCCACGCCGTGGGCCGCGGCCTCCTTGATCGCGTAGACCACGCCGATCACACCGGCCAGCGACAGCAGCACGCTCAGCACGTCCCAGCGGCCCGGCTTCGGGTCCTTCGACTCGGGCAGCAGCCAGGCACCGAGGACGAGCAGCAGCACCAGCACCGGGATGTTGAGCAGGAACACCGAGCCCCACCAGAAGTGCTCCAGCAGCACCCCGCCGACCACCGGGCCGAGTGCGGCGCCGGCGGTGGCGGCCGCGCCCCAGATGCCGATCGCGGTGGCCCGCTCGCGGTCGTCCGGGAAGAGGGAGCGGATCAGCGACAGGGTGGACGGCATGATGGTCGCCCCGGCCACGCCGAGCAGCGCGCGGGCCAGGATCAGCCAGCCGGCGCTCGGCGCGTAGGCGGCCAGCAGCGAGGCGGCACCGAACGCGGAGGAGCCGGCCAGCAGCAGCTTCTTGCGGCCGATCCGGTCGCTCAGCGATCCCATGCTGACCAGCAGGCCGGCCAGCACGAAGGAGTACGCGTCACCGATCCAGAGCAACTGGGTGCCGCTGGGGCGCAGCGTCTCGCTGATCGACGGTATGGCGAGGGAGAGGACGGTCGCGTCGACGGCGACCAGGGTGACGGCCAGGACGAGGACGGCGAGGCCGGTCCAGCGCTGGCGGGGGCGGGTGAGGACGGTGCTGCTCATGGGGTATCGGTTTCCGGCCGCTGTTCCGAGGGCCTGTGATCCGAGGTGCTGTGGGTGGGGGGCTGGTGGACTACGGGCGGCGCAGGGCGCCGCCGAGGAAGAGCTCGGCGAGTGAGAACGCGGCGTCGCGCGGGGCGAGCCGGCCGTCCTGGATGGCCCAGCCGATGCCGGCCACCAGGTCGAAGAAGGCCTCGCTGAGCCAGCCGGCGGAGAGCTCGATGCGGAAGACGCCCTGCTGCTGGCCCCGTAGGAAGAGCGCGTGCAGCCGGGAGATCTGCGACTCCCAGAGGTCGTTGATCTCGTCGTCGTCGTAGAGCTGGTTCTCGCCGGCGAGGAAGGCGCAGAGCGCGGCGTCCGGGGCGGTGGCGTCGACCAGGCGGCGCAGTGCGGTGTGCGCGTCGCCGTCCTCGACGGCGGCGGTGTCGAGCGCGGCTCCGAACCGTTGCAGGCCGAGCAGCCCGACCTCGCGGATCAGCGCCTCCCGGCCGGGGAAGAGCCGGTGCAGGGTGGCGCGGCTGATGCCCGCGGCGCGGGCGATCTCGTCGAGGTGGGCGGTGGGGCGGCGGGAGAGCACGCCCACGGCGGCCTCGAGGACGGAGTCGCGGTCGGTGGCCATGGGGCGAGTGTACGTCGAATGAGACATGGATGTCTCAATAATTTCTTCGACGCCTCACCTGAGGCGGGAGGGGCCGGTGCGGCGGCAGCAAAAAAACCGGGGACGGCGGTGCCGTCCCCGGTCGTGCGCGCTGTGCGGCCGGCGGGCTCTGCTCGGGCCCGGTCGTGCTCGGGTCCGGCTCTGCTCGGACCCGACTGCGTTCGGGCCCGGCTCCGCTCGGCGCCGGTCGTGCTCAGCTCTGGTTGTAGAAGCCGGTGTCGTCCAGCGGGCGGTCGATCACCATGACCTCGACGTCCGCCGGGGTGAGCAGGAACACCCGGCGGGCGATCCGCTCGATGCCGCCGCGGGTGCCGAAGATCAGGCCGGAGGCGAAGTCGACCATGCGCTTGGCCTCGGCCTCCTCCATCTCGGTGAGGTCCATGACCACGGGCGTGCTGGCCCGGATGTGCTCGCCGACCGTCCGGGCGGCCTCGAAGCCCGTCGGCCGCAGGGAGACGATCTTCGTGGGAGCGGGGGAGGACGGTACTGTCTCCTGCTCGATCCACTCGTCGTCGTACACCGCGGCCGGGTAGTTCCCGGAGGGCATCAGCCACCCGTTGTGGTGCTCGTCGCGAAGTGCTCCCATGCCGCGCCTCCCTGCCTCGTTCCGTACAGGTCCCCCGGTGCGCGTGCCCTTTTGACACGTCATCCACTCGTCGGAACTGTCCGAGTATCGCACTGATCACCGGTCCCGTGCCCGCTCGCGACCCGTACGAGTCGTGCCGCGCCGGAAACCCGGGCGAACCCGGGCAACTGTTGCGACGCAGCGGAACGGCGGACGGTTGCGCGCGTAGACCATATCGGTCGCGGTCACCGCTTAATTGACCTTCTGTCAACAATGCGGGAACGATTTCACTCGCCGGTTGTGCCGTCCACCAGCTCCCGCAACAGGTCGGCGTGGCCGTTGTGCCGGGCGTACTCCTCGATCATGTGCACCAGGATCCAGCGGAGCGTCACCTGCTCACCCCGGCGGTCGCGCTTGCCCACCGTCTCCAGCGGCAGGCCCTCGCAGGCCGCGCGGGCCGCCGCGATCTGGGCCTGCCAGGTGGCGAAGTCCGCCTCGGCGTCGGCGGCGTCGACGAGGTCGAAGTCGCCGTCGGGGTGCTGCTCGCTCCAGTAGAGGCCACCGGGGCCGGTCTCCTCGCCGAGCAGGATGGCGCGGAACCAGAAGCGCTCCACCTCGGCCATGTGCCGGACCAGGCCGAGCAGGGAGAGCGAGGACGGCGGGACGGAGCGCAGCCGCAGCTGGTCGGCGCTCAGGCCCTCGCACTTGACGGAGAGGGTGGCACGGTGGAAGTCCAGCCAGGCGGTCAGCATGGCGGTCTCGTCCGCGGCGAACGGGGGCTCGGACCGGGTGGTGGCGGTCGTCACGGGGGTTGTCATGGCGGTCATCCTGGCGCAGGGGTACGGCGGAAGCCACCGATTAGCCGGCGGGGCGCGCGCGGCGCCGGGGTGCGGCGGGCCCGGCGGGCGCTCAGGCGGCGGTCGAGCGCCGCCGGGACGCGGCCCGCCAGAGCGAGACCAGGCTCACCACGACCAGGGCGGCGATCGCCCCGGCCGACACGAGGAACGCCGCCGACCCGGGCTCGCCCGCACTGGCCGCCGCCGTCACGTAGACCGCCGTGGTCGGGACGACGCCCAGCGCGGTCGCGGTCAGGAACGGCAGGAACCGTACGCCGGAGAAGGCCGCGCCGTAGTTGCCGGCCTGGAACGGCAGTCCGGGCAGCAGGCGCAGCAGCAGCACGCTGCGGAACCCCTGCTCGGTGAACCGCCGGTCCAGCGCGGTGAGCATCCGCCCGCGCAGATGGGGGCGCAGTGCCTCGCGTCCGAGCAGCCGCCCGAGCACGAAGGCCATCGCGGCTCCGAGCGTCGTCCCCAGCACGGCCAGCAGTACGCCCTGCTGGATGCCGAGCAGCAGGCCGGCCGCCGCGTTCAGCGCCGGCCGCGGCACGAAGGCGAGCGTCCCCACCGCGTAGACGGCGGTGAACGCGGGCGCCAGCCAGTACCCCGGCATCCCGGCGGGGAGCCCGCCGGAGAGCAGCGCCGTCGGGCTCCAGAGCAGCAGCGAGCCGGCCGCCGCCGCGAGGATCACCACCAGCAGGGCGAACCGCAGCCACGACGAGCGCAGCGGTGGGTGCGGGTCGGTGTCGGAGGGCTTCGGCGGGGCCGGCGCCACGGGCGTGGCGGCCGGTGCGGGCGATGCGGGGAGGGGCACGGCCCCGAGCCTAATCGGTGGGCCGTCGTGCCCCGGGGGCAGGTCCGGGGCACGACGGCCGGGCCGGCGGGCCCGGGGAGGGGACGTGCGGGGGCGGGGTCAGGCAGGCCCGGACGCGTCGGGGCGGGCCAGGAAGGCCAGCAGCCGCAACCAGGCCGTCCTGGCCGCTTCGGCGTGCTCGGCCTCGCCGCGCTCGAAGAAGTTGTGCGGCGCCCCGGGGAAGGTCGTGAACTCGTGCGGACAGCCGGCTTCG
Organism: Kitasatospora sp. NPDC032757; assembly: GCF_055579305.1. NCBI lineage: Bacteria > Bacillati > Actinomycetota > Actinomycetes > Kitasatosporales > Streptomycetaceae > Kitasatospora > Kitasatospora sp. NPDC032757. The sequence goes on along the minus strand of NZ_JBVINN010000054.1, from coordinate 23,003 downwards.
GTGAGCGCGGCATCGAAGGCGGCGACGGCGGCGGGTGGGATGTGTTCGTCGGCCCCGGCCCAGAAGGCGAGGACCGGGGCGGTGAGGCCGGGGGCGAGCTGGGTGGGGCCGGGGGCGCCGTTGAGGGCGTCGGGGTAGCCGTAGAAGCCGACCGCGCCGGCCAGGCCGAAGCGGGGGGCGGCGGCGCGGAACGCCTGGCGGCCGCCGAAGCAGAAGCCGAGCGCGACCACCTCGGCCGCGCCGGACTCCCGGAGACGGGTGACGCCTGCGGCGAGGTCGGCGTCGAGCCCGTCCGGGGTGAGGGCGAGCAGGTGCGGCAGCAGGTTCGGCAGTTCGCCGAATTCCGGGGCGCGCATTTCCGGCTCGGGTCCGGCGGTGCGGCCGTAATAGTCCAGGGCGAGCGCCGGGTGGCCCTGTTCGGCGAGCCGGACGGCGGTCTTCCGATAGAAACCGGAAAGGCCTTTGTTGTCGGGCAGGACGAGGACTCCCGGGCCGGTGGGGAATTCCGGCCTGGCCAGGAAGGCGGCGAACGCGGTGCCGTCGGCGGACCGCAGGGTCACCCGGGTGAACTCGGCGATCGCGCTGGTGGGAGGGGTGAAAGCAGGTGGCGCGGCATGGGCGTCATAGCACACGGGAAAGGACTCCACTGGTCGCGGAACTGCCGGGCGCGGGTGCGTCCGGCAGCTGGCGATATTAGTGCGGAAATCCTCTTCCGGATATGGATCATATCGCTCGGAGATTATTTCCGAAAGGCTATTTCGGTGACAATGCCGTCACGTTTTCGGCGGCCTTCTCCCGGGGGTCGGCGCCGCCCGGGAAGTCCGGCTCGGCGCGGCGCAGCGCGCCCGCGCTCAGCAGCAGGGCGAAGGCGAGGGCGGTGACCACCCCGAAGGAGACGGTGAGCGAGGTGGCCTGGGCGAGCCCGCCGACGATCGCGGGGGCGACCAGGCCGGAGGTGTAGGTGACGGTGGCGACGCCCGCGATGGCCTGGCTCGGGTTGGTGCCGATCCGGCCGGCGGCGGCGAAGGCCAGCGGCACGATCACCGCGATCCCGATGCCGATCAGCGCGAAGCCGGGAATGGCCAGCGCCGGACTGTCCGCGCCGACCACCAGCAGGCCGCCCGCAGTGGCCACGGCGCCGCCGAGCCTGGTCGCCCGGACGGCCCCGAGCCGGCGGATCGCCGCGTCACCGGCCAGCCGGCTGACCGCCATGGTGAGCGAGAACGCCGTGTAGGAGGCGGCCGCCAGGGTGGCCGAGGCGCCGGTGACGTCCTTGAGGTAGACGCCGCTCCAGTCCATCGACGCGCCCTCGGCGAACACCGCGCAGAAGCCGACCAGCCCGATCACCAGCGAACTGCGCGGCGGCAGCGCGAACCGCGGCGGTGCCTCGGCGCCGTCGGCGGCCCGGAAGTCGGGCAGCTCCCGGCAGACCGGTTGGGCCAGGGCGGTCAGCACCAGTGCGGTGACCAGCAGCTGGATCCGGGCGTCGAGGTCCTGGTGGGCGGCGAGGATGCCGAAGCCGGAGGCCAGCAGCCCGCCGACGCTCCACATGCCGTGCAGCCCGGACATGATCGAGCGGCCGAGCCGCTGCTCGATCTCGACGCCCTGCGCGTTCATCGCCACGTCCGCCATGCCGGCCGTCGCGCCGTAGACGAACAGCACCGCGCAGAGGGCGGGGAGCGAGGGGGCGAGGGCGGGCATGGTCAGTGTCAGGCACCAGAGGGTGAGGAGTCCGCGCACCGCGGCCCGCCCGCCGAAGCGGTGGACGAACCGGCCGGCCAGTGGCATCGCGAGGAACGAGCCGATGGCGGGCATCACCAGCGCCAGGCCCAGCTGGCCGGGGGAGAGGTCGAGGCGGTCCTGGATCCACGGGATCCGGGTGACGAAGGTGCCGCCGACGGCGCCGTGTACGGCGAACACCAGGGCGACGGCCGTCCGGGCCCGGCGGGGCCGCTCCAGCGGGCCGGGGCCGGCCGGGTCGTGGCGCGGAACTGCGGTCGGTGTGTCGGTCATCCGGTCTTCCCTCCCGGCCGCGCCGAGGCGCGGCGGTGCCCTGTGGGTGGTTTCCGCACACAGGTGTCCTGCCCCCATGTGCCCGGCGCGACCTGGTTCGTGTGCGGCGCCGCGGTTCGATAAATTATCAGGAAGGGACCCTGATAGAAACACTCTGGAAGGATGCGCTTCCATGACCATCGCGCGAACGGCCACGCCCAGCACCGCCCGGGCGATCAACGACCGGCTGGCGCTCGACCTGCTCCTCGACCAGGGACCGCTGACCGCGACCGAGCTGCGCGACCTCACCGGGCTCTCCCGGCCCACCGTCGCCGACCTGCTCGAACGCCTCCAGCGCGCCGGCCTGGTCGCCGTGGTCGGCGAACGCGGGGAACAGCGGCGCGGCCCCAACGCACGGCTCTACGCGCTGGTGGCCTCCCGGGCGCACATCGGCGCCATCGACGTCCGCTCCGGCGGCGTCAGCCTGGTCGTCGCGGACCTCGCCGGGCAGACGCTGGCGGCGGCGGACCTTGCCGTCGAGGGCAACGGCGAGAGCGGCACGGCGGCCCGGATCGTCCGGACCCTGCTCGACACCGCCCGCCGGTCCGGCGTCGAGCAGCTGCACACCGTCGCGGTCGGCGCCCCCGGCCTGGTCGACCCCGCCACCGGCCGGCTCAAGAGCACCGGCGCGCTGCCCGCCTGGCACGCCGAACTGCTCACCGCCCTGCGCGAGCTGCCCGGCACCGACGTCATCCTGGAGAACGAGGTCAACCTCGCCGGCCGCGCCGAGTACCGGACCGGTGCCGCCCGGGGCCAGGACACCTTCGTCCTGGTCTGGCTCGGCCACAGCGTCGGCGCCGCCGTGATCATCGACGGACGGCTGCGCCGGGGCGCCTCCGGCGGCACCGGCGAGATCTGCTTCCTGCCCGTGCCGGGCACCGTCGCCCTGCCCAGCGCCACCGACTGCGAGGGCGGCTTCCACGGCCTGGTCGGCAGCGCCGCCGTCTGCGCCCTGGCCCGCGCCCACGGCCTGCCGGCCGGCCCGGGCGACGACGCGGCCGCCGCCGAAGCCGCCGTCCGGGCCGCGCTCGACGCCCTCGGCGACGGGCAGCTGGGCGGGCCGTTCCTGGACGAGCTGGCCGGGCGGATCGCCGTCGGCACGGCCGCCGTCTGCGTCGTCCTCGACCCGGGCTGCGTCGTGCTCGGCGGCGAGATCGGCCGGGCCGGCGGCGCCGAGCTGGCCCGCCGGGTCGAGCGCCGGCTCGCCGGGCTCTCCCCGCTGCGCACCGAGGTCCGGGCCGGGACGGCCGGCGGCGGAGCGGTGCTCGGCGGCGCCGTCCTCACCGCCGGCGACGCCGTCCGGCGGGACCTCTTCGGCGAGCCGTAGCGAGCCGCCCGGCGGTCCCGGCTCGCCGGGACCGCCGGGCCGCGCCGCCACGGCGGGTGCTCCGCTTGGCCGAGCGGGCCCCCGGTGCGGCAGGATGGCGGCGACGGCCGGACCACCGCCGTCGCCCCCTGTGATACGGACGTGCTGCCGAAGACCGCCGTGACACCGGAGTCCGCCGTGCCACCGAACCACCGTCAGGAGTCGTACATGGGCCACCCCGAGGGACCGGTCAACCCGTACCGGATCGGTGAGGCGGCGGCGATGCTCGGCGTGAGCGCCGACACCATGCGGCGATGGGTGGACGCCGGCCGGGTCGCCGCCGAGCGGGACGAGCACGGCCACCGGATCATCCCCGGCACCGAGCTGGCCGCCTTCGCCCGGGAGCTGGCCCGCCCCGAGAACGCCGAGGCCGAGGGGCGGCCGTCGTCCGCCCGCAACCGGTTCCCGGGCATCGTCACCCACGTGGTGCTCGGCGACGTCGCCGCGCAGGTGGAGATCCAGGCCGGGCCGTTCCGGGTGGTCTCGCTGATCAGCCGGGAGTCGGCGGAGGAGCTCAACCTGGTGCCCGGGGCGCCCGCGACGGCGGTCATCAAGTCGACCAACGTGATGGTCGAAAGGCGCTGAGCCGGCTCCGCCGCTTCGGCCCGCCGACGCCCTGCGGCTCCCGGCCGCACGCCCCGCCGAGCACCCCCGACGCCCCGTAGACCCCCGACGCCCCGTAGACCCCCGATACCCCGCAGAGCCCCGCCGACGAGAGGACCGCCGCCCGATGCCCCATCCGCCACTGCCGTCCACCCAGAGCGCCGTGTTCGCGGTCGAGGCGATGGCCGCCCGGCACGGCCGCGAGGTCCGGGCCGGTCATGACATCGGCCGCGACCAGACCTTCGCCGGCCTGGTCGGCGTCGGCGGCGCCGACGGCGAACTCGACGAGATACCCCACGAGGCGCTGCTGGAGATCACCGGCCGGCCCGGGACCACCGTCCGGCTCTTCGTCCACGACGAGGCGGTGGTCACCGTCGAGAGCATCGCCTTCGACGTGCCGCGCGACAGCGTGCCGGCCTTCCTCGACTCGGTCTGGAGCGGCCTGGTCCAGGTCAGGCAGCGGACCTTCCCGCCGTCCTGCATGCTGATCGTCACCGTGCCGGGCGAGGCCCCCTACCGGGAGGCCGTCACCCACCAGCACCTCTCCCCGTGGCTCGCGGGGCTGATCCGGTGAACCCCGCCGGCCTGCCGAGCACTCCACCCGAGACCCCGACGAAGGCCCCGAGGACCGCCACCGCCGTGAACGCACCCATCCCCGCCGACCGCCGCCCCGTCCTCGCCGTCGCCCACCGCGGCGACCCCTACCGGTACCGCGAGAACACCCTGCCCTCCGTCGAGTCCGCGCTGACCGCCGGCGCCGACGCCGTCGAGGTCGACGTCCGGCTCACCCGCGACGGCGTGCCCGTCCTGCTCCACGACGAGACCCTCGAACGCCTCTGGGGGGACCCGCGCCCCCTGCGCCGGGTCACCCTCGACCAGCTGGACGAGCTGCGCGACGGCGACCTCGCCGTCCCCACCCTGGCCGAGGCGGTCAAGGCCGTCGCCGCCACCCCGGCCGCCCGGCTGCTGATCGACCTGGACGACCCGCACCCCGCCGCCGCCACCTGGCAGGCCGTCACCGGCCTCGGCGCCGAGCAGCGGGTCGCCTTCTGCGGCCCCGCCACCGCGATGCTCGCCGTCCGCGCCCTCGCCCCGGACGCCGAGATCGCGCTCACCTGGAAGCAGCCGCGGCTGCCCGCCCGAGCCCTGCTGGACGACCTCCGCCCGCGCTACCTCAACCCGCCGTTCGGCCTGGCCACCCCCGAGTTCACCGCCGCCGCCCACGACGCCGGGCTCGCCGTCTCCACCTGGACCGCCGACCTTCGCCGCACCATGCGCCGGCTGCGCGGGGCCGGCGTGGACTCGATCACCAGCAACCGGATCGGCGTGCTGCGCTCCGTCCTGGACGGCCCTCGGTGACCTCACCGGACGTCCTGGGCCCCCGCGCGCTCGGCCGCGCCCTGCTGGCCCGTCAGCACCTGCTCGACCGCGCCACCATGACGGCCGCCGACCTGGTCCGCCACCTCGGTGGCTCCAGGCCCAGGCCGCACCGCAGCCGCCCTACCTCGGCCTGCTCTGCCGGCTGGAGGGCTTCGCCGCCGAGGAGCTCACCGCGCTGATCGAGCAGCGCCGGGTCGTCCGGATCGCGCTCCAGCGCGGCACCATCCACCTGGTCACCGGGGACGACTGCCTGACCCTGCGTCCGCTCCTCCAGCCCCAGCTCGACCAGGGCCTGCGCGGCAGCTACGGCAAGCAGCTTGCGGGCCTCGACCTCGGCGCGCTCGCCGACGAGGCCCGCGCCCTGGTCGAGGAGGAGCCGCGCACCTTCCGGCAGCTCGGCCCGCTGCTCGCCGCCACCCGCCCCGACCGCGACCCGGCCGCGCTGGCCCAGGCCGCACGCTGCCGGCTGCCACTGGTGCAGGTCCCGCCGCGCGGGGTCTGGGGCCGCGGTGGCGGCGCCGCGCACACCACCGCCGAGCACTGGCTCGGCCGGCCCCTCGACCCGGCCCCCTCGCTGGACGACCTGGCCCTGCGCTACCTCGCCGCCTTCGGCCCGGCCACCGCTGCCGACCTGCAGAAGTGGTGCGGCCTCAGCCGGCTCGGCCCGGTGCTGAAGCGGCTCGCCCCGGGGCTGCTCACCTTCCGCGACGAGCACGGACGGCTGCTCTACGACCTGCCCGACGCGCCCCGGCCGGACCCGTCCGTCCCGGCCCCCGTCCGGCTGGTCGCCCCCTTCGACAACCTGGTGCTCTCGCACGCCGACCGCAGCCGCGTCCTGCCCGAGGAGTACCGGCACCGGCTGATGACGCAGAACGGCATCGTGCCCGGCATCCTGCTGGTGGACGGCCTGGTCGCCGGCAGCTGGCAGCTCGCGGAGGGCGGCCGGGGCGAGGAGCGCGCGGTGGTGATCCGCCCGTACGCGGCGCTGCGCCGGGCCGACCGGCAGGCGGCGGAGGCCGAGGCGCAGCGGGTGCTGGCCTTCGCGGGCGGCGGCGGGGCGGTCCGGTTCGAGGAGGCGGTGTAGCGCGGGCGTTCGAGCCTCGTGCGGGCGTACGAGGCCGGGATCCCGATGGGGTGAGGCTCCGGCGGTTCCTCCGTGTACGGCCGGGGCGCCGCCGCTTGAATCGACTCGCCCAGCAGCCGGCGGTGCCCGCACGGCGCCGCCCGTGAGAGTGGAGTCGACCGTGGCATCCGTACCCAACGGCACCTACAGCATCAGCAAGCCGAACGAGGAGTTGCTCTCCCTGGCGGGGGCCAAGGAGCTCGTGGTCCTCATCCCGCCGACCGAGGGCGAGCTGGAGGCGCAGTCGTGGGAGGTGGAGGAGCTGGACAACGGCAACATCGTGCTCCGCAACCAGCGGCACCGGTCCTTCGCGGGCTACGAGGGCTACCCGCAGGAGAACACCGAGGTCGTCGGCTCGCCCGAGGCCCGGGAGTGGGAGCCGCGCCCGGTGGGCGGTCAGGACGACTTCCGGTTCCACCTGGTCGTCCCCGGCGGGCCGGTCGAGGGCGAGGAGCTGGCTCTCGACATCAGTGTGCTGGACATCTTCCCCACCCGGATCGCGCTGCGACCGCTGGACGTCGACGACCGGCAGCAGGCCTGGGACTTCTTGATCCACCTTCCCTAGGCCCGGCCCGGCCCGGCTGCCCGGCCCGTGGGCGTTCGGGCCGGTGGTCCGGTGGCCGGTGGTCCGGGCTCTCCGGCGGGGCGGTCCGGTGCGAGGAGGCCGGACAGTGTGGGTGTTCGAGTTTCATGCGGGTGTGCGGGTGAATGAACCCGATGGGGTGAGGCTCCGGCGTTCCTCCGTGTACGGCCGGGGTGTCGCCGTTTGAATCGACTCGCCCAATAGTCGGCGGTGCCTGTGCGGCGCCGCCCGTCAGAGTGGAGTCGACCATGGCACCCGTACCGAACGGCGTCTACGCCATCAGCAAGCCACAGGAACAGCTGGTGACGCTCCTGGACCCGAAGGACCTCGCGGTCCTGCTGCCGCCCACCGGCAACCCCGGTGAGCAGGAGTGGGAGGTGCAGGGGCTCGACGACGGCAACGTGACCATCAAGAACCTCCGGCACGGGACGTACCTGACCTACGACAGCGACCCGAACATCAACGAGATGATCATGGGGAGCACCGAGCCCCGCCCGTGGGCGCTCTACCAGGCCGCGGAGCCGTTCTCCTTCCATGTCGTCGTCCCGGGCGGCCCGATCGAGGGGACCGAACTGGCGATGGACCTGAGCCTGCTGCGGATCTTCCCGCCGCGCCTCGCGCTGCGGCCGCTGGAGGTCAGCAACCAGCGGCAGGCGTTCCGGTTCAACTTCCACGAGTGACCGGCCGGGGTTGAGTGTCCCGAATGCCCGGACCGGTGGCGGCCGGCCCGGGCGTGCCGGGGCAAAACGGGCGATCAGTCAGATCATCTGCTGAGATGGGGCGAACGCGGACTGATCGGCCCAGGCGGAGGTGGAGATGTCGGGGGAGTCCGGAGAGGCCGGGGAGCCGGCGGAGCCCTCCTCCGGCAGTGATCCGGACGGTACCGCCCGCGAGCGCAGGCCGGACCACCGCAGGCCGTACCTGATGCTCCCGCCCCCGGTCCGGGCCGCGGCCGCCTGGTCGGTGGCGGGCATCCTCCTCATCACCGTCGCCTCGCTGGTCGTCTTCGCCCTGGTCGAACTGCGCGCCGCCACCGTTCCGGTGATCCTGGCGCTGCTCGGCACCTCGCTGCTCTACCCCGCGATGCCGTGGATGGTGCGGCGCGGGGCCGGCCGCGGACTGGCCGCAGGGCTCACCTGCGCCCTGCTGGTGGCCGCCGTCGGCGGGGTGATCGCCCTGCTGGTCAACTCGCTGGTGCACAGCGCCCCGCAGATCGCGGAGGCGCTCCCGCAGGCCGGGGACCGGCTCGCGAACTGGCTCGGCCCGTTCGGCGAGAAGATCCGCCACGCCCTGGACAACGCCAAGGGCGAGACCAGCTCGCTGGTCTCCGCGCTCACCAACGGCGTGCTCTCCGGGCTCGGCCTCGCCACCCAGATCGCCACCGGCGGCGTCCTCGCCCTCGCCCTGGTCTTCTTCTTCCTGCGGGACGGCCACCGCACCCCCGACGCCGTCCGCTCCTACCTGCCGGCCCGCACGGCCGAGACGGTCGTCGCCTGCGCCGAGCGCGCCTTCGAGGCGATGGCCGGCTTCATGCGCGGCACCACGCTGATCGCCCTGATCGACGCCTTCTTCATCACCGTCGGCCTGCTGCTGCTCGACGTCCCCGGCGCGCCCGGGCTCGGCGCACTGGTCTTCATGGGCGCCTACATCCCGTTCGTCGGGGCCTTCCTCTCCGGGACGGTCGCCGTGCTGGTCGCGCTCGCCGAGGGCGGGCTCGGTACGGCGCTCTGGGCGCTCGGCGTGGTGCTCGCCGTCCAGATGATCGAGGGCAACGTCCTCCAGCCGCTGATCCAGAGCCGCACCGTCGAGCTGCACCCGGCCACGATCATGGTCGCCGTGGTGGCGGGTTCAGGCATCGCGGGCATCCTCGGCGCCCTGCTCGCCGTGCCGGTCTGCGCCGCCGGCCTCGGTGTCGTCTCCGTCCTGCGCGGCGAGATCGGCCGCTCCCGCCCGGGTGGCCGGCGCGGCGCGACGGCCGGGCGGGCATCCGACCAGGAGCAGGAACCCGTGCAGGAGTAGCCGGGCCGGCCGGCGCTTGTCCTGCGGGCGGCGCGTGTGCGAGAGTGCTAATGCGACGGAAGTCGTGATAGCACTGAAGGGGGATGCGCATGACGTTCGAGAGGTTCCCGGTGTCGGACGGCCGGGCCGGGCCGTACGGGGTCGCGATCGGGCCGGACGCCGCGGTCTGGTTCACGCTGGTGCACGCGGGGGAGATCGGGCGGCTGGCGGCGGACGGGACGGTGCGGCGGTTCGGACTGGGGGCGCCGGAGTGCGGGCCGTCGGTGATCGCGGCGGGGCCGGACGGTGCGCTCTGGTTCACCCGGATGCGGGACCACCGGATCGGGCGGATCGACGCGGACGGCCGCGCGCGGTCGTTCGACCTGCCGGCGGAGGGCGCCGGGCCGTTCGGGATCGCCGCGGGGCCCGACGGCGCGCTCTGGTTCACCGAGCTCGCCGCCGGCCGGATCGGCCGGATCACGGCGGACGGCGAGGTGACGGAGTATCCGCTGCCGGTGGCCGGCGCCTACCCGTCGATGATCACCGCCGGGCCGGACGGTGCGCTCTGGTTCACCCTCAACCAGGCCCACGCCGTCGGCCGGATCACCCTCGGCGGGGAGGTCACGGTGCATCCGCTGCCCACCGAGGGGGCCGCGCCCGTCGGCATCACCGCGGGCGGTGACGGCGCGCTCTGGTGCGTCGAGATCGGCGCCGGCCGAGTCGCCCGGATCGCCGTCGACGGCACGGTGACCGAGTACCCGCTGCCCGACGAGGCCGCCCGCCCGCACGCCGTCGCGGCCGGTCCGGACGGGCGCCTCTGGTTCACCGAGTGGGCCGGCAACCGGATCGGCTCGCTCACCCCGGGAGGCGGCTACGAGGGGTACGGGCTGCCGGTCGAGGGCGCGGAGCCGCACGGCATCGCCGTCGGGCCGGACGGCGCCGTGTACGCGGCGCTGGAGATCGGCGAGATCGTCCGCCTGGCGGTCTGAGCCGGCGGGCCGGTCACGGGGCCTGGGTGCCGTACCGGTCGGCGAGCTCGCGGACGGTCGCCGCGAGGCGGGACCGCAGCGCGGGTGGTTCGAGGACCTCCACGTCGGCGCCCAGCTTCAGGAACTCGCCGTGGGCGTGGTCGAGCGACTCGATCGGCACGGCCGCCCTGGTCCAGCCGTCCGCCTCCACCACCCCGCCCTCCGCGACCGCCCGGCCCGCCGCGTGGCCGAGTAGTTCGCGGACCCGGGCGGCTCCGCGCGGCGACAGCCGCACCACCGCCTCCGCGGTGTGCAGCCGCGCGTGGAAGTCGGCGAGCCGGTCCCGCCAGTGGGCGGCCAGATCGAAGCCCGCCGGTGGCTCGAAATGCTCCTCCAAGGGGTGCAGCTCAAGGATCTGGTCGACCCGGTAGGTGCGCGCGCTGCCGCCGCCCGCGCCGCCGCCCGCGCCGGCGACCAGGTACCAGCGGCCGGCCTTGAGGACCAGTCCGTACGGTTCCAGCCGCCGCTCGACCTCGGTGGGCGCCTTCCACCGCCGGTAGCGGACCCGTACCGCGTGCCGGCCCCAGACCGCGGCGGCGACGGCCGCCAGGTGCGGCGTCTCGTCCATGTTCCCGTACCAGCCGGGTGCGTCGAGGTGGAAGCGCTCCTGGATCCGCCCGGCCTGCTCGCGCAGCTCCGCCGGGAGGGCGGCCCGCAGCTTGAGCTCGGCGGCGGCCAGCACCTCGCCGAGGCCCAACTCGGCCGCCGGGCCGGGCAGCCCGGCCAGGAAGACGGCCTGCGCCTCATCGGCGGTGAGCCCCGTCAGCCGGGTGCGGTACCCGTCGAGCAACTGGTAGCCGCCGCCGTGCCCGGCGTCCCCGTAGAGCGGGATGCCGGCCGCGGCGAGCGCCTCGACGTCCCGGTAGACCGTCCGGACGGAGACCTCCAGCTCGTCGGCGAGCTGATGGGCGGTCATCCGCCCCCGGTTCTGCAGGAGCAGGAGCAGCGAGATCAGTCGGCCGGCGCGCATGGCTGCCAGTATTCACTTCCGCTGACAGGAGATGACAGTGGAGCGGCTCTGGCCTGCAGGGCGTGAACGACTTCGCCCGTTGCCGGACCTCTCGGCACACCTGAAGTCCGCACCGTGGCAGTTGCGGCTCGCGCCGGTGCCGCGGCGCCCCTGCCCGCAGGCCCCGGAGGAGTGACCGTCCGACGGCGTCGGTGAACCCTGTCAGGGGGTGGACGGCTCGGCGCAGAGGTCGGCGGCGAGGGCGCAGAGGGCGGCGCGGTCCGGGCGGCCGGTCTTGGCGAGCAGGTTGGCCACGTGCTTCTCGACGGTGCGCGGGGAGATCGAGAGCCTGCTGGCCAGCTGCTGGTTGCCGGGGCGGTCGGTGAGCAGGACGAACACCTCGTACTCGCGCAGGGTCACGCCGAAGGTGCGCAGGCGGGCCGGGACGGCGTCGCGGCCGCCGCGGTGCTGGGCGACGCTGGCGCCGGCGCGGCGCAGCAGCGACCGGCAGGCGGCGGCCACCGGCTGGACCTCGGCGGCGTGGAAGTACTCCTCGGCGGTGCGCAGCCAGGCCACCGGCTCGCCCCAGCCGTCGGCGAGCGCGGCCTCGGCGGTGAGCCGCAGTGCCAGGTGGTGGGCGAGCGGGAAGGGGGCCGCCGCCGCGCGGGCCTCGGCGAGGGTGCGGGCGGCGTCCTCCGGGCGGTGCTCACGGCCGAGCAGCACGGCCTCGGCGAAGAGCAGGAACTGGCGGTTCCAGGCGAGCCCGGCGGCGGGGGCGGTGGTGGCCGGCGCGAACTCGGTGCGCGTCCAGGCGCCGGTCACGACCTCCAGCAGCGGGTGCAGGCCGTGCCGGCCGGCCAGGTAGAAGACGCTGGGGTGGTCGAGCTCCCAGGCGAGGCCGGCGGCCAGTTCGGCGCGGGCGCGGGTGCGGTCCTCGGCGAGCAGGGCGCCGACGGCCCGGCAGAGGCCGTAGCGCAGCGGCACCAGGAACGACTCCTCGCCGCCGGCCTGCCGGAACCGCACCAGCTCGCGCTCCATCTCGCGGCCGCGGCCGCGGTGGGCGGCCAGGGTGGCGGAGCCGAGCAGCAGGTAGCGGTGGGCGGCGAGGTTGTGCAGCCGGGCGGTGGCGTCGAGGCAGCGATCGATGATCTCCTGGGCGGCCGGCCAGTCGCCGCGCAGCACGGCGTTCATGGCGAGCAGGCCGTCCAGGGTCTGGGTGAGCACGATCGCGCCGAGCCCGGCGGCGGCCTCCCGGGCGTGGGCGAGGCGGGTGCCGTCGCCGGTGCGCATGAAGGCGTTGGCGCCGAGGCGGAGCAGTGCCTCGACGCGCCAGACGGGGAGGGCGTGCGACTCGGCGACGGCGAGCATGCGTTCCAGACAGGCGTCGGCGTCGTCGAAGCCGCGTTCGCGGGCCAGCAGGGCGAGCAACTGCCAGGCCTGGCAGGCGACGACCGGCAGGCCGGCGCGTTCGGCGACCTCGGCGGCGCGGCGGGCCAGGCGCTCGGTCTCGGCGGGGGAGACGCGGTCGGGGGCGTGGTGGTCGGGGAGGAGGGCCAGGTGGCCTTCGACCACCACGAGGGCGGCGTCCTGCTCGGGGCGCGGGTGCGCGCCGGTGAGGGCACGGGCGGCGGCGACCTGCGCGGAGGCCTCGGCGGTGCGCTCGGCCATCACCGCCGCCCACGCGAGCCGGGTGTGCAGCTCGATCCGGCGCTCGACGGCGGGGTGCCGGGTGTCCGGCGCCGGGGCCGGCACCGACGGGAGCGTGCGGGCCAGCTCGAACGCCCGGTCCAGCCGGCCGGACTCGGCCAGTGCCGGCAGCAACTGCTCGGTGACGGCGGCCCGTTCGGCACCCCCGGCCAGCTCGTGCGCGCGCTCCAGCAGCACCACCGCCGAGCCGGCCGCGCCGGCCTCCAGCAGCCGGCGGCCGGCCTCGGCGAAGTGCACCGCGGCGCCCGCCCGGTCACCGCCGGCCAGCAGCAGGGAGGCGACCAACTGGCGCCGCTCGTCGCCGAGTTCTGGGTCTGCTCGCAGGATCTCCCGGGCCGCCCGGCGGGCCACGGCGGCTCGCTCGGCGGGGGCGAGAGCGGCGGTGACGGCGTCGGCGGTGAGCGTGTGCCGGAACGCGTAGCGGTCGGGGGCGGCGCCGTCGGGCACGATGACGTTGGCCTCGGAGGCGGACCGCAGGTGGCTGAAGAGCGTCCGGTCGTCGTGGCCGGTGATCAGCTGGACGGTGGCGACCGAGAACCGGCTGCCCAGGGTGGCGGCGGTGAGCAGGAGTTCGCGCACCGGCGGGTCCAGCTGGTCGATCCGCCGGCCCCAGCTGCGGACGATGGTGCTGGGCACGGCGGTACAGAGGTCCCCGGCCACCTCCCAGCCGTCGCCCGCGCGGCGCAGTGCGCCGGAGGTCAGCATGTCGGAGAGCAGTTCCTCGATCAGGTAGGGGCAGCCGTCGCCGCGTTCGGCCAGCTGCTCCAGGGCGGCCGCGGGCACCTCGGCGACCTCGGTCTCCAGGATCGCGGCGGCCATCGCCCGCACGTCGGCCGGTGGCAGCGGCCGCAGTTCGGCGACGGTCGCGGCCCGCCGGCGCTCGGCGGCCCGGACCAGGTCCAGCGCCGGGCCGGGCTCCGCGCGCAGCGTGCCGACCAGCAGGACCGGCAGGCCGGCCAGGTTGTCGACCAGGTACTCCAGGACGGCGACCGTCTCCGCGTCGGTGTCGTGCAGGTCCTCCAGCAGCAGGACGCAGCACTGATCCCGGCCGAGGACGGCGAGCAGCCGCAGCAGCGCCTCGGCGAGTTCGACCACCGTCTCGGGGTAGCCGGCCGCCCCCGCCGGCTCGCTGCGCCACTCGGGCACCAGCCGGGCCAGGGCCGGGCGGTAGGGGGCGAGCTCGGGGTCGGCCGGGGTCCCGGCGGCGCGGAAGCGGGAGGAGAGTGCCTCGATCAGCGGCCGGAACGGCGTGACGGTCAGCGTGGAGGAGCCGCGGCCGCGCAGCACCGGGAGCCCGAGCCCGTAGGCCTGGTAGGCGCATTCGCCGACCAGCCGGGACTTGCCGATCCCGGCCTCGCCGAGCAGGAAGACCGCTTGCCCGGACTGTTGGCGGGAGGCCGCGAGCGCGCTGCCGAGCAGGCCGATCTCGGCCGCCCGCCCGATGGTGATCGACGAAGTGGTGCGCATGGCCGCAGGCTACTTGACGGTCTGTCGGATCTGTAGGGTGGAGAATCGGCCACGAAGTGTCCACCGTGCCATTGCGGGATGGTTACCGTACGACCACATTCGTGGCGGTGGCCTCCGGTTCACCGCCGGGACCGCCACCGGGAGGCTGCCCGGTCCCCGGTGGCGGTCCGGCCGGGCGGGCGCGTGCGCGGGGCACGCGTCGTCCGGGAGCCGGCGATGGATTCGTTCCGGGCCGGTCAGGCCGGGACGGTCATGGTCGGGAACTCGAAGGCGGGCGCCGTGGTGCCGCCGGAGGCGAGCAGCTGGGAGCGGAGGCCCAGGCCGCCGCCGGCCCGCAGCCGGATCTCGCCGGCGGGGTGGTCGGCCGCCTCGTCGGGTCGGCCGGTCGCGTGCTTCCGGCTGGGCGTCAGGTCGGTGTCGCGCATGTGCTCAGGTACTCCCATTCGTCGTTGGACCGGGTGTTGGCAGGTGGAAACCGGGCGGGCGGCAACGCCCGCCCGCCGCACCGCACCGTACCGGGTCCGGGCGGACCGCGGACGGTGGTGCGGTCAAAGGGCGGGCGGCGGAGCCGGGAGCCGGGGGCGGAGCAGCAGCGCGGGCGGCACCTGTTCGGGGAAGCCCAGCCGCAGCAGCCCGTGCCCGATTCCGGCCAGGCCGGTGAGCAGGCCGGGGTGCGGCACGTGGTCCGGGGTGCCGCAGCGCGGGCCCTCCTGGTCGACCCCGGCCAGCAGCGCGGCCGCCCGCCGCACCCACGGCGTCCGCCCGTACGCCGGCCCGCCGCGGCCGAGCAGCTCCAGGACGCCGAGCTCGCCGTGGCAGAGGCTCTGGTCGGGCAGCGGCGCGGCGCGCGCGGTGTTCCGGACGGCGCGCGGGAGCCAGTCGGCGAGCTGTGGGTCGGCCTGCGCGCCCGGGCTGTCGGCCACCGCGAGCGCGATGCCGGGGCGGCCGCGGCACCACGACGCCTCGCGGGCGCGCCCGGTGGTGGCGGCGTGCAGTGCGGCCAGGCCGGCCCGGTGGTGCGGGCCGTCGGCCGTCTCGCCGGCAGCCCGCGCGTACCGCAGCAGCGCCCAGCCGGTGCCCGCCGCGCCGTGGGCGAAGCCGGGGCCGGCGGGCAGGGGCGCCGCGGCGAGCCGTTCGGCGCAGCGGGCGGCGGCGCGCAGGGCCTCCGCCCGGCCGGAGGCGGCGTGGACGGCGAGCAGCGCGGCCAGGCCGCCGGCGGTGCCGCTGTGCACGCCGGTGTCGCTCTCGCGTTCGGCGGCGGCCGCGGTGAGCGCCACCGCCGGGCCGGTCCACTGCCGGATCAGCGGGTCGTCCAGGGCGCGGGCGATCTCGGTGAGCGCGTACGCGATGCCGCCCAGCCCGGCGAACGCGCCGGAGCCGACGGCGGCCGGGTGGTCGGGGTGCGCGCCGAGCAGGTCGAGCAGGCCGGGGACGGGCGCGAGCGCGCGGCGGGCGACCTCGGCGTAGCGGTCGGAGCCGGTGAGCGCGGCCAGTTGGGCGAGGAAGAGCGCGGTGCCGGTGTACCCGCCGGCCAGGTCGGCGCCGAGCGGGCGGACCCGCCAGTACCGGTCGGCGAGCAGCTCCAGGCCGAGCCAGTTGGTACGGGTGCGCCCCCGGTACGCGGCGGCGACCAGCTGGTCGCCGACACCGCGGGCGGCGGCCAGCAGCTGCTCGGGCTCGGGCGCGGTCGCCCAGACGTTCTCCGGCACCGGGCGGCCGGGGCGGTGTGCGGGCGCGGTGGCGGCGCCCGCCATCGCCGCCCGGATGATCCACTCCTGGTCCTTGCGGTCCACCCCGCCGAGGGCGGCGAGTTTGGCCTCGGCGCGGGACAGTCCGGTTTCGGCCAGTTCGCCGGGGAGCCGGCGGCCGCCGGACGTCCACAGGTCGCGGCTGCCGGGGCGGGTGGTGAAGAGCGGGACGTCGCCGGCCCGGAGGTCGGCGAGCTCGTGGCCGGCGAGGCCGGGCCGGCCGGGGTCGGCGACGGCGTCGGTGCGCAGCAGCTCCAGCACCGCCCCCCGGGCCGCGGCGTCGCCCAGTACGTCCGGGTGGGTCGACTCGTCCAGCAGCCGCGCGTACACCCGGGTGGCGCGCGGCACCACCCGCACCTCGTCCTCGGCGAAGGAGTGCAACAGTCCCTGTGGGCCGCTGAGTTGGCCGCGGCCGGCGGCGAGCGCGGCGTACCCGGCGCGGAATCCGGCCACCAGCGCCTCGGTGTACGCGGCCGGGTCGGCGGGGGTGCCGTCCAGCCGGGGCCGGTTGCGGGCCTCGCCGAACGGGCGGGGGCGTCGCACCAGCCGCATCTCGTCGGTGCCGGCTCCCGCCCAGTCCACGCCCTCGACCGGGGAGGTCGCCCGCCGGCCGCCGCCGATGCCGGAGACGTCCACGGCGCCGTCGTCGCCCAGCAGCAACTGCGGCAGCAGACCGACCCGGTGGACCGACTCCTCCAGCGCGCGGGCGGCCGGGTCCTCCGCCGGTCCGGCCTGCGCCGGCGGGTGGAACAGCGTCTCCACGTCGACCAGGACGGGGTGCTCCCCGCAGGCGACCACGTTCTCGAAGTGCAGGTCGGTGCCGTCCAGCACGTGCAGCAGCGCCAGCAGCGCGCCCTGGCGCCGGTAGAACCGCTCCACCTCGAACGGGGTGCGGCAGGGCCGGGCCTCGGCGAACTCCGTCCAGCCGTGGCCGCCGCGGTCCAGCAGCCCGAGCGCGCGCAGCCGGGGCACGTCGGGCTGGGCGTTGAACCAGCCGAGCAGCGCGTTGAAGTGCCGGTGCGCGGCGGGCGGCCGGGGCCGGTACGCGACGGCGGCTCCGTTCGCGAAGTGCAGCACCGCGACGGCGCGGCCGCGGCGGTGGCGGTCGCCGGCCTCGGAGTCGACGGCCACCAGCGCGCCGGGGTCGGTGCCGCCGAGCAGGGCGGGAACCAGCAGCGGGCGGTCGGCGGCGAAGCGGGAGAGCAGCTCGGCCTGCGCCTCGGCGGCGTCCAGGCAGGCCTGGGCGAGCAGCTGGGCGAGCACCGGGTAGGCGCGCACCAGCACGGCGAGGCCGTCGCGCCGGGCGGTGAGGGCCAGGAAGGAGCGGAACCGGTCCTGCGGGGTGGCACCGCTCAGCCAGCCGGCCGCGCGGGCGGTGTGCAGCTCCAGGACCAGGGTGCGCGCCGCGATCCGGCTCAGGCGGGCGGTGAGGCGGGCGGTGAAGCCGGCGCGCAGGGCGGGCAGGTCGAGGTGGGCGGTGGTCTCCAGCGTCGCGCAGAGCCGGACCAGGGCGCGCTCGGCGAAGGGCGCCAGGACCAGGCCGAAGCCGGTGAGACCCGGGTAGGCGGCCCGCGGCACGATCGGGCGGACGGGCGCCGCGGCGACGGCGGCCTCGGCGAAGGCGGCCCACTCGGGCCGGCCGGCCGGAAGGGGCCGGCCGGGCGTCAGGGCCCGTTCCCACCACGGCGCGCAGGCGGCGGCCCCCGTGAGCCGGAGCCGAGCCGGCCGGGGCTGCGCCGGCGGCCGCGACGGGCCGGGTACCGCCACGCGGCTGGGGGCGTCACCGGGCACCGGAGGGCGCTGAGCCGTGGCGGCCGGGGCTGCGGCCGGTGCGACCGGGCCCTGAACCGGTGCGCCACCCCCGTCGGGGCGTGCTCTTCGCACGGCGTTCACCTCAGCCACCACCGCACCTCCGATGCCGGGAGAGGGCAGCGCTGCCGTCGAAGACGCCGCCCTCGGGCCGATCCTTGCGCTGCCGTGGCCACCGGGGCATGGGGGGCAGGCCCCCATCTTTGCGGTGGCCTGCCCGCATCATCTGGGGTGTGCGGGCCGTCGTCCCGCGGTGCGCGGGCCGGAGGGTCAGCGCCGGGCGACCAGCAGCTGGGTGGCCACCGCCGGCCGGCCGTTCATGGTGCGCACCGGCAGCTCGCGCTCGGCGACCGGTTCGAAGGCGCCGAGCAGCTCGTCCAGCCACTGCCGGGTGTGGTGGCGGCAGACCGCGCCGTCGCTGGTCTCGAACACCCCGTACCGGCCGTACCGTTCGGCGAACTCCGCGTAGCGGTCGCGGTTGCGCGCGTCGGGCTGGAGGCAGAGGTCGCTGACGTGGAGCAGGCCGCCCGGCCGCAGCACCCGGTGCAGCTCGGCGACCAGGGCGCGCTGGCCGTCGTCGCCCGGCACGCAGGTGAGGACGGCGAACAGCAGCGCCGCGTCGAGGGTGCCGTCCGGGTGGGCGAGCCGCGGGGGGTCGGTCAGCACGGTGAACCGGGCGGCCGGCTGCTCGGCCCGGGCGCGGGCGACGAGGCTGGGCGCGACGTCCACGCCCTCGACGTCCGTGAAGCCGAGCGCGGCCAGCTCGCCGGCGAGGCGGCCGTAGCCGCAGCCGTAGTCGAGGACGGCCGCGCCGCGGTCGAGGCGCGCCAGCCAGTCCGGGTGGAGCGGGTGCCCGAAGGTCTTCGCCGTCCCGGTGGAGTTCCAGTAGTCGGACTGGTTGTCGAGAGCAGGCATGTCCCGATCATCGCACGCCCGTTCGCGCAGCGGGGTACGGCCGAGCGGGGGTGGGGCCGGGGCCGAGCGGGGGTGGCCCACGGCCGCGCGGGGTGGCTCAGGGCCGAGCGGTGGCGGGAGAGGCCGGCCGGGGGCGGTGGGCCGTTCGGCCCTTGTCCGGTCCGCAGCGGTGCGGGGATCGTGATCGCCGTGCGGGTGTGTGCGCGGGGTGCGCCGAGGGCAGACGTGGCAGGACGTGAAAGTACGGAAATCTGCGTGATGGGACGGGAGAGGCCGGAGATGGGCGAGTTGGTCACGGTGCAGGTGCGCGAGGGGATGTCGGGAGGCGCCGCGGGCGACGCCAGGGCCCGGATCGCGGCC
Source organism: Kitasatospora sp. NPDC032757 (assembly GCF_055579305.1). Taxonomy (NCBI): domain Bacteria; kingdom Bacillati; phylum Actinomycetota; class Actinomycetes; order Kitasatosporales; family Streptomycetaceae; genus Kitasatospora; species Kitasatospora sp. NPDC032757. Next base: position 3,915 of record NZ_JBVINN010000054.1, on the reverse strand, counting down.
GTGGTGAGCGGGGCCGACGCCCTGGTCGAGGCGCCGCGGGTGCGGGTCGGACCGGTCGGTGGGGTCGCCGTGCTGGCGCAGGTCAACGCCGAGGTGGACGGCCGGCGGATCCGCGTCCAGGAGGCCGCCGCCGACCTCGGCGAGGCGCTGGACCGGCTGGCCGACGGGCTGCGCGGCCGGATCGCGGCCGTCACCTCCGGCTGGACGCCCAGGCCCTGGCCGCACCGGATGCGTGGCCGGGGGCTGCTCGGCGCGGTCGCCGCGCAGGGCGCGCCGCGGGGCGAACGTTCGCTCGTGCGTGTGGGCGCGGGCCCGGTCGGGGCCGATCCGTGCACCGAAATCCCGCACGGCGCCCGGGCGGAGCGGATCGTCCGTCGCAAGGCGGCCGCCCTGGTGTGGTGCTCGCCCGACGCGGCGGCCCGGACCATGGACGCGATGGACTTCGACATCCACCTGTTCACCGACCCCGCCACCGAGACCGACGCCGTGGTCTACCGGGTCGGCCCCACCGGCTACCGGCTGGCCCGCACGGTGGCCGCCGCTCCGCCCACCGGCCCGGCCGTGCCGCTCACCGTCAGCCCCTGCGGCGCGCCGGAGCTGACCGAGGACCAGGCCGTGGCGCGGCTCTCCGGGGCCGACCTGCCCTTCCTCTTCTTCGCCCAGCCCGGCACCCGCCGCGGCCGGGTGCTCTACCGGCGCTACGACGGCGGGCTCGGCCTGATCGCGGCCGCCCCGTGACCGGCGAGGCCGGCCCGCCCGGCCCGCTGCCGGACGGCGTGGCCCCGCCGCGCCACCTGGTGCCGATCGGACGCGCCGAGGCGCTGCGGCTGCTGGGCGGAGCGCCGTTCGGCCGGATCGTGTTCACCGCGCGGGCGCTGCCGGCCGTCCGGCCCGTCAACCACGTGTTGGTCGACGACACGATCGTCATCCGCACCCACGACGCTGCGGCCCTGAGCGCGGAGGCACTCGGGGCGGACGCGGCCGGCGTCGTGGTCGCCTACGAGGCGGACGCCATCGACCCGTCGACCCACCTGGGCTGGAGCGTGGTCGTGACCGGCTACGCCCGCCCGGTCACCGACCCGGACCGACTGACGCGCTACCGGGCACTGCTGCGCCCCTGGGTGGCGGGCGCGATGGAGCACATGGTGGCGATCCGGCCCGACCTGGTCACCGGCCACCGGCTCACCGAGGGCGCCGCCGGGGCCGGGTAGCGGCCCCGCGGCCGCACCGGCACGGGCGGGGGAGTCCGGGCGAACTCCCCGGCCCGCGCTCCGGCATGCCGGGACACCGCCAGGGCCGGGAAGGCCGTCCACGCGGCCTCGGCGGCATCCTCGGCCGCGGTCACGTCCATCACCACCGCCAGCCGCGGTCACGCCCCGGCCTGACCGTGGATCAACGCCCCCGGACGGCGCTCAATGGGGTCGTTCGGCCCTGGGGCGCGGCGGCCCGGTCGGGGATGATGCGGTGGGCCCGCAGCAGGTGCGTGCCGGGCACGAGGAAGGTGGAGTCGCGCGATGGCGAGCAGTACGGCGGGCGCGCAGGCACCGGTCAGGGTGTTCCTGCTGGACGACCACGAGGTGGTGCGCCGCGGCGTCCACGACCTGTTGGACGGCGAACCGGACCTCGAGGTGGTCGGCGAGGCCGCCACCGCGGAGCAGGCGCTCGTCCGGGTGCCCGCGCTGCGCCCCGACGTCGCCGTCCTGGACGTGCGGCTCGGCGACGGCGACGGTGTGGCCGTCTGCCGTGAACTGCGCTCACGCATGCCCGACCTGGCCTGTCTGATGCTCACCTCCTTCGACGACGAGGAGGCGCTGCTCGACGCCGTCATGGCGGGCGCCGCCGGGTACGTCCTCAAGCAGATCAGCGGCACCGACCTGGTCGCGGCGGTGCGCACCGTCGCCTCCGGCCGCTCGATGCTCGACCCGGGTGCGGCGACCCGCCTGCTCAACCGCCTGCGCAGCGATGCGGCGGCGGCACGACCGGTGCCGCGCGGGCCGGAGCTGACCGCGCGCGAGCAGGAGGTGCTGGCGCTGATCGGCGAGGGACTGACCAACCGGCAGATCGGCGAGCGCCTCTACCTCGCCGAGAAGACGGTGAAGAACCACGTCTCCCGGCTGCTGGCCAAGCTGGGCGTGGAACGGCGCGTCCAGGCCGCACTGATCGCCACCGAGCTGCGCCGCTCCGCGGCCCCGCAGCCGGCCCACCCGCGGACGCCCGGCGGCCTGCGCGGCTGAACCCGCCGGGGGACGCACGGCGGTCCGGGTGGCCGGACCCGGCTGCGGACGCCCGGCTGAACCCGCGCGCGTCCCGGCCCCGTTCCCCGAGTGGACAGGATCACCGGCGCCCGGCCCACACGGGCCGCCGGCCCGCCGTCAGCAGCGGCCACAGCGGCTCCGTTTGTCGGATGACCCGCCGTCCGGGATATTGGATCATGGTCCCGACGGGACCGGTTTCCCAGGTGACGGAGAGTCAGGGGCGTTTCTGATGACGCGGGTTGGATTTGTGCGTGCGCTGGCCGTGGCCGCGACCGGTGTGGTGGTCGTGGCCACGGGGGCGACGGGGGCCGTGGCGGCGCCGGCGGCAGCGGCGGTGCCGGACACGGCCGGGGTGCGTGCCGCCCTGCAGGGAACGGTGAACGCCGGGGCGCCGGGTGCGTTCGCGGTGATCAGGGATCACGGCGGTGCGGAGACCAAGGTCTCGCTGGCGGTCGGCAAGGCCGATCTGGACGGGACGCCGATCAACTCCGACCTGCGGTTCCGGGTCGGCAGCAACAGCAAGATGTTCGCCGCGGTCCTGGTCATGCAGCTTGCCGAGCAGGGGCGGATCGACCTGGACAAGCCGCTGCGGGACTACCTCCCGGCCGGCACGCTGCCGGAGGGCTGGACGATGACCGGCCGTCAGGTGATGGAGCACCGCGCCGGCATCTACGACCACACCAACGACCTCCTGGAGCAGGCCGGCGAGGAGACCACCAGCGCCTTCGAGGCGCGCATCCGCCACAACGTCTACGACCCCGCGAAGCTCGTGGCGATGTCGGTCGCGCACGGCGTGCAGTACACGCCCGGATCGCGCTACTCCTACTCGAACACGGACTTCGTGCTGATGGGCCTGGCGGTCGAGCACCTCACCGGCCGGCCGTACGCGGAGGTGCTGCGCGACGCGATCATCGATCCGCTGGACCTGAGCCGCACCTCCTTCGAGGTGCCGGACGAGGAGATCGAGGGGCGGCACGTCACCGGCTACCTGACCAACGACGACCGTTCCAAGCCGCTGCTGGACTCCACCGAGCAGACCGCCTCCTGGGTGTGGAGCGCCGGCGGGGTCGTCTCCTCCGCCCGCGACATGGACCGCTTCCTCACCGCGCTGATGGCCGGCAGCGCCGGCGGGCTGGTTTCGGACGCCTCGCTGAAGCAGATGACCAGCGTGCTCCCCACCCCCACCGCGAAGATCAGCTACGGGCTGGGGCTGCGGCAGATCGCGCTCTCCTGCGGCAACGTGTTCGGCCACGGCGGGATCGTCCAGGGCTTCCAGACCCAGTCGTTCGCGACCCCGGACGGCCGCCGCAGCGTCGTCGTCTTCGCCAACGCCTCCAACAACGGCGCCGTGACCCAGGGTCTGATGAACGTGCTGGAGCCGGCCTTCTGCGGCAAGCAGCCCGCCCCCGCCGCCGCGCCCCGCACCCTGACCTCGCAGGGGGGCGGCGGCGAGCAGCAGAGCGGCGTGGCGCCCCGCGACCTCCTCCCCGTCGTGGAGGACACCCGCATCTGACCCGTCCCGGCGGTGGGCACGCGGGGCGCACTCCGGCGTCCCGCGTGCCACCCGTGGGTTCTACTGATCCCCGCAACACCCTGGAGTTCAGGGGTTGCGGGGATCATGGATTTTGAGGCGCTGAAGACGAGGTTCTTCGAGGCGTTG
>NZ_JBVINN010000053.1:0-53025 GCF_055579305.1 Kitasatospora sp. NPDC032757 | reverse complement strand
AAACGCTCGGCTGGAGAACTCCAGCCGAGCGCCTGCGTGATCTACTGGCAACCGCATAGGCCATCAGGTGTTGCGAGGACTACTAGAGACCACCATCCGCTCGACGGGGGCACTGCCATCCGGACCGCCGCCGTTCCGACCTGGGCCGCCGAGCCGGGCCGGCCTGGTCGGCGGCCCGGGTCGGCGGCAACGGATCAGGCTGACGCGTATACCAACTCGCCGCCCACGTAGGTGCGTTCGACGCGGGCATCGGCGATCTCCGCGGCCGGGGCGGCGAAGAGGTCGCGGTCCAGGACGACCAGGTCCGCGAGGTGGCCGGTCCGCAGGCTTCCCGCGTCGTCCAGGCCGTTCACGTGGGCCGAGCCGGCGGTGTAGGCGGCGAGGGCGGTGGCGAGGTCGAGGCGCTGCTCGGGCAGGAAGACCCGCCCGTCCGTCGCCCCGGGCTCCATCCGGTTGACGGCGACATGGATTCCGGCGAGCGGGTCCGGGCTGCTGACCGGCCAGTCGCTGCCGGCCGCCAGGGTGGCGCCGGCCCGCAGCAGGTCGCCGAACGGGTACTGCCAGGAGGCTCGTTCGGGGCCGAGGAACGGGATGGTGAGCTCGTCCATCTGCGGCTCGTGGGCGGCCCAGAGCGGCTGGATGTTGGCGATCGCGCCGAGCCGGGCGAAGCGTCCGATGTCGCTCGGGTGGACCACCTGGAGGTGGGCGAGGTGGTGCCGGGTGCCGCGCCGGCCGTTGGCGGCCCGCGCGGCCTCGACGGCGTCCAGCGCCTCGCGCACCGCGCGGTCGCCGAGGGCGTGGAAGTGCACCTGGAAGTCGAGCGCATCCAGTGCGGTGACGTGGTCGCGCAGTGCGGCCGGGTCCACGAAGCTGAGACCGGTGTTGGCGGTGGCGCAGCCGCAGCCGTCCAGGTAGGGGCCGGTGAGAGCGGCCGTGAAGTTCTCGGCGATCCCGTCCTGCATGATCTTGACCGAGCCGGCCCGGAACCGGCCGGCGTTCAACTTCTCGCGCTGGGCGACGAGTTCGGGGATCTGCTCGGCGCCACGGGAACGGTCCCACCACAGGGCGCCGTTGACCCTGGCGGTGAGGGTGCCGGCCCGGGCGGCGGCGAGGTAGGCGTCGGACGGGTCCGGCTGGCCGTTGAAGACACCGAGGATCGCGTCCTGCCAGCCGGTGATGCCCAGCGAGTGCAGGAGCTGCTGCGCCCGGAGCAGACCGGCCAGCCGTTCGGCGGCGGTGCTCGGCGGCACGTGCCGGGAGACCAGTGCCGTCGCCCCCTCCTGGAGCACCCCGCTCGGGGTGCCGTCCGGCTCCCGCTCGATCCGGCCGTCCGCCGGGTCGGGGGTTTCGGCGGCCAGCCCGGCGAGCTCCAGGGCGCGGGTGTTGGCCCAGGCGCCGTGGTGGTCGCGGTTGAGCAGGAAGACCGGCCGGTCCGGGACGACCGAGTCGAGCAGCTGCCGGGTGGGCAGCCCGCCGTCGAAGCTCTCCATCGACCAGCCGCTGCCGGTGATCCACGTCCGCCCGGGGTGGGCTGCGGCGAACTCCCCCAACCGGCGCAGGTATTCGTCCACCTCGGTGGTGCCGGTCAGGTCGCACTCGGCCAGCTCGACCCCGCCGTAGACCGCGTGGACGTGCGCGTCCTGGAAGCCGGGGATCAGCAGCTTGCCGCGCAGGTCCACCACCTCGGTCTTCGGACCGATCAGCTCGCGGACCTCGTCGTGGCCGACGGCGGTGATCCGCTCGCCGGTGACGGCGAGAGCGCTCGCCCGGGTGCGGGCCGGGTCGCCGGTGTGAACGGGACCATTGGTGAAGACCAGGTCGGCCTTGGACATGGGTGCTGCTCCTGGGGGCGTCGGGACCGTGGCGCCCATGAAAGCGCCGCCGCGCTCAACACGTCAATGGTGTTGTCATAAGCCTCGCCGCAGTGCGGCAGGGCATGCCCAGCGGGACACGCACCGGTCGCCCGGGCCTTCGCCGCCCGGTCAGGCCGGGGCCGCCGGGGCCGCCGGAGCCGTGGCGCTGCCGGCCGTGCTGCCGAGGGTGCGCTCGGCCTCGGCGACGGCCGCGCGGTAGTAGAGGGAGGCGAGCTGGGAGGACCCGTCGTCGCGCTGGAAGAAGCCGTAGGACATGGCGACGGAACCGAAGCGTTCGACGGCGATGTAACCGTTGAGCTGGACGCCGCCCAGGGTGCCGTCGAGGCGGACGGCGGGGGCGCCCTGGCGGTCGCCGAGTGTCATGGGGGTGACGGTGAAGGTCACGGCCCCGCCGGCGTCGTCGTTGAAGGTGAGGCTGTGGCAGGAGGCGAACGCGTCGATGACGGTGGCGAAGTCGGTGGTGAGCCGGGCGGAGTCCTCGGCGGTGAGCGACTCGGTCACCATCGGGTTGCCGTCGGGGCCGTCGAACTCGACTTCCTGATGCGGGGCTTGTGGCGAGGCCTGGGCCCCGCTCCGGTTCAGCAGGGCGCGCAGTGCGTCGCAGCCGGTGACCGGGGAGGCGCCGCCGCTCGGCGAGGGGCCGACGCCCGCCGGGGCCTCGGTGAAGTCGGGGCCGAGCTCGGCGGCGGTGAGCAGGGCCGCCTTCAACTGGTCCGCCGTGGGCAACTGCTCGGCCGGGACCACTCGGACGGTGAACGTTGCCGGTGGGGCGGCGCCGGGGGCGCTGCCGGCCGCGCCGAGGGTGACTGCGGTGGCCACGGCCACGGCGGCAAGAGCGAGGAGAGGCCGCGAACGGGACATGCGGGCCCCCGATCATGAGTCGGACAGGGACAGGCACCCAGTGTCGCACCGGGGCCGCCCCACCGCCCGCCCTGGCGGCAGAAGCGCAGGTCAGGACGGGCCAGCGGGCCGCGCGGGAGCACCGGGCCCCGTAGTAGAGCCGGGCCACCTCAAAGCACCGGTCTGCGCACTGGAGCCGGGCCACCTCGAACCACCGGGCTACGTAGGAGAGCCCGGCGGCGCGGAAGCACCTGGCAGCGCGGCGAGCGTCTCCGTCAGCCACTCCACCCAGAACGCCTCCAGCCCGATCCCGGCCCGCAGCACGGCGTGCTGGAGCCGGTTCTCCCCGGCCGCCTTCTCGGGCGGGAAGTCCCGCCGTTCGATCTCCTCGTAGTCGGCCAACTGCGTACGGTGCAGGGCGAGATGCCGGGCCAGTTCGGCGTCCAGCCCGGCCGTGCCGACCACCGCCGCCGCGCGCAGGCGCAGCAGCAGGGGTTCGCGGACGGTCTTGGGGTCGTCTCCGCCGGCCGTCCACCGTTCGAGTTCGGCGCGGCCGGCGGGCAGGACTTCGTACTCCTTCTTCTGGCCGCGTACGGGGCCGGTCTGCGGAAGGGCCCGGATCAGGCCGGAGGTCTCCAGGCGGCCGAGTTCGCGGTAGATCTGCTGGTGGGTGGCGGACCAGAAGAAACCGATCGACCTGTCGAACCGCCGGGTCAGCTCCAGCCCCGAGGACGGCTTCTCCAGCAGGGCGGTCAGGATGGCGTGCGGCAGCGACATGGGGTCGATCCTAGAGGTCCGCCCCACCAGCGGATCAGATCGCGGCGGCCAGCTCGGTGCCCTGCTTGATGGCGCGCTTGGCGTCGAGCTCGGCGGCCACGTCGGCGCCGCCGATCAGGTGCGGGGTGAGGCCGAGTTCGCGCAGGGCGGCGTCGAGGTCGCGGCGCGGCTCCTGGCCGGTGCAGAGGACGACGGTGTCGACGGGCAGCAGCTGCCGTTCGCCGTCCACGGCGAAGTGCAGGCCGGCGTCGTCGATCAGTTCGTAGCTCGCGCCGGCGACCATGGTGACGCCGCGGTGCTTGAGTTCGGTGCGGTGGATCCAGCCGGTGGTCTTGCCGAGGCCGGCGCCGACCTTGGTGGTCTTGCGCTGGAGCAGGTGGACGCTGCGCGGGGGCTTGGGCCGCTCGGGGCTGGTGAGGCCGCCGCGCTCCCGGTACTCGGGGTCGATGCCCCACTTGCGGTGGAAGACGGGCGGGTTGAGGCTGGCGGCGTCGCCCTGGTCGGTGAGGTACTCGGCGACGTCGAAGCCGATGCCGCCGGCGCCGAGGATGGCGACGCGCTCGCCGACGGGGGCGCCGTCCCGCAGCACGTCCAGGTAGCCGACCACGCTCGGGTGGTCGACTCCCGGCAGGTCGGCCGGGGTTCGCGGGCTGACGCCGGTGGCGAGGACGATCTCGTCGAAGCCCTCGGCGGCCAGCTGCCCGGCGTCGACCATGGCGCCGAGGCGCAGCTCGACGGCCAACTCGGCCAGCCGGGTGCGGTAGTAGCGCAGGGTCTCGTCGAACTCCTCCTTGCCGGGGATCCGCCGGGCGATGTTCAGCTGCCCGCCGACGGTGTCGGCGGCGTCGAACAGGGTGACGGCGTGACCGCGTTCGGCGGCGGAGACGGCGAAGGCGAGGCCGGCCGGTCCGGCTCCGACGACGCCGATCCGCTTGCGCACCTTCGTGGGCGCGAGGACGAGTTCGGTCTCGTGGCACGCCCGCGGGTTGACCAGGCAGGAGGTGATCTGCCCGCTGAAGGTGTGGTCCAGGCAGGCCTGGTTGCAGCCGATGCAGGTGTTGATGGAGGCGGCGCGGCCGTCCTGCGCCTTGGCGACGAAGTCGGCGTCGGCGAGCAGCGGCCGGGCCAGCGAGACCAGGTCGGCGCAGCCGTCGGCGAGCAACTCCTCAGCGATCTCGGGGGTGTTGATGCGGTTGACGGCGACGAGGGGCACGGTGACCGACCCCATCACCTTCTTGGTCACCCATGCGTACGCACCGCGCGGGACGGAGGTGGCGATGGTCGGGATGCGGGCCTCGTGCCAGCCGATGCCGGTGTTGATGATGGTGGCGCCGGCCGCCTCGACGGCCTGGGCGAGCCGGACGACCTCGGCGAGGGTGGAGCCGCCGGGGATGAGGTCGAGCATGGAGAGGCGGTAGATCAGGATGAAGTCGGGGCCGACCCGCTCGCGGACACGGCGGACGATCTCGACGGGGAAGCGCATCCGGTTCTCGTAGGAGCCGCCCCACTCGTCCTCGCGCCGGTTGGTGGCGGCGGCGATGAACTCGTTGATCAGGTAGCCCTCGGAGCCCATGATCTCGACGCCGTCGTACCCGGCGCGCTGGGCGAGGGCCGCGCAGCGGACGAAGTCCTCGATGGTCTGCTCGACCTGCCCGGGGTCGAGCGCGTTCGGCACGTACGGGCTGATCGGGGCCTGGAGGGCGCTGGGGGCGACCAGGTCGGGGTGGTAGGCGTAGCGGCCGAAGTGCAGGATCTGCATCGCGATCCGGCCGCCGGCGGCGTGCACGGCGTCGGTGACGGTGCGGTGCCGGTCGGCCTCCGCCTCGGTGGTGAGCATGGCGCCGCCGCCCCAGGGCCGGCCGGCCTCGTTGGGGGCGATGCCGCCGGTGACGATCAGGCCGACGCCGCCGCGGGCGCGCTCCGCGTAGAAGGCGGCCATCCGGTCGAAGCCGCCGGGGGCCTCCTCCAGGCCGACGTGCATCGAGCCCATGATCACGCGGTTGGGGAGGGTGGTGAAGCCGAGGTCGAGCGGGCTCAGCAGGTGGGGGTAGGGCGGCTGGGCGGTGGTGCTCATCGACGTCTCCTGGCGGCGGGGGCGGCTCTTTGTTACCACACGGTAGGGGATGCGCCGGACTCTATGCAACAAGTTGCATAACCGGAATTCCCACCGCGCCCGCCGAATATCGCTGACCGTCCGTCAGTCCACCGCCGAACACGCGTATGGTCGTTGCGCGACAGGGGGTTTCGCAGCGGACCCCCGGGGAGGGGGCGGCAGTGCGGGGCGGGTCGATAGCCGTGGTCGGCGGCAGCATCGCGGGGTGCGCGTTCGCGCGGGCCGCCGCGCGGGGCGGGGCAGAACAGGTGGTGGTCCTCGAACGGAGCCCGGGCCGACTGGAGGACCGAGGGGTCGGCCTCTGCGTTCTCGACCCCCGCTACGACGAGCTCGTCCGGGCCGGCCACCTGGACGACGGCATCCGGCACCACCGGCTCAGCCACCGCCACTGGCTCACCCGCGAAGGGGGCGGGGCCGGGACGGGTGCCACCGGCGGGGGCAGCCCGCGCGGGCGGCTGCTCTGGGCACAGGAGATGCCGTTCCACTCCTACCACTGGGGCGTGCTCTGGCAGGCCCTGCGCGAACGCACCCCCGACAGCGTCACCTTCCGCCTCGGCGACGCCGTCACCGCCGTGGGCGGCGCGGACGGGGACGGCGGGAACGGGAACAGCGGCAACGGCGGGCAGGCCTGGGTGGAGAGCGCCGGCGGCGGACGCGAGACGTACGACCTGGTGGTCGGCGCCGACGGCTACCGCTCGGTGGTCCGCGAGGCCGTCTGCCCCGAATCCGCCTTCCCCGGGGCCCGGCCCGCCTACGCCGGGTACGTCTGCTGGCGCGGCAGCTTCGACGCCGGGCTGCTGGACGGGCTGCCCGGCGGCGCGGCGCTCTGGCCGGAGGGCGAGGTGATCACCGTCTGCTACCCCGGCGGCCAGGTGGTGCTCTACCGCATCCCGGGCCTGGAGCCCGGCTCCACCCAGGTCAACTGGGTCTTCTACGCCCCCACGCCGTCCTGGCTGCGGCTGGACGATGCGACCAGCGTCCCGGCCGGAACGCTCACCACCGCCCGGTTCGAGGAGCTGGCCGAACTGGCCGACCGGCACCTGCCGCCGTACTGGGCGGGGGTGGTCACCCTCACCCCGCGTGAGCGGACCTTCCTGCAGCCGATCTACGACCTGGCCGTCCCGCGCCGCACCGCCGGCCGCCTGCTGCTGGCCGGGGACGCGGCCACCGTCGTCCGCCCGCACAACACCAGCGGCGTCGTCAAGGCGCTGCAGGACGCCTGCGCCTTCGAGGAGACGTGGCGCGCGGCCGGCTCCTGGGCCGAACTGCTGCCCGCGTACGACGCCGAACGCGGCGTGGTCGGGCGGGAGACCGTCGAGGTGGGGCGCCGGCTCGGGCAGGCCCAGGTGACCGGGGCGCCCGACTGGTCGGCCATGGACGAGGCGTCGATGACCGCCTGGTGGCAGCAGCAGGTCGCCGGCACCGGCGGGTTCGGCGGCCACGCCATCGGGCGGCCGCCGACCCTCCGTCAGAATCCCCGGGTGGAGTAGGAGTTCACCGGCCTGCCGCCGGCATCGCCTCAGACGTTGACGCCGTAGTCGGTGGCGATGCCGCGCAGGCCGGAGGCGTAACCCTGGCCGATGGCACGGAACTTCCACTCCACGCCGTTGCGGTACAGCTCGCCGAAGACCATCGCGGTCTCGGTCGAGGCGTCCTCGGTGAGGTCGTACCGGGCGATCTCCTGGCCGTTGGCCTGGTTGACGATCCGGATGAACGCGTTGCGGACCTGCCCGAAGCTCTGCAGGCGGGCGTCGGCGTCGTAGATCGACACCGGGAAGACCACCTTGGCCACGTCGACCGGCACCGCGTCCAGGTCGACCTTGATCTGCTCGTCGTCGCCGTCGCCGCCACCGGTCAGGTTGTCACCGCTGTGCTCGACCGAACCCTCGGGGCTGCGCAGGTTGTTGAAGAAGACGAAGTGCTGGTCCGAGACGACCTTGCCGAGCGCGTTGCAGAGCAGCGCGCTCGCGTCCAGGTCGTAGTCGGTCCCGGTGGTGGTGCGCACGTCCCAGCCGAGGCCGACGATGACGGCGGTCAGGCCCGGCGCCTCCTTGGTCAGCGAGACATTGCCACCCTTGGCCAGCGAAACTCCCACGATGCCCTCCTCGATTGCTCTCCCTGCCCAAGAATCTACAACACTGTAGAGATCACGAGAATCCGCTTGCAGCGATGCGGGCGCGCGAGACGTGGGGCGCACGGGGGCGGGGCGCGGGGGCGCGAGGCCGCGGGGCGGGTGCGCCCGGGGCGGCGGGAGCGGCCCCGGGTCTCGCGGTGGTCGAGCCCGTCGACACCCTCATGCCGCCAGCAGCTCGGCGACGTGCGGCGGCAGCAGGCACGCCTGCCGGGCCAGCAGGTCGACGAAGGCCGCCGTCAGCGGATCCGGCCGGGTCCGGGTGTACGCGGCGAGCGGGCGCCGTACCGGCGGTTCGGGCCGGCGGACCAGGCCGTCGAAGCCCGGCGGCACGATGTTGGCGGGCACCAGGGCGGGCCCGAGCCCCGCGGCGGCGAGCAGCGGTACGGCCGCGGTCTGCTCCGTCCGCACCGCGGCCCGCGGCCGGAAACCGGCCTCCGCGCAGGCCCGGTCCAGCAGATCCGCGAGCCCGTTGCCGGGCGCGTAGTGGACCCAGTCGCGCTCGGACAGGTCGGGCAGGCCGATGACGTGACGATCACTCAACTCATCGTCGACGGGCAGGGCGAGGACGAACTCCTCTACACCGAGCTCCCGGATCGGCCCCTCCCAGTCCGCCGGCGGGGTGCCGACCGCGACGTCCGCCTGCCCGGCCGCCAGCGCGGCGCGCAGCTCGTCGTTGTGGGCGTACTCCCGCAGCCGGATCCGCACCTGCGGGTGGAGCCGGCGCCAGGCGCGCAGCACCGGGGGCAGGATGCCGAGGCTCACCGAGTAGACGGTGGCCAGCTCCAGCTCGCCGCCATCCAGCCCCGCGGTACGGCGGGCCGCCGTCCGCAACCGCTCGGCGTCGGCGAGCGCCGCCCGGGCGTGCGGCAGGACGGCCCGCCCCATCGGCGTCAGCCGGACGGCGCGTGGCAGCCGCTCCAGCAGGGTGCCGCCGACGGCCCGCTCCAACGCCCGCACCTGGTGCGAGAGCGCGGGCTGGGTGACGTGCAGCTGCTCGGCGGCGCGGGTGAAGGAACCGGTGTCGACGACGGTCACCAGGTATTCGAGCTGTCGCAGCGTAGCCATGCACGGAGTTTATGGGTGGGCGAGAAAACAAGCCTTGGACTCATCGTCGGGTGCCGGTGGAAGGTCGGACGTACCGAAGTCCCCTCCGCACCCCCTGACAGGAGCCACCGCATGACCTCCGCCGACCACCGCTCAACCGCCCTCCCCTCCACCGACCTCTCCGGCCGCCGCATCGTCGTGGTCGGCGCCGGCTCGAACACCGGCCGCGCCCTCGCCCGCGCCGCCTCCGCGGCCGGCGCCGAACTGGTCCTGGCCGGCCCCGACCCGCGCAAGCTGGAGTGGACGGCCGGAGAGCTCACCGGCCCGGCCGAGGTCGTCCCGGTTGACCTCGCCGACGAGGCCTCCATCGCCGCCCTGGCGAGTGCCACCGGCCGCTTCGACCACCTGGTCTCCACCGCCGCGACGCCCGCCAACGGACCGCTCTCCGAGCTCGAACTCGCCGACGTCCAGCGGGCGTTCGCCGCCAAGGTCTACGGTCCGCTGCTGCTCGCCAAGCACCTCGCCGGCCAGGCCGCAACCGGCAGCGCCGACGGCGCGTCCTTCACCTTCTTCTCCGGCGTCGCCGCCTGGCGCCCCGCCCCCGCCCGCACCGTGATGGCCACGACCAACGGCGCGCTGGCGTTCCTCGTCCAGGCCCTCGCCGTCGAGATCGCCCCGGTCCGCGTCAACGCGGTCTCCCCCGGCATCGTCGACAGCGGCGCCTGGGACCGCATGGGCACCGACAAGGAGCCGTTCCTGCGCTCGATCGCCGAACGCAACCCGGCCCGCCGCGTCGGCACCACCGAGGACCTCGTCCGCGCTGTCCTGTTCACCATGACCAGCCCCTTCGTCACCGGCACCGTCCTCCACGTGGACGGCGGCGGCCGCCTGGCGTGAGGCACCCACCGGCGTGAGCGGCCGTCGGCCCGACCGCGCACCCCGCCCGCAGGGGCACCTCGCCGCATGCCGGAGGCGCCCGTCGGCCCGGGCCTGCCACAGTGACCGGACGTAGACTGACCGTGCGGCGTTCGCGCACCGCTCCCGCTCCCCTGCACGGGTCCCTAGGAGGTCCCCATGCGCCAGCGGCACAGCTTCCACCTCGACCGGGGCCACCACTCCGTGACGGTGAACGTCCGGTCCGGCTGGATCACCGAGACCGAGTTGCTGGTGGACGGCAAGGAGCTCGCCTTCCACCGCGTGCACGGGCACGGCGTCTACCCGCTCACCCTCGCCGCCCAGTTGGCCGAGGAGCCGCCGGCGCCGCTCGCCGTCCGGCTGGAGCGGACCGGGGCGCCCGAGCAGCCGCTCACCTGTGTGCTGGAGCTGGGCGGCGCCACCCACCCGATGCCGGAACACACGGAGCGCTGAGGGCTCCGCGCGGCCGGCACCGGACGAGTCCTCACGCCTGTCCGGCGTCCGCGGCGATCTCCGCCACGATCTCCTCGACGGCGGCCCGGGCGCGGTCGGCGTCCTCCGCCACCAGACCGATCCTGGTCCGGCGGTGGAGCACGTCGTCGGCGTCCAGCGCGCCCTCGTGCGTGACCGCATAGGCGATCTCGGCGCGGGTGACGTCGATACCGGGCACGACGGGCGCCGCGTAGCCGGCGCCGAGGGCCGTCCCCTCCGCCAGGACCTCGCGGGCCGCGCCACCGTGCCGGGCGATCAGCGAGGCGGGCACCTCGCCCTCGGGCGCCGGACGGCTGTCGCGGTGGGTGGGTGCACCGACCAGGGGCAGCCGGGCCGTCCAGCAGGCGCGGGCGGGCAGGCCGCGCAGGCGGGCGGCGGTGTCCACCGCGTCCTCGGCCATCCGCCGGTAGGTGGTGAGCTTGCCGCCGACCACGGTGATCACGCCGGTCGGGGACTCCAGCACGGCGTGCCGGCGGGAGAGGTCGGCGGTGGCGCCGCCGCCGGTGTCGATCAGCGGCCGCAGCCCGGCGTAGGCGCCGCGCACGTCCGCCCTGGTCAGCGCGGTCTGCAGGGCGGCGTTGACGGTGTCGAGGAGGAAGGCGAGCTCACCCTCGGTCGGCTGGGGCTCGTCCGGGATCGGGCCGGGCGCGTCCTCGTCGGTGAGGCCGATCGCGACCCGGCCGAGCTGCTGCGGCAGCGCGAAGACGAACCGGCTGGTGGAGCCCGGCACCGGCACGGTGAGCGCGGCGGCCGGCCGGCCGAGGGCGGCCGCGTCGACGATCAGATGGGTGCCGCGGCTGGGCCGCAGCCGGATCGACGGGTCGACGTCGCCGGCCCAGACGCCGGTGGCGTTGACCACGGCGCGGGCGGCGAGGGTGAGGGACCGGCCGGTGAGGGCGTCGGTCAGCCGGGCCGAGGTGCCGGTGACGTCCTGCGCCCGCACCCGGGTCAGCACGGTGGCGCCGTACTGCGCGGCCGTCCGGGCCAGTGCCACCACCAGCCGTGCGTCGTCGACCAGTTGGCCGTCGTGCGCGACGAGCGCACCCGTGAGGCCCTCCGCCCTGACGCCGGGCACCAGTTGGCGGGCGCGCTCGGCGCCGACGCGGCGCACCCGGGGCAGCAGCCCGCCCGGCGTCCCGGCGCTCAGCCGCAGCGCGTCGCCCGCGACGAACCCGACACGGACCAGCGAGGTCTGCCCTCGGCTCATCAACCCCGGGAGCAGCGGTACCAGTTGGGGCATCGGGCGGACCAGGTGCGGGGCGGTGCGGGTCATCAGCACACCGCGTTCGACGGCGCTCTCCCGGGCCACCCCGACCCGTCCGGAGGCGAGGTAGCGCAGTCCGCCGTGGACCAGCTTGGAGCTCCACCGGCTCGTCCCGAAGGCGAGGTCACGGGCCTCGACCAGGACGGTGCGCAGGCCGCGGGCGGCCGCGTCCAGGGCGACCCCCGCGCCGGTCACGCCACCGCCGATCACCAGCAGGTCGACGGCCGGTCCGTCGGTGAGCGCGTCGAGCTCCAACTCCCTGCGCCTGGCGTCGAGTCGGGTGGTTCCGGCGTAGGGCCCTGCGGCGGTGGTCATCTGGTGCCTCCGTTCGTCGCGGTGTTCCGATCGGTTGCGATGCTCCGGCCGGCCGTGGCGGCCCGACCGGCCGTGACGGCCCGGTCGGCCCCGGCGACCCGGCACGTCCCGGCAGCACGGCCGGTCATGGCGCGCTCGTGACGGCTCACGGCGCGAGGTATCCGTTCAGGGCCCGGGCCAGTTCGCGCCGCCAGGCCTCCTCGGACAGCAGCGCGGCGACCATGCGGTGCGACTGCACGGTGGACTGGGCGATCAGCAGCACCATAGCGGCCAGTTCGACCGGCTCGCCGGCCCGGATCGAGCCGTGGGCCTGCCCCTGTTCGATGCCGGCGCGCAGCGCCTCGATCAGGCCGCGCTGGCTGGTGCCGAGCCGTTCCACGACGTACTCGAAGAGCGTGTCGGAGTCGGCCGAACGCAGCAGCGCGCCGAGCACCGGGTGGTCGCGCAGCCGGACGGCGACCTCGACCACCCCGTCCACCAGAGCCTCGCGGTCCTCGCCGGCGAGCGCCACCGTCTCCTGGGTGGCCCGGATCTCGCGGGTGAGCAGCGCCCCGATGACCGCCCGGACGTCCGGCCAGCGCCGGTAGACGGTCGGCCGGCTGACCCCGGCGCGGCGGGCGATCTCGGCCAACTGGGTCCGGCGCACGCCGAGGTGGACGATCAGCTCGGCGGCGGCGTCGAGGATCGCGTCGTCGGTGGAGCGGGGCGCCGGGGCGCCGCCGGGAGTGCCGGGGGTGCCGGCGCCGCCGAGGGTGCCGGGGGTGCCCGGAACGCCAGGGCCACCCGGGGTGCCTGTGCCGTGGGAACCGCCTGAGCTCGCGTTACTACTTGACATGATGTGTGAAACTGTAACGCATGGCACCTGAGAAGCAAGCGGGACCGGCCGGCGCCGCGTTGCCGCTCCCCCCGATGAAGTGGGACGCCTGGGGCGACCCGGCCCTCGCCAAGGAGCTGTCCGCCGACATCAAGGCCCTGCTCGCCGCCGCCCTCGGCGTCACCGGCGACGCCGCCCCCGGCCCGGCCGCCGACGAGGTCGTGCTGCACCCCTCGCGGCTGGCCGAGGACGACCTGAAGGCGCTCGCCGCCGTGGTCGGCGAGGCCCACGTGAGTGCCGCCGACGCCGACCGCCTCCCCCGGTCCGGCGGCAAGTCCACCCCCGACCTCCTGCGCCGCCGCAGCCGCGAGCCGCAGGACGCGCCCGACGCCGTCGTGCTGCCCGGCAGCGAGGACGAGATCACCGCGCTGCTCGCGCTCTGCGCCGAGCGCCGGATCGCCGTCGTCCCCTTCGGCGGCGGCACCAGCGTGGTCGGCGGGCTCGACCCGGAGCGCGGCGGGCTCACCGCCGTCGTCTCGCTCGACCTGCGCCGTTTCGACCGGCTCCTCGACCTGGACGAGACCTCCGGCGAGGCCGTCCTCGGCGCGGGCCTGACCGGCCCGGCGGCGGAGGCTCTGCTCGCCGAGCGCGGCTTCGAGCTCGGCCACTACCCGCAGAGCTTCCGCTTCGCCACCATCGGCGGGTTCGCCGCCACCCGCTCCTCCGGCCAGGACTCCGCCGGGTACGGGCGCTTCGACGAGATGGTGCGCGGCCTGCGCGTCGTCACCCCGGCGGGCGTCCTGGACCTCGGCCGCGCCCCCGCCTCCGCCGCCGGCCCCGACCTGCGCGAGCTCTTCCTCGGCTCGGAGGGCACGCTGGGCGTGATCACCGCCGTCCGGGTGCGGGTGCACGCGGTGCCCGCCGTGAAGGCCTACGAGGCCTGGTCCTTCCCGGACTTCGCCGCCGGCGCGGCCGCCCTGCGCGCCGTCGAGCAGCAGGAGACCGGCCCGACCGTCATCCGGCTCTCCGACGAGGCCGAGACCATGGTCAACCTGGCCATGACGGAGAAGATCGGCGGCGAGCCGGCCGTCAGCGGCTGCCTGGCGGTCACCGTCTTCGAGGGCACCGCCGAACAGGTCGCCACCCGCCACCAGCTCACCCGGGCCGTCCTGCTGGCCGCCGGCGGCACCTCCCTCGGCGAGGCGCCCGCCCGGGCCTGGGAGCACGGCCGGTTCAGCGCCCCGTACCTGCGGGACTCACTGCTCGCCGCGGGCGCGCTCTGCGAGACGCTGGAGACGGCGACGGACTGGCGCCGGCTCGCCGACCTGCGCTTCGCCGTCACCTCCGCCCTGACCGGGGCCCTCCCCGGCGCGCTCGTCCTCTGCCACATCTCGCACGTCTACCCGACCGGCGCCTCGCTCTACTTCACCGTCGTCGCCGCCCTCGGCGAGGACCCGCTCACCCGGTGGGCCGCCGCCAAGCGCGCCGCCGGGGACGCCATCGTCGCGGGTGGCGGCACCATCAGCCACCACCACGCCGTCGGTGCCGACCACCGGCCCTGGATGGCCGACGAGATCGGCGAGCTGGGCATCCGGATCCTGCGCGCGGTCAAGGCCGAGCTCGACCCGGCAGGCATCCTCAACCCCGGAAAGCTGATCCCTTGAGCGGGCGAACGGTCGAGGGGTGCGCCCGGGCCCGCGCCGGACGAAGCGAGGTGGGCGCATGAGCGGTCCGAGAGGCGCCGTCCGCCGCGTCGTCCTCCTCACCAACCCCGCGGCGGCCGCCGGCCACGCCGAGCCCGCGGCCCGCCGCGCCACCGCCCGCCTGCGCGCACTCGGCGTCGAGGTGGACGAACGGGCGGGCTCCTCGCCGGAGGAGTCCCTCCGGCTGGCCCACGCCGCCGTCTCCTCCGGCAGCTGCGACGCGCTGGTGGTGGTCGGCGGGGACGGCATGATCAACCTCGGCCTCCAGGCGGCAGCCGGCACCGGCGTCCCGCTCGGCGTCGTCCCGGCGGGCACCGGCAACGACCACGCCCGCGCGTACGGGCTGCCGCGCGGCGCACCCGAGGCCGCGGCCGAGGTCATCGCCGCCGGCCACACCCGTGCCGTGGACCTCGGGCGGGTCACGGCCTCCGACGGCACGTCACGCTGGTTCGGCTCCGTCCTCGCCAGCGGCTTCGACTCCCTCGTCAGCGACCGCACCAACCGGCTCCGCTGGCCACGCGGCCGGATGCGCTACAACCTCGCCATCCTGGTCGAGTTCGCCAACCTGCGCCCGCTGCCCTTCCGCATCACCCTCGACGACGGCACGGTCATAGAACAGGACCTCACCCTGGCCGCCGTCGGCAACACCACCAGCTACGGCGGCGGCATGCTCATCTGCCCCACCGCCGACCCCGCCGACGGCCTGCTCGACCTCACCCTCGTCGCCGCCATGCCGCGGCTGAGGATCGCCCGCTTCTTCCCCACGCTCTTCAAGGGCACGCACGTCGACCGCCCGGAGGTGACCACCCACCGCACGGCCTCGCTCCGCATCGAGTCGCCGGGCATCACCGCCTACGCGGACGGCGAGTTCATGGCGGCGCTGCCGATCGACGTCACCGTCGCCCCGGGCGCCCTCCACCTGCTCGCCCCGGCCTGACCGGAGAACGCCGACGCCCCCGGCGCAGGAGGCCGGCCCCGCCGGGCCTCCTGCGCCCGCCTCCGCGCCGCTCAGCGCTCCTGGGGCGGGGGGACGCGCACGGACGCCATGCCGGCCGCGGTCGCGGCCTCGATCCCCAGGTCGGTGTCCTCGAAGACGAGGCAGTCCTGCGGCGGGACCCCGAGCCGCTCCGCCGCGAGGAGGAAGGCCTCGGGGTCGGGCTTCGCCTTCGTGTAGTCGCCGGCGCAGACCAGCAGGTCGAACCTGTCGAGCAGTCCGAGGGTGGTCAACGACGCCGTGACGGACTCCCGGGTGCTGCCGGACACCACGGCGCTCGGCAGCCGGCCGTGCGCGTACTCGACGTGCGCCAGAATGCCGGGCACGGCGGTGAGTTGCGGCAACAGCTCGCCGTAGAGGTCCTCCTTCCGGCGCGCGACGGCCTCCACCGGCATCGCCAGCCCCTGCTCCTCGTTGAGCGAGGCGATGATGCCGGCGACGGTCCGGCCGCCCCAGGCGTAGAAGAGCCCCTCGGGGAACACGCAGTGCCACTCGTCCAGCGCCTGCTTCCACGCGCGGTAGTGGAGCGGCATGGAGTCGGCGACGGTGCCGTCGCAGTCGAACAGGTAGGCCCGGAACTCGCCCGGCGGCAGCGGGATGATCACCGGGCCAGGCTATCTCCCGCCCGTTTCCGGGCCTGCGGGCCACCCGGGTCAGTAGACTTCGGCATCGACTTTATTCATTTCCAGGCCACTTGGGGGGCGCCGTGGACGTGCACATGTCGGTGACCGGTGAGCAGACCGCCGCGGAGGCCGAGTCGCTCGCGGACTGGCTTCGGGGGGAACCGGGGCTGGCGGGCGTCACTCTGACCGGTGCGGCACCGGCACCAGGCGAACTCGGCTCGGTGGCGGACCTCGTGACGGTCGCGGCCGGGGCCGGCGGCGCCGTCTCGGTGCTGGCCGCCTCACTGCGCACCTGGTTCGCCCAGCCCAAGCGGAGCGACGTCCGGCTGAAGATCCGGCGGCCGGGCGGCGAGACCGTCGAGCTCGACGCCAAGCGGATCCGCGGCAAGGACCTGGAGGCCGTCCTGCGCCAGGTACTGGACGGCAGCGCACCCGAGCAGGAGTGACGTGCGTCTTCCGGATCCCCAGCGGTCCCGGATCGTCCTGATCGGCGCCGGAAGCTACTCCGACCCGAGACTCCCGGACCTCGCCGCCGTACGGCAGACGATCGACGACCTCGCCGACCTGTTCACCGACCCCCTCCACGGGCTGGTGCCCGCCGGCCACTGCACGGTGCTGCTCGACGACGGCGACCTGCGCAGCATCGGCCAACGGCTGCACACCGCCGTGCAGGAGGCCGAGGACCTGCTGCTCGTCTACTACGCCGGGCACGGACTGGTCGCCGGACGCCGCCACGACCTCTATCTGGCCTTACCGGACAGCGCGTTCGAGACCCCATGGTTCAGCTCACTGGAGTACGACAAACTGCGCGGTGCGGTGCTCGACAGCAGGGCCGCTGCGAAGATCATCATCCTCGACTGCTGCTTCTCCGGCCGGGTCGTCACCGACTCGATGGCGGGCGGGGACGATGACCGGCTCAACCGCCTGGAGGTCGAGGGGACGTACGTCCTGACCTCCGCCCAGCGCGACCAGGTCGCCCTCTCGCTGCCCGGGGAGGACCACACTGCCTTCTCCGGACGGCTGATCCGCCTGCTGCGCGAGGGTGTGGCGGGCGGCCCCGAACTCCTCACCGTGGATGACCTCTACCGGCGGCTCGCAGCCACGATGACCGCCGAGGGCCTGCCGGTTCCGCTCAACCGCGGTACCCGGACGGCGGGCCTGACCGCCCTCGGCGTCAACCGCGCGTACGCGGCAGCGGCTGAGCGAGAGCTGCGCAGGCGGCGCGTCTCGGCGGTGAGTCAGGGCACGCTCGGTGACTGGAAGGGGGCTTCGGACACGCTCTGCGCCCTCCTCGACGAGGCGGTCCGCGTCCTCGGCCCCGAGCACGCGGAGACCCTGCTCGGCCGACAGTCACACGCCCACAGTCTCGGTGGCGCCGGAGACCCTGCCGAGGCGGCCCGCCTGCTGCGGCTGCTCCTGGTCGACCAGAACGGCGTACTGGGCCCCGAGCACGAGGACACTCTGCGCACCCGGCAGTTCCTCGCCGTGAACCTCGGCGAGGCGGGCCACCGGGAGGAGGCCGTCGCCATGCTGCGTGTCCTGCTCGCCGACCGCAGCCGCGTCCTCGGCGTCGAGCACGCACACACGCTCCGCACCCGGCACATGCTCGCCCGCAACCTCACACTCTCCGGGGCGGCCGACGAGGCGGCGGCGCTGCTGCGGCAGCTGGTGGCGGAGCGGGAGCGGGTGCTGGGCCCCGACCACCCGCACACACGGCGGGCGCGGGCGGATCTGGCGGCTCTCGGCGACGATGAGGCGAGGGGATGAGCACAGCCAACGTCCTCGTCTCCGACGACGCTCGACGGGTCATCGGCCTGGCTCAGCACGAGTCCCGGATGCTCAGGCACACCTGCGTGGGAACCGAGCACCTCCTGCTGGCCTTGTTCAACGAAGGTGTGGGTACCGCTGCCGAAGCCCTGAACAGCCTCGGCCTCTCCTACAGCTCCGTCCACGGGAAGGTCGTGGAGCTCATGGGCCAGGGCCAGGAGGCCATGGCCGGTTACATCCCCCTCACCTCCCGGGCGAAGACGGCCCTGGAACTGTCGTCCGGGGAGGCCGTGCGGCTGGGCCGCAACCACATCGACACCGAGCACATACTGCTCGGCCTGCTCCGCGAGGGCGACGGCATCGGCATCCAAGTCCTGGCCGAAATGGGCGTCGACCCCAACCGCCTGCGCCGGCAGGTGCTGGCCCTGTCGGGCTCCGCGGCCGATCCGGGCCCGCCACCGCCTGCTGCGACGCCGCTGCTGGACCGGTTCTCCCGCGACCTCAGTCGGGCGGCACTCGTCTCCGAACTCGATCCCGTCGTCGGCCGGACGACGGAGATCAAGCGGATCATCCAGATCCTCTCCCGGCGGCAGCGGAACGTCCCGCTGCTGGTCGGCGACCCCGGGGTGGGGAAGGCGAGCATCGTGGCCGGACTCGCCCACGCCGCGGCCGCCGGCACAGCGCCGGCGGCCTTCACCGGCCGACGCGTCCACTCGCTCGACGCCGGAACCCTGTTCACCGATCCCCAGTACCACGGCCGGTTCGCCGAGCTGATGTCCGGTCTGCTCGCAGAGCTCCAGCGCAGTGACGGCCTCATCCTCTTCCTCGACAACGCGCTCACCGTCCTGCACACCCCCGACGGCAGAGCAGAGACCCTGGCCTTCTTCCGGCCCGCGCTCGCCGGCGCCGGCGTCTCCGTCATCGCGGCCTGCACGACGTCGGAGTTCCGCCGACGGGAACCGGACCCGAGCCTCGACCGGCTCCTCCAACCGCTGGAGATCGACGCGCTCTCCGTCGACGAGGTACAGGAGATCCTCACGCGCGCCCGTCCCCGGCTGGAGCAGCATCACCATGTGGCGATCACCGACGAAGCGCTCCAGGCCTCGGCCGCCCTGGCCCGCGAACACCTGCCCGGCCAGGCCCTGCCGGGCTCCGCGATCGACCTGCTCGACCAGGCGGCCGCCGTGGCGGGCGCCCGCACGGTCGTTCCACACACCGATCCGGTCGCCGACGCCTACGAACTGGAGCTCGCCGAACGCCGGCGTCACCTCGACTCGGCCACCGCGTCGCAGGACCTCGTCCTGACACGCCGCTACGGCGAGGTGGTCAACAGCCTCACGGCAGCGCTGGCCGAGCAGCGCCGCAGGACCGCGCCGGACGGCCCTCCGGGCCGCCGCGTCACCGCCGCGGAGGTGACGGAGGCCCTCACCGCCTACGCCGGCCTGCTGGACCCAACCGTCCCTCACGCCCCGCCGCCGGCTCGACCCGCACAGCCCGTCCCGCACGACCCCTTTGTCTGGGCGATGAGCTGAGCCCCCGCGCACGGGAAGTCGGCCGGACCGATCTCCTCCGCAGCGGCGAAAGCCCCGAGGCACCACCGCATCCGTCACGCCGCCCGCCCAGCAGCGCACGCCCGCCAAGCTCGCCCGGCGGCAGCGGGATGATCACCGGGCCAGGCTATCTCCCGCCCCGCCGTCGCCGAGGGCACGGGTCGGCCGACGTCCGGCCCGGCTGGGCCGCCCCGGCACCCGCCCGGGGCGGCAGCGACACCGGCTGGGCGGACACCCACGTCACCGTCCGTCGAGACCACGACAGCAGCGAACCCCGGGCCGACGCGATCGGCCCGGGGTTCACGGTTTTGGGCAGTGGTTCAGCTCTTCGACGAGGCCGACGGCAACGCGCCCGAGAGCAGCGGCCATTCACGGTGGAACGGCGGCAGCGGGAGCTTGCCCTCGATGATCGGGGTGCCGAAGATCTTCAGGTGGGCGGTCAGCGCACCGTTCAGGTCGACGCCGCCGAGGAGGGCCCAACTGCCCTGGAGCTGCGGTGTGCCGCCCGGGACGTCGACGGCCAGCGAGCCGTCCGCCTGGGCCCGCAGGTAGGGGGCGACGGTGGCCTCGACGCCGACCGTGTCGTAGAGGCCGACGCTGACCTCGGCGGCGAGGGCGGCGCGGACGGCGGCCGTGCCGGAGAGGCGGACGTGCACCGGGGAGACCTTGGTGTCGGCCGCGTCGGTGGAGGAGGTCCAGCCGCGTCCGCCGGTGTAGTCGGCGTGCACGGCCCAGGTGCCGGTGATCTCCTGCTCGGCCTCGACGTGGATCTTCCCGTCGGCGCCGATCTCCAGGTAGCAGGTCAGCCCGAGGTTGACCACGACCGGCAGGCCGGCCACCGTGACGACCGGGCTGGCCTGGAGCTTGGCGAACGGCAGGCGGATCGGCGCGGAGCCGGTGCTGCGGGCGAGGTCGCCGCTGACCTTCCACTGGGCGTGGGCGCCCAGGTCGAAGCCGATCGACGCGGTGCGCGGGCTGCCGATGCCGGCGCCGTGGTAGGCGAAGTGCAGGGCCGGGTGGAGCTGGAGCGAGGCGGAGGCGTCGGCGCTGAGGCCGTCGGGCAGCGGGATCGGCGCCTTGACGTCGACCTCCAGGGTGCCGGAGGCGTCGGCCTTGGTGGTGCCGTTCTCCCGGGCGACGGTCGCCTTGAGGTCCTTGACCAGCGGCGTCACCTTGATCGCCGCCGGGTCGACGGGGACCTTGCCGTCCGCCTCGGCGTTGCCGAGCAGCTCGGAGAGGGTGGCCGGCCGGGTGGACACCGTGACGGAACCGCCACCGGCGGACTTCACGGCGGTGACCGCGACCAGCGCCCCCTGCGGCGCGGCGTCGGTCGGCGGGCTGGCGAGGAGCTGGCCCGGCTTGACGACGTCGGCCGGCGTCGGCGCCGCGGACGGGGCCGACGACGGGCTCGCGGCCGAGCTCGCCGACGCGCTCGCCGAGGCGCTCGCGGACGGGCCGGCCGAGGGGCCGCCCGCGGCCGCCAGGACCGCCGTGCCGGCGGCCGGGTCGTACGCGGTGAGCTGGAGGCTCTTCGCCTCCGGGGCGACGGCCGCGCCGTCCTTCCCGGGTGCGCCGATGGCCGCCTGCCGGACGCCCGGCTGGGCGGCCGTCACCGGCAGGCTGCCGGCCGCCGGGCGGCCGGAGCTCGGCGCGGCGGCGGCCGGGCTGGTCGCGCGGGCGTGCGGCGCGCCGGACGCCCGCGCCGCCGACGGGCTCGCCGGCGAGGAGGCGGTGGCCGGGGCGGCGGCGCCGGCGGGCTCAAAGGTGGCCGGGGCGGCCTGCTGCGCGCCCGATGTCGGGCCGCACGCAGCGACACCGAGAAGCAACAGCGAAACGAGGACAGGGCGGACCGCCGTGCCGAGGGGACTCTTCAACGAAGCTCTTTCGAAGTGGCGGACGCGCACACGGGCGCCCGGGACCAGTGGCTTCAGCAGCGGCTCGAACAGCCGCGCACGCGCCATGTTACTGACGAGGAATAAGATTGTCGAAGACATGCAAACTGTGAACGAATCGTCAAGACCTCGTCAATCAAGGCCACTGGCAACCGAATTGGGGCGAGGCGGTTCCGCCGCACCGGACCTTCGGCGGGTGTCAGCACCGCGTCATTCCGCCGACCGGCGGGGTGGCCACCCCGCCGGTCGCCGGGCCATTCCCCGCCGGGAATTGTTGCCATCACCCGCCCCCCGCAGGATGGGTGTCGTCCGGGCACACCGCCGACACAACGCGAGGAGCACAGCATGACCACCCTCACCGCACAGGAGATCGCCGACCGCTACATCGCCCTCTGGACCGAGCCCGACCCGGCCCTGCGCCGCAAGGCGATCGAGCTGGTCTGGGCGGAGGGCGGCGTCCACGTCCTCCAGCCGCCGGTGGAGATCCGCGACCGGGCCGCCGAGCTGGGCTTCGAGGACACCGCGCTGGAGGCGGCGGGGTACGACGCGATCGAGACCCGGGTCTCCCGCAGCTACCGGGAGTTCGTCGCCCCCGGGGAGTTCACCTTCCGAGCGCGGGACACCGCCGTCCGGCTCCGCGACTGCCTCAGGTTCACCTGGGAGATGGTCCCCGTCGACGGCGGCGAGCCGGTCGGGAGCGGGCTGGAGGTCCTGCTGCTCGACGACGAGGACCGGGTCACCACCGACTACATGTTTCCCGGCGCCTGAGTGCCGCTCTCGGCCCGCAGCGCGGCCGCCGTCGCCTCGTCCGCCGGGAGGAAGGCCTCCAGCTTCAGCTCGGCGAGCGTGATGTCGACGGCGGTCGCGAAGGTGGTGACCGTCGTCATCAGATGGAGGTCGCCGCGCGAGGTGCGCAGGTGCAGCGGCACCGCGAAGCCCAGGTGGTCGGCCCCGATGTCCTCCAGCTCGGGCACGTACGACACCAGTTCGGCGTGGAGCTCGCCGAGGTGCGCCGTCCGCTCCACGATGTGGCGGGCCCAGGCGGCGAAGTTGAGGATGCGCGGGGCCAGGCCTTCGGGGTGGAGGGCGAGGCGGTAGGCGTTGGTGCCGGGGCCGACAAGCTCGGGGGCCGCGCCCTCGGTGATCAGGTCGACGGCGGCGTTGGCGGCGACGACATCGCCCCTCCGGTCCACCACCAGGGCGGGATAGGGCTGATGGCCGGCGAGGATGTGCTCGATGGCCGTCCGGACGGGGGCGAGGTCGGGGCTGTCGAGCCGGCTCTCCGGGTAGGCGGGGGCGTAACCGGCCGACAGCAGCAGCTCGTTGCGCTCACGCAGCGGCAGGTCGAGGGACTCGGCCAGCCGGACGACCATGCCCCGGCCGGGCACCGAGCGTCCGGACTCGATGAAGCTGAGGTGCCGCTGGGTGGTGCCCGCGCGGGTGGCGAGGTCGAGTTGGCTGATACGGCTGCGGGTGCGGCGCTCGCGGAGCGTCTGGGAGAATTCCACAGGCCAGTTGTAGCCGCAGCCGCGGCGTACTCGCCATTCCTTCAAGGGAATTGTGGCACTACCGGCCACCGGGGACGATCACCGGCATGGACATCGGCGTACTTCTCCCGACCGGCAAGGCCCAGTGGGGCACCGACGGCGACCCGCGCGAGCTGATCGCCTTCGCCAGGCAGGCCGAGGAGTCGGGCTACTCCTCGCTCTTCGCCAACGACTCCCTGCTCAGCCCGCGCATCGAGACGCTCACCATGCTGGCCGCCCTCGCCCCGGTGACCGAGCGGGTGACCCTCGGCACCGGCGCGCTGCTGCCGTTCCTGCGCCGGCCGGTCCAGGCCGCGCAGGCGCTCGCCTCGATCGACCTACTCTCCGGCGGCCGGCTGGCGGTGGCGGTCGGGGCGGGCTTCCCCGGGCGGTTCGGGCAGCCGCTGTACGAGCTGTCGGAGGTGCCGTGGGCGCGCCGGTTCGCCCGGCTGGACGAGACGGTGGCGCTCTGGCGGGCGCTGTGGAGCGGGGCCGGCTCGTTCCACGGCGAGTTCCACGACTTCGCCGCGATCCCGGCCGCGACCGCCCCCTTCCGCCCGGGCGGCCCGCCGGTCTGGCTCGGCGGCGCGACGCCGGCCGCACTCGCCCGCACCGGGCGGCTGTACGACGGCTGGCTGCCCTACCCGCCCGACCCGGCCGACTACCGCTCGGGGCTGGCGGACGTCCACAAGGCGGCGGCCGATGCCGGGCGTCCGGCGGCGGACATCACCCCGGCGCTGTTCGTCTCCGTCCGCGTGGACACGGACGTGGCGAGCGGCCGCGAGGCGCTGGACGCCTACGCACACGCCAACTACGGGATGCCGCTGGTGGAGTTGGAGAAGATCCAGGCGGTGGTCACCGGCACCCCGGAGGACGTCGCGGCCGCGCTCGCCCGCTACCGGGACGCGGGCGCGCGCCACGTCGTCGCCCGGCTCGGCGCGCTCGGCCTGCCGTCCCATTGCGAGCAGCTCCGGCGGCTCGCCGAGCTCCTGCCCGGGCTTGCCTGAGCTCCCGCCCGAGCCGCGGCCCACGTGATCACGCGTCAGATGTCGCGCCGGGCCGTGACCCTGCCGTCCGCGATGGCGGCCAGCAGCTCGGCGTGGTCGACCTCCGTCTGGTCGGCGTAGTGGCCGGCGAAGTCGGCGATCGCCTCGGGGAAGGTGTCGGCGGTCCCGAGGTAGCCGGCGATGGCCAGGCGGTCGCCGGAGCGGGCGTGGGCCCGGGCCAGGGCGCGGCCGCAGAGGTCGGCGTAGGAGCGCAGGGCGGACGGCGTCATGTCGGCGACGTCCGCCGAGCCCTTCATGTCGCGCAGTTGGCGGCCGTAGAAGTGACGACCGGCGGGGCCGGTGGTCCAGCCGAGGAAGATGTCGCTGGCGGCCTGCATCAGGCGCTGACCGGTGACGACGCGCTGGCCCCCATGGGCGATCGGCGCCTCGGCGTGCGGGCGGGTGGTCGGCAGGTGTTCCTCCAGGACGGACCGGCCGGCCTCCTTGATCTGGAGGAAGAGCGGGTCCTCCGTGTCACGGCCCTCCAGCAGGATGATGAAGCAGCGGGTGCCGACGCTGCCGACGCCGACCACCTTGCTGGCCACGTCGACGAAGTGGAAGCGGTCGAGCAGGACGCCGCGGTCCTCGGCCAGGGTGGCGCGGT
The DNA here is from genome assembly GCF_055579305.1 of Kitasatospora sp. NPDC032757. Lineage (NCBI taxonomy): Bacteria > Bacillati > Actinomycetota > Actinomycetes > Kitasatosporales > Streptomycetaceae > Kitasatospora > Kitasatospora sp. NPDC032757. The sequence goes on along the minus strand of NZ_JBVINN010000053.1, from coordinate 28,738 downwards.
AGTCGCTGAAGATCTTGCCGACGCGGCGGAGCTCGTTCCTCGGCAGCGGCTCGATCAGCGGCGGCTCACTGATGATCCGGCGCCGGCCGTCCTCCGTTTCCTCGGTGAGCTTCCCGAAGGCCTGCAGGCTGGTGCGGCGGCGGGCGTGGGCGAGTCCGGCCTCGACCTGCTTGCGGTGCTTGGGCTTGCGGACGAGCGGAAGCAGGTCCTCGGAGTCGATCCGGGCGTACCAGACGTCGAGCTCACCCATCGCCGCCAGCCGTCGCATCGCGCTGACGTAGCCCTGTACGGCGGCGAGCGCGGCCCGGCGGACGCGCTCCTCGTCGTGGCCGTTGTCCCGGGCCGCGACGGCGACGCTGGCGGCGAGACGTTTGACGTCCCACTCGAACGGCCCCGGGTAGGTCTCGTCGAAGTCGTTGAGGTCGAAGAGCAGCGCGCGCTCCGGCGAGGCGTACACCCCGAAGTTCAACAGGTGGGCGTCGCCGCAGAGTTGGACGGTGATGCCGGTGTCGGGGCCGGCCGCGAGGTCGGCCGCCATGACGGCGGCGGAGCCGCGCAGGAAGGCGAAGGCGGAGTCGGCCATCCGGCCGTAGCGGATCGGCAGCAGCTCGGGGACCCGGTCGACGGCCTGCTGCTCCAGCACGACGATCGGGTCCGGGCGGTCGGCGGCCGGGATCCAGCGGCCGTGGGCGGAGCGCGAGACCCGGTCACGGGCGGCCCGGCCACGCCGGCGGCGTTCGGCGGAAGTGGTCATGCGCGGCTCCTCGGTCGGCGGGCCGGATCTTCCGCCGGGCGGCGTCCCGGTCGGCGGGCGGCGGCCCGGTCGGCGTCCCGGTCGGCGGGTGGCGGCTCTGCCCGCGAGTGGCATCCCGCTCGGCAGGTGTCATCTCCCTTCTTCGCGACGGTAGGTCACCTGCCGGGGCCCGGCATGTCGAGGCGTGGGCGGGTGCGCGGCACGCCCGCCCACCCGCACTCGGCCGAACAGGTGAGGCTCCCACGGCCCCGGCGAGCCCCGGAAAGCCCCGTCGGCCCCACCGAAGGACCCGAAGGCCCTCACTCGACCACGAAGTCCGCCATCATCGCCATGTCCTCGTGCTCCAGGTTGTGGCAGTGCAGCATGTACGCCCCCGGGTAGTCCGTGAACCGGACCAGCACCTCCACCGCCTCCGCCGGCCGCAGGTCGACGGTGTCCTTCCACCCGGCGTCGTACGGGCCCGGGTCCGCGCGGTTGCGGGACAGCACCTGGAACGGGTCCAGGTGGAGGTGGACGGGGTGGTGGACGTCGGTGAAGAAGCGCCAGATCTCGGTGGTGCCGAGGGCGGGCCGGGCGAGGGCGCGGCCCGGCCGGTACGGCTGGCCGTTGATGGTCCAGCCGTCGCTGCGGCTGCGGCGGAACCCGAAGGTACGGGTGGTGACGGCGGCCGCCCGGTCGAGCCGCTCGAAGTCGGAGAGCCGCTCGGGCACGGCCGAGTCGTCCGAGACGGTGCGGGAGGAGACGTCGAACCGCATCACCTCGGTGGTCCGCTCGCTGCCGAACCGGTTCATCAGGCGGACGGACGTGCCCGGCGGGTAGCGGGAGAAGTCGACCACGAGGTCGAAGCGCTCGGCCGGGGCGATCTCGACGGCGTCGTGTGCGAGCGGGGCCTCCAGCAGGCCGCCGTCGCCGCCGATCTGGACCAGCGCGCCGCCGCCCGAGGGCTGCGGGTCGAGCTCCAGGCGGTAGAGGCGGGCGTTGGAGGAGTTGAGCAGGCGCAGCCGGTAGCGGGCGCGGTCCACGTCCAGCCTGGGCCAGGGGGCGCCGTTGACCAGGAGGACGTCGCCGAGGACGCCGTTCATGTAGTCGTCGGTGACGCCGGGGACGGCGAGCGCGGGATCGACGGCCGGGTAGCGGAAGGAGCCGTCCTCGGCGAAGGCGCGGTCGGCGAGCATCAGCGGGAGGTCGCGGTCGCCGCGCGGCAGTGGCAGGGCGTCCTCCTCGTCGTCGTGGACGAGGTGGAAGCCGGACAGGCCGCGCCAGATGCCGGGACCGGTGAAGCCCATCCGGTGGTCGTGGTACCAGAGCGTGGCCGCGCGCTGGTTGCCGGGATAGGTATAGCTGCAGTCGCCGTCGGTGATCCGGCCGAGCGGGAGGTCGGCGGGGTGTTCCATGCCCGGCATGCCCGCCATCCCGGCCATGCCCGCCATCCCGGCCATGCCCGGCATGCCCGCCATGTCCGGCGCGGCAGGGGACCTGGTGGACCCGACCGGCAGGATCAGGTCGGTCGGGTAGCCGTCGCTCTCCGCCGGGGTGTGCCCGCCGTGCAGGTGGACCACCGACGGCACCGGCAGCTCGTTGCGGTGGCGCACCACCGTCTGCCGGCCGGAGCGGACGGCCAGCGTCGGGCCGGGGTAGCTGCCGCCGTACGTCCACGCCTCGGTCCGCAGGCCGGGCAGGATCTCCAGCCGGGCGACCTTCTGGGTGATCTCGTAGTGGTCGGTGCCGCCGTCGCTGCTCACCGGCCGCAGGACCGGCGGCACCGGCAGCGGCACCTGGAACGCCTCCGGCAGCGGCACCGTGCTGTTCAGCAGCAGACCCGGCCGGCCTTCGGTCAGCAGGCGGGCGGCGGCCGGGACGGCGAACGCCCCCAGTGTGCCCGCGCCGACCGCGGCCGCGCCGATGCCCAGGAACCGGCGGCGCCTCACGGGGCCACCTCCACGTGCCCGCCCGGCCGGGGCAGCAGGCCGGCGCCGTCGGGGTCCTCGGGACCGTCCGCTCCGGCGGGGGCCGCCGGGCGGGCCGGCAGCGGCTGCCGCCAGGCGCCTGTCAGGGCGAACAGGGCGCCGCTGACCAGCAGCACCCCGACCACCACGTGGAGGCCCACCGCCCGGTTGTAGCCGAGGCCGGTCTGCAGCATGACCGCGGCCGTCAGCAGCGCCGCGACGCCGAGCGGCCGGCGCGGGCCGCGGCCGGGCCACACGATCAGCGCCCCGGACACCAGCTGGCAGACCACGACGACGGCCAGCGCCGTCGCGCCCGCCGCGTGCATCGAGAGCGCCTCGTAGTGGCCGTTGAGGAATCCGCCGGCCAGCACGGTCTGCAGGAGGGCCAGGAGGGCCGACGCGGTGGCGCTCGCCCGCAGCAGGATCAGCGGCCAGCGGGGCGCGGGGGCCACGGGAGGACTGCTCATGGGGGGCTTCTCTCTGCTCGGCCGGGGTGGCGGCGGGACGGGCACGGGTACGCGGAGCGGGCACGGGGCCGGCAGGGGAACGGGAAACGCCCCCGGAGGCGGCTCGGCCCCGGGCGGCGCGGCGGCGAGCGTAGCTGATCGGACATCACGATCAACGCACCTCAGGGGCGTTGTCCCCGGCGACCACCCCAATGCGCCGGTCCGCGGCCGGTTTCTCACCCGAACGGGCGGTGCGCCGAGATCGCGCACCGCCCGTTCGTCCGTGAACCCTCGGCGGTCCAGGTCCCGGCACCGCCACGCGTGCCCGCTACTGCTTGCCGCCGCCCGCCGCCACCGGACGGGACCGCAGCAGTGCCCGCGCCGGCAGGCCGGTCGCACCGAGGCAGAGCAGCACTGCCCCGGCGGCCAGCGGCAGGGCGGTGCCGGCCGGGATGTGCGGGGCGGCGCCGGCGATGCCCCGGGTGATCGGGACCAGCGTGATCCAGGCGATCACCCCGCCGACCGCCAGGCCGGTCGCGGCGACCAGCAGCGCCTCCCAGCGCATCATGCCGCGGACCTGCCGCCGGGTGGTCCCGGCCAGGCGCAGCAGCGCCACCTCGCGGCGCCGGTCCAGCACCGTCATCACCAGGGTGTTGGCGGCGGTGACGGCCGCGAAGCCGCCCAGCACGCCGGCCATCACGGTGTTCGCCCAGGCGCTGATCTCCTGGGCCTGGTTGACCTGCGCCGCGTAGCCGGCCCGGTCGGTCACGGCGGCCGGGCCGGTACCGGCGAGCCCGGCCAGACCGGCGGCGACGGCGGCGTGGTCGGCTCCGGGTGCGTCCGCGACCAGCACCTGGTTGTCGTACCCGGCGGTGACGTGCGCCGCGACGGCCGCCCGGGGCAGCAGCACCTGGCCGAAGCCGAGGCCGCGTTCGTAGGTGGCGACCACCGTGGGCTCGACCCTGGTGCCGTCGCCGAGCCAGAGCGGGGCGCGGTCGCCGGCCTTGACGCCGAGGGCGTCGGCGAGCACCGCGTCCAGGGCGACGGTGTCGGCCGAGCGGCCGAGGTCGGCGAGCGCACCGCTCTTCACCCCGAGGTCGAGGACGCGGGGCAGCTTCGCCGGGTCTCCGTTGACGCCGAGCGCGGTGGCGGTGGCGAGCATGTCGCCGTCGCGGTAGACGGCGCCGGTGCGCAGCACGCCGACGGCGGCGGCCACGCCGGGCACCTTGGCCGCCTGGTCGGCGGTGGCGGCGGGCAGGCCCGGGCCGGTGGGGCCGACCACGTGGTCGGCGGTGATGCCGCTGCGCACCTGTTCGCCGGTGACGTGGCGGATGGTGCCCTGCATGAAGAGCAGGGTCCCGCAGAAGGCGGTGACCATGACGATCGGCGTGATCGCGGAGGCCAGCCGGCGGGCGTTGGCCCGGGTGTTGTCGGCGGCCAGCGAGCCGGGCGCGCCGGCGGCGGCCCGCAGCGGGGCGCCGAGCACCCCGGCGGCGGCGCGGGCCACCCAGGGGCCGAGCAGCCCGACGGCGACCAGGAAGCACATCACCACGCCGAGCGCGGTGTTGGCGGCGTTGGTCCCGTCCAGGCCGGCGGCGACGCCGGCCAGCGCCACGGCCCCGGCGGTGAAGAGCGCTCCGATGACGGTCCGCACCCTGCCCGGACGGCCGGGCTCGACGGCGGCCGTGCCCAGGGCCTGGCCGGGCCGCAGCCGGGCCGGGCGGCGGGCGGCGAAGAAGCCGGCGGTCAGGGCGGCCAGCGTGCAGGTGGCGACGGCGGCGAGCATCGGCACCGGGCCGACGTCCAGCGAGACGGCCCCGGGCACGGCGCCGCGGGACACCATCTCGCCGAACCACCAGCGGGCCAGGGCCAGTCCGGGCAGGATGCCGAGCGCGCCGGCGACCGGTGCCACGAGCATCGCCTCGGTGGCGATGGTGCGGCGGATCTGGCGCGGGGTGGCGCCGATCGCGCGGAGCAGCGCGAACTCGCGGGCACGCTGGCCGGTGGCCAGGGCGACGGTGCTCATCACGACGAAGACCGCGGTCATGGTGGCGACGCCGCCGAAGGAGCTGCCGAGGGCGGTCAGCATGGTCCGGCTCTCGCCGAGCGCGGGCAGCTCGACGGCACCGCGGGCGTCGCCGGTGAGCACCTTGGCCTCGCCGCCGACGGCCTGGCGGACCTGCGCGGCGAGCGTCCTGCCGTCCACGCCGTCGCGCGGCCGGACGGCGATCGCGTCGACCGTGCCGGGGTGTCCGGAGAGGCGGTCGGCGACGGGGTCGGCGAACCACGCCTGCTGTGCGCTGCCGCCCGGCGAGGCCGCGAGGCCGGAGATCCGGTACGTGCCGCTGCCGCCGGGCGCGGTGAGCGTCACGGTGGCGCCCGGGGCGAGGTGGGCGGCCCTGGCGGTGTCCGCGTCGAGGACGACCTCGCCGGTGCCGGGGGCGCGGCCCTCGGCCAGCCTCTCGTCCGGGCCGGCGATGCCGAGGGAGGCGAAGCCGTGGCCGGTCAGGCCGGGGAGGCCGGCGGCCGCGGGGATCGGGAAGGCGGTGTCGGGGCGGGCCGCGGCGACACCCGGCTGGGCGGCGATCCGCCCGGCCAGTGCCGCGTCCACCCGGGCCCGCTCGGGGACGGTCAGCTTCTGGGTCTCGGTGTTCTCGGCGACCTTGCGGGTGACCGAGACGGTCGGGTCGGCCGCGACCACCACCGGTGCCTGCGCGTACCGCACCGGCGCCACGCTGGCCGTGAGGCCGGTCTGCAGCAGGGTGCCGCAGGCCATGATGACGGCCGCGCCGAACAGCAGGGCGATGAAGGTGCCCGCGAAGGAGGCGGGCCGGAAGCGCACCGCGGCGCGCGCGAGTCCGTTGCTCATGCCGCCACCCCGACCGGGCGCGCGGCCAGCCTGACCATCCGGTCGGCGACGGCCTGCGGGTCCGGGTGGTGCAGCTCGCCCGCGAGCGCGCCGTCGGCCAGGAAGAGCGCGCGGTCGGTGAAGGAGGCGGCCACCGGGTCGTGGGTCACCATCACGACGGTCGCGCCCATGGTGTCCACGGCGCGTCGCAGCAGGCCGAGCACCTCGTGCGCGGTCCGGGTGTCCAGCGCGCCGGTCGGTTCGTCGGCGAAGACCACGTCCGGGGCGGTGATCAGCGCGCGGGCGATCGCCACCCGCTGCTGCTGGCCGCCGGAGAGCTGCCCCGGCCGCCGCCCGGCGTGCTCGCCGAGGCCGACCTGGGCCAGCAACTCCTTGGCCCGGGCCCGGTCCTGGCGTTCGCCGGCCAGCCGCTGCGGCAGCAGCACGTTCTGCATCACCGTCAGCGACGGCAGCAGGTTGAAGGACTGGAAGACGAAGCCGATCCGGCTGCGGCGCAGCTTGGTGAGGCGGTTCTCGCTCAGCCGGGTGATCTCCTCGCCGCCCAGGTAGACCTCGCCGCCGTCCGGGCGGTCCAGGCCCGCCGCGCACTGCAGGAAGGTGCTCTTCCCGGAGCCGGACGGCCCCATGACGGCGGTGAACGTGCCGCGCTCCAGCACCAGGTCGACGCCGCGCAGGGCGTGCACGGTCTCGGCGCCGCGCCCGTAGCTGCGCCGGACCGCCCGCAGCTCGATCGCGGCGTGGGCGGGGCGCCCGTACTGCTCGGTCTGCCCGTACTGCTCGGTCGGGCGGCGGTCGCGGCGGGGTGCCATGGTGGGGCCTTCCTTCGGGAATCATCGCTGGTCATCGACGTGTTCCAGACTAGGAAGGCCGGACGGCCCGGGCCATGGAGGCCGCTGGCGGACGCAGGGTGGGGTTATCCCCACCCCGGGGCTGCCCGTTCGGCTCAGACCTCGTCGCCCGCGATCCGCTCGTACGCGGCGCGCAGGGCGGTGACGGCGGGGTGGGCCGGGTCGAAGGCGGTGCCGTCGACCGCCGCGATCGGGCGGACGCCGACGCCCGCGTTGAGCGCGAACGCGGCCTCGAAGCGCGCCAGGCCGGCGACGGTGACGGGCTCGCGCCGCTGCGGGCCGGGGTGGACGTGGGCGAGCAGGGCGGCGGTGACGCCGGGCAGCGCCTCGCCCTCCGGCCACACCAGCTGCCGGCCGTCGTGGAAGCCGACGTTCCAGGTGGCCCCCTCGGTGATCCGGCCCTCCTGGTCGACGAGCAACGCATCGTCGTAGCCGTCGAGTTGGGCCAGTCGGCGCTGCCGTACCAGGCCGAACAGCCCGACGTGCTTCACCTCGGGCAGCTCGCGCCGGTACACGGCGGTGCGGACCGTCAGCGGTACGGGGGCGGACGCCGGGGCCGGACGGGTGGTCACCAGCAGCCGGGGCGCGGCGGGGGCACCGGGACGCTCCAGGCCCAGCGCCGGGTCGAACACCGTGACCCGGACGATCACCGCCCGCCCGTCCGGCGGCAGCACACCGCGGATCCGCTGCCGCAGCACCTCCCGGTCCAGCCCGGCGCCGAACACCGTCCGGCAGTCCCGCTCCAGCCGGTCGAGGTGGAGCGCCAGGCCGCGCACCCGGCCGGCCTCGGCGCGCAGGGTGGTGAAGTGCCCGTAGTTCAGCAACCCCAGCGCCGCGACCTGGCCGGCGTCGGCCGGCACACCGTCGATCTCGATCTCAGCCATCCCCCGAGTCTCCCAGCCCCGCGCCGGGGTCCGTGGCCGCCGTGCCCCCGGCCGCTACCGGCCGGCCGGCGGTACGGGCGAGCTGCTCGAAGTGCTCGATCCTGTAGGCCAGCCCCTCCGGTTCGCCGATGTCCGCCCAGCGCCAGGCCTCGGCCCACCACTGCGGGCCGCGGACCAGGGGGCGGCCGGCGAGGGCCAGATGGAGGGCGAGGGTCGAGCGGGCGAAGTGGTGGACCCAGCCGTCGGCCTGCCGGTACGCGGCCGTCTCGTCCAGCCGGAGCCAGCGGCCCTCGCGCCCGGCGGCGAGCAGCGGCACCCAGCCCCGAGGGCCGCCGGCGACCAGCAGGACCAGCCGGCCGTCCTCCTCCGCCACCCGGTAGGGCGGGAGTTGGGGCATCCGGGCGAGGCCGAGGGCATGCTTCCAGGAGACCACCCAGAGGCCGCGCCGCAGGTAGTAGCGGACGGCGTGCCGCCAGGTCCAGTGCGCCTCCAGCCGGTAGCCGGGCAGGCCTTCGGCGGTGGCCGCCCGGTAGACCTCGTCGAGTGCGCCGGCGGCGAGCCCGCGGCCGCGCGCCGAGGGCCGCAGGTAGACGGAGGAGACGGCCAACTGGCCCGGCCCCTTCGTCCAGTTGTCGACCGCCACGGTGCCGACGGGCGCGCCGCCACCGTCGTCCAGCACCCAGTAGCGGCGCCGGTACAGCTCGCCGTCCGGCCACTCCCGGCCGCTCTCGCCGAGCCGTTCGCGCAGGGCCCGTTCCGCGTCCGCGCCCAGCGCCCCGGGGTCGACCCGCTCCGCCAGCTCCCCCTCGGCCCGGGACGCCAAGTCCCAGAGTGCGAACCGCCGCCCCTCCCCCTCCTCCACCGCCCGCAGCCGGGGCGTCGACCCCAGCCGCTCCTGCGCCCGCTCCACCGCCGCATCCCAGGACCTCACCACGGGGTCCACGATATCGGGCCGCGGATACCGAACGTGACTCGAAAGACACCGAACGTCAGCACGAAGGAGCGATGGTAGGGGAAACCCGACCCCGGGTCTCGACCTGGCCGTCATGACCCCGCCGGGCCGCACCGCTGGAATGGAGAGGTGCTGATCCACCGGGCCCGCAGCGGTCCCACTGCCCGACAACTCATCTTTCCCACAAGCCTGTTCGGCCGGCGAGCCGGGTGGTGCGCCGGCTGGCTCGCGTCAGCGGTCTGGGCGGGTTCGTTCCCACTGGTCTCCGCGCTCCCGCCGCACCGCGGCTGGGGAACGGCTGCGGCGACCGGCTATCTGGCGGCGGCCTTCGCCACGCTGGTGCTGCCGTGGCGGCGGGCCCGGCCGGTCTCCGTGGCCGTCGCGACGGCCGGCGCCGTCCTCGTACCGCTGCTCGGGCTGACGCTCACCGGCCAGGGGCAGAGCGAGGTCACCGTGATCGAACGGTCGGCCGCGCTGCTCCTGGAACACGGCTCGCCCTACCTGGCCGATCCGCGGAGCGTGACCGACTACACGCCCTACCTGCCGGCCATGGCGCTGCTGGGCCTGCCGCGCGCCCTGCTCGGGACGGACGGGTGGCCGGCCCGGCTGCTCGGCGACGCCCGGCTCTGGTGTGCCGCGGTGTTCCTCGGCTGCCTCTGGGCCACCGGCCGTCCGCACCGGCGCGGGCTCGCCCTGCTGACCGTCTCGCCCCTGGTCGCGCTGCCGCTCTGCGTCAGCGGGGTGGACCTGCCGATGACCGGCCTCTGCTGTCTGGCCCTCGCCCTCGCCGCCCGGGGCCGTCCGGGCCGCGCCGGGCTGGCGCTCGCCCTGGCCTGTTCGCTCAAGTGGACGGCCTGGCCGGCGGTCGCGGTCGCCGCCGCGCTGCTGGCCGCCACCGCCGGCCGGCGGGCGGCGCTGCGCGCCACGGCCGTCGCCGTGGCGGGCACGGCCGCCCTGGTGCTGCCGGTGGCACTGCGCTCGCCCGGTCCGCTGCTCCGGCAGGTGTTCGCCTTCCCCACCGGGCGCGGCGGGCTGCCCACGCCGGCCGGCAGCCCGCTGCCCGGGCGGCTGCTCGCGGATCTCGGCCCGGCCGGCTGGTACGCCTCCGTCGCGCTGCTGCTGCTCGCCGGCCTGGGCGTCGCCGGCTCGCTGGCGCTGCGCCCGCCGCGGGATGCCGCCGGCGCCGCCGACCGGCTGGCGCTCGGGCTCTGCCTGGCCTTCCTCCTGGCGCCCGCCGGGCGCTTCGGCTACCTGGCGCTGCCGCTCGTGCTCGTCGTCTGGGCCCGGGTGCCCGCCCTCTCCCCCGTACTCCACCGATCCCCGAACCGAGGTTGCACCGACCCCATGGCCACCACTCTCGTCGTCACCAATGACTTCCCCCCGCGGCAGGGCGGCATAGAGACCTTCGTCCACGCCCTGGCCACCCGCCTGCCCGCCGGCGAGGTCGTCGTCTACACCTCGGCCGAACCCGGCGCGGCCGCGTACGACGCCGCCCTTCCCTTCCCGGTGGTCCGCGACCGGGCGCGGACGCTGCTGCCCACCCCGCGGGTCACCCGGCGGGCCGCCGAGATCGCCCTCGCGAACGGCTGCGACCGGGTCTGGTTCGGTGCGGCCGCCCCGCTCGCCGCGATGGCACCCGGCCTGCGCCGCCGGGCCCCCGGGATCGGGCGGACGGTCGCCACCACGCACGGCCACGAGATCTGGTGGGCACGCACCCCCGGCGCCCGCCGGCTGTTGCGGCGGATCGGTGACGGCGTGGACGTGGTCACCTACCTGGGCGAGTACACCCGGGCCCGGATCGCCCCGGCGCTCGGGCCGCGGGCCCGGTTGGAGCGGCTGGTACCCGGAGTGGACACCGAGCTGTTCCGCCCGGGTGACGTCGGGGCGCGCACCAGCGGGCCGGTGGTCCTCTGCGTCGCCCGGCTGGTGCCGCGCAAGGGCCAGGACACCCTGATCCGCGCGCTCCCGCTGATCCGGCGGACCGCGCCCGGCGCCGTCCTGGTGCTGGTCGGGCAGGGCCCGGACGAGCGGCGGCTTCGCGCGCTGGCCCGGCGGCACACCGAGCCGGGGTCGGTGGTCTTCGCCGGCGGCCACGCGCACGCCGCGACGCCCGCCCACTACGCGGCGGCGGACGTCTTCGCCATGCCGTGCCGCACCCGGCGGGCCGGGCTGGAGGCCGAGGGGCTCGGGATCGTCTTCCTGGAGGCCGCGGCCGCCGGGCTGCCCGTGGTCGCGGGCCGCTCGGGCGGCGCCCCCGACGCGGTGCTCGACGGGGTCACCGGCACGGTCGTCGACGGCCGCAGCCCCGCCGGGGTCGCCGCGGCGGTCGGGAGTCTGCTGCGGGCGCCGGCCGCCGAGCGGGCCCGGACGGGGGCGGCCGGACGGCGCTGGGTGCAGGAGGAGTGGTCCTGGGAGGCGTCCGCGCGCCGGCTGGCCGGACTGCTCGACCCGGAACGCACGGACGCGGGCCGGGAGCCTACTCCCCGCGCAGGTGGGCCAGGACGGCCAGTACCCGCCGGTTGCCCTCGGCCGGGTCGAGGTCCAGCTTCATGAAGATGTTGCCGCAGTGCTTGACCACCGAGGCCTCCGTGATGGTCAGCCGCGCGCCGATGGCCTGGTTGTTCAGCCCCTGCGCCATCAGCCCGAGCACCTCCCGCTCGCGCGGGGTCAGCCGGTCGGGCGGCCGCTCCGCCGACTGCTGGCGCAGCAGCACCCGGACCACCTCCGGGTCGATCACGGTCTGCCCGGCGGCCACCCGCGCGAGCGCGTCCAGGAAGTCGGCGACCTCGCCGACGCGGTCCTTGAGCAGGTAGCCGAGCCCGGCGGGCTGCGCACCGGCCGCGCCGAGCAGCCGGGTGGCGTACGGGGTGGCGACGTACTGGGAGAGCACCAGGACGGGCAGCCCCGGGTGCCGGTCGCGCAGTTCGAGGGCGGCGCGCAGGCCCTCGTCGTGGAAGGCGGGCGGCATCCGGACGTCGGTGATGACGACGTCCGGCCGGTCCGCGTCCACCGCGTCGGCCAGCGCGGTCGCGTCGCCGACGGCGGCGGCCACCCGGTGCCCGCCGCGGGTGAGCAGTTCGACCAGCCCGGCCCGGAGCAGCACGGCGTCCTCGGCGATGACTATCCGGAGCACGGCACCTCCACGCGGAGCCTGGTCGGCCCGCCGGTCGGACTGGTCACCATCAGCCGTCCTCTCAGGATCGCCACCCGGTCGGCCAGCCCCTGCAGCCCGGCCCCGGCGGCCGGGTCGGCCCCGCCGCGGCCGTCGTCCGTCACCTGGACCACCAGCCGGCCGCCCTCGACCCGGCCGTGGACGGTGATCGAGGCGGCCCCGCTGTGCTTGGCGGCGTTGGTGAGCGCCTCGGTGACGGTGAAGTACGCCGTCGTCTCGACCGGGCCGGGCAGCCGGTCCGGCAGGTCGATGTCGACCGCGACCGGGATCGGGTGGCGCAGCGCGACCTCGGTGACGGCGGCGGCCAGCCCGTGGTCGGTGAGCACCTGCGGGTGGATGCCCCGGACCAGGCCGCGCAACTGCTCCAGCGCCTGCCGGGCCTCGCCGCGCGCCCGCTCGACCAGCGCGGCGGCCGGGTTGTCCCCGCCGCCGTCACCGCTCCCGCCCAGCTCGTACGCGGCCAGGCCGAGGGTCATGGTGAGCGCGACGAGCTGTTGCTGGGCGCCGTCGTGCAGATCGCGTTCGATGCGGCGGCGCTCGGCCTCGAAGGCGTCGACGAGGCGGGCCCGTGAGCGGGTCAGTTCGAGGACCTGCCGGCCGAGGTCCTCGTCCCGCGGGCCGAGCAGGAACCGGACCAGCCGGACCCGGCCGATGGTCAGCAGGGTGCCCGCGTAGGCGCAGAACAGCAGGCCGGCCAGCCCGGCGGCGGTCGCGGGCAGGGCCTCGACCGGGCCCGGGATCGCCTGTCCGGGGATCAGCATCACCGGCTCCGGGGCCAGCGCCCAGACCACGACCGGCGTGGCGACCAGCGCCCCGGAGAAGACCAGCAGAACGGTGAGGCCGAGGTCGGCGGCGGCCAGCGGCAGCGCGAACAGGGCGGTGTAGCCGAGCTCGCGCCAGGTGGCCCGCTCGCGCAGCCGGGTACGGATCCGGGCCCGGCGGCCGGCCCCGGGCAGCGGGCGGTGCGGGTCGGGCACGGGCAGCGGCTCGACCAGCCGCAGCCGTCGGCGCTCCAGGGCCCCGACCGGCAGGCCCGCGAGAGCGACGAGCAGGAGGACGAGCAGGCCGACGCCGGCCACGGACAGCGCGAGGCCGGCCAGCAACAGCACGGCCAGGACGACGAACAGCAGCAGGCCGAGCACCGCGCCGCTGAGCACGTGCGCCCAGCAGCGCAGCGGGGCGGGCGACCGGAGGAACCGCAGCGGCCGCGTACGGAGGGCCGCCCGGACGGCGACGGGCTGCTGCCCCTCGTCCGCCCCGTTCGCACCCATCCGGCCAGCCTAGCCGACCGGCTGACGGGCCTTCGGCGCCGCCGCGGGCGCGGGCGGCCGGCCTCTCACCGGCCCGCCGCCCGCTCGGTGCGTCCGGGAGCCGTGCGCCGCCCGGGGGTTGACGACCCCTCGGGACAGGTCTATACCAGTGAGGGCCTTCGGTGACGCGGCGTTGCCGTCGGCCTCCCCGGGGCCCGGCGCGTCTCCCCCACTGTTGGCGCGGGCGGGCCTCCTCCTGCCGTTTCCTTGAGAGGTCTCCCATGGAACGTGCTCTTCCCCCACAGCAGTCGGGACGACAGCCCGGACATCAGCACCGGCAGCCGAAGCACCGGAAGGCCGCGGTCGCGGTGGCCGGGGTGCTCGGCCTGGTGGCCGGCGGCCTGGCGGCGCTGGCCGGGAGCGGGCCGGCGGTCGCGGCGGCCGACGCGGCGCGGACCGGCACCGGGCTGGGCAGCAACTGGTACGCCTCGGCGCCCTATCTGATGCCCGAGGACAACAGCCCGCCGGACGCGGCGGCGGTGATGGACGCCACCGGGCAGAAGGCGTTCCAGCTGGCGTTCATCCTCGACAAGGGCGGGTGCTCGCCCGCCTGGGGCGGCACCTCGTCGATCGACGCCGACACCACCATGCCGGCGGTGATCCAGGCGATCCGGGCCAAGGGCGGCGACGTCTCGGTCTCGGTCGGCGGGTACGGCGGCACCAAGCTGGGCCAGACCTGCGGGACGCCGGAGGCCACGGCCGCCGGGTACCAGAAGGTGGTCACCAAGTACGGGCTGAAGGCCGTCGACTTCGACCTGGAGGAGCCGGAGTACGAGAACGCGGCCGCGATCCGCAACGAGGTCGGGGCTGCCCGGATCCTCCAGCGGGACAACCCGGGGCTGTACGTCTCGATCACCACGGCCGGGACCAACGCCGGCACCGGGTGGTTCGGGCAGCAGATGCTCAACGAGGCCAAGGCGCAGGGCTTCACCCCGGACAACTACTCGATCATGCCGTTCGACGGCGGGTTCAACGGGGCGGCGGCGCAGACCGACGCGCTGGTGAAGTTCAACCGGCTGCTGCAGACCACCTTCGGCTGGTCCGAGGCCAACGCCTATGCGCACGAGGGCGTTTCGCTGATGAACGGCCGCACCGACGCCGCCGAGTACTTCCGGCAGGCGGACTTCCAGACCGTGCTGGACTTCGCGCTCGCGCACAAGCTGGCCCGGTACACGTACTGGTCGGTCAACCGGGACCGCCAGTGCCCGGGCACGGTCGACCCGGGGCTCTCCGGGTCGTGCTCCAGCGTGGTGCAGAACGACTGGGACTTCACCAGGTTCACCGTGCGGTTCGCCGGGGCCACGCCGCCCACCACACCCCCGACCAGCCCGCCGCCGACCAGCTCCTCGCCGGGGGTCTGCACCGATCCGGCGTGGAGTGCCGCCACCACGTACACCGGCGGCGCCAAGGTGTCGTACAGCGGCCACAGGTACCACGCCAAGTGGTGGACGCTGAACGAGAATCCGTCCGCGAGCGGGCAGTGGGGCGTCTGGTCCGACGACGGTCCCTGCTGACCCGGGGCGGGCCCGCCGCGCGCAGGCGGGCCCGCTTCCGCGCGGCGGGGGTGTTGCCGCAGCCGGCTCCGCTCGTTGTTCCCGGTATGAGCTCAGACTTCCGGGCGAGCGGCAACGCCCTAGACGAAACGATTCTGCATGAAACGATCCTGCGTGAATCCCCGATCTTCGCCGACCTCGCCCTGCTCTGGCGAAACGCCGGGCGGATGGTGCCCGGCCGCCCCGACCAGGAGTGGTGCCACCTGACCGAACCCCCGCAGCACTTCCGCCCCGGCCGCGGCAGCACGGCCGCCGTGCACCCCGGGGAGGAGGCGTGACCTGCCCGGAGACCCCACGCGTCCCCTCCCAGCGCACGCCCGCCGGGCTCTGCGCCATGCCGCTGGTCCTCCAGGCCGTCGTCTGCCCCGGCCTCACCGTGCCGGTCGCCGCCCGCCTGCGCTACGACTCCTCCGAGCCGTACGCGGTGTACCTGGACAACCACACCGACCTCGACGAACCGATCACCTGGACGTTCGCCCGCGACCTGCTGGCCGCCGGCGTGGACGCCTGGGCCGGCCTGGGCGACGTGTCCGTCCACCCGGGCACGGGGGCGAGCCCGCAGACCCTCTTCATCGCGCTCGGCGGCGAGAGCGGCACGGTCGTCCTCCGGGCGGAGGCCGCAGCCGTCCGGACCTTCCTCGCCGCCACCGAGCGCATGGTGCCGTCCGGCACCGAGCGCCTCCACCTCGACCTCGACGGCCTGCTCCTCCAACTCCTGGACGACCGGCCGCCGGACCCGGGCCGTTGACCGCCCGCCCCGGAGGTCACGGGGGTCTGCCGGGTCGGGCGCGGCCAGCGGTGCTCGGGGCCGGCGCAGCCCGCTCGCGCCCGTCCGGGCGGACGCCGATGATGGGTGGATGCGACGGGATCTCGTTGTGGTGGGCGCGCCGACCAGCGCGGGCAGCTACGCACCCGGCCAGGAGGCCGCACCGAGCGTGTTGCGCGAGCTGGGCCTGATCGACCGCCTGAGGGCGGCGGGCCGCCGGGTACGGGACGCCGGGGACGGGCCGCTTCAGGTGTGGGCCCCGGACCCGCAGCACCCACGGGCCCAGAACCTCGCGGCAGTGGTCCAAGCCGTCAAGGCGGTCGCCGACCACGTCGCCCGAGCGCTGCAGGAGGACGCGGACCTCCTGGTCATCGGCGGCAACTGCACCGTCGCACTGGGCGTGATGGCAGCTCTCACGGCAGGCGACCCGGACGCCGGTCTGCTCTACATCGACCGGCACTTCGATCTCAACACACCCGCGAGCACCCGCGACGGCGCCCTCGACTGGATGGGGCTCGCCCACGGACTGGACCTGCCCGGGACCGCGGAACCGCTGGCGGCCGCCTTCGCCCACCGCCCGCTGCTCACCCCGGACCGGCTCCACCTCCTCGGCATCGACCCCGAGGCCGCCACCTCCTGGGAACGCGAGCAGGCAAGAGGCCTGGGCCTGCGATGGGGCTCGCACATCGATCTCGCCGCCACGCCGGCGACCGAGGTGACGCGGGCCCTCAGTACGCTCCCGTCCGGTCCCCTGGCCGTGCACCTCGATGTCGACGTCCTGGACTTCACCGACGCGCCGCTCGCCGAGAGCACGGACGGCCGCAACAGCGGCCCCACTCTCGACGCCGTGTCCGAGGCGCTGGACACCGCCTGCCGGGACCCGCGCTTCCGGGCACTCTCGGTCTGCGAGCTCAGCCCTTCCCGCGCCGCCGGAGACCCCGCCGTCCTCCACCGGTTCATCGCAAGCCTTCAACACGCCCTGCGCGCAACCCCGTGAACCGCCGCCGGGACCTCGGGTACCTCCTCCGAACCCCGGCCGCCCCTCCGGAGGCCGGCTGACCATCGACGTCGGCGCACTCGTCAGCTCAGGCCGCTTGCGTCCTCAGCGGTGTTCGGGGTTCTCGAAGTCGAAGCGGCAGCCGGCGTCCCACTCCGGCCACCCTTCAGCATCTGCACGGCACTCTCGGTCATCCTTCCGGTCCTGCCAGGACGCAGGCGTCCTGTACGAACTGCGGAGCGTGCAGCACCGGTTGCCGGTACCCTCTCTCCCATCACAATGGATCCGGCGACGTGTGTGGGAGAGGTGTGACGAGCGACCTGGCGGCGTTCCGCCGCATGGAGCGTCACCTACGGGGTGAGGCGGCCCGGGCGGACTACCTGGTCGACCTCTCCAATGTGGTGCGCGAGAAGGCGCTCGGAGGTGGCACGCGGAACTCGCTCGAACGGTTCCGGCTGGTCCTCGAGGCGTTGCAGGACTGGACCGGGGACCGGGAGGTCACCGTCCACGCGATCGCCGACGACAACCTCCTGTACCGCCGGTCCGACCCCGACTTTCCCGACCCCGCCGAAGGTGCGCTGCTCCGCGGGTGGCGGGACCGCGGCCTGATCGCCGCGATCGCCAAGGCGGACCCGAACCTCCTCGACCATGCGAAGGTGTTCGGCACCAGGGTCATCAGCGGCGACTACTTCCGGGGGCACCGGGGCGAACACCCCTGGATCCAGGACGACCGCGAGCACTTCCTCCTGCCGAAGCGCGGCGCCGACGGTACGGTCCGGCTGGTCCTGCGCGACATGCGCGTGTTCGCGGACCGGGAGATCTCCCACGAGGGCGAGCGGGACGAGCTCAAGGCGCGGAACCTGCTGGACTTCCGGGGCCGCCCTCGCTCTGAGATCCTTGAGCGGTCCTGGCGCTGCCCGCGCACACCCTGCAACCCCAGCCCGGCGATTCGAGCCGGCAAGGTGGTCTGCCGGTCTCACGGAACGCTGCTGAACGACCTCGGGCCTCGCCGACCCCGAGTGCAGCTCAAGATCATGATCGACGGCGTCTGCCGAGCCTGGGAGAACCTCACGGAGGACGACACCCGGGAGTCCGTCCTCGGGCGCGGCCACCTCGCGCAGATCGAGGAGCGCCATCTCTCCGACGACCGCCGGGGAAGGATCAGCCGGACCCACCTGATCATCGTCTCGCGTCGGGGCACACTCAAGGTCCTGGACACCAGCACCGCCCGCAGTCGGATCCGTACCCTCAGGCCGGGGCGGGAACCCACACCATGGCAGCCCCTACCTCATCATGACCAGCGCTCCGAGGGCGCGCTACGGGAGCGGCTGTTCCGAGGGTTCGGTCCCGATGACGAGATCGAGCTCGTTCCCGGGGTCGTCCTCCGGCGTAGTGGCCAGCGCTGGCCGGGGGAACGCAACGAGGGCGTGCGGGCGAAACCGCCCAGGCGTGCAACGGACGACGACCAGATGACCAGAACAGACTGAGCGTCGAGTAGTCGTCCAGCGTCGTGCGGCGTCACACCGGTGCGACGCCACGGGTCGTCCAGCGGCACACGCAGGCGGGCGGCCTCATGAGACTGCCAGGCTGGGCGCAGAACGCGCTCGCCGGGGTGCAGTGGTGGCCGGAGGACCGGGGAAGGGAGCCGAGGTGGAACCGCTGAGCGAGAACGATCCCGAGACGATCGGGCCGTATCGGCTGTTCGCCCTGCTTGGCCGGGGCGGCTGGGGGAGCGTCTACTTCGCTCGCAGCGAGTTCGGCCGCGGAGTCGCGCTCAAGACGATCCGGCCCGAGCACCTGGCGAGGAATCCGAAGAACTTCCGCAGCCGGTTCGCCCGGGAGGTCGAGGCGGCCCGCGCCGTCGAGAGCGCGTACACCGCCGAGGTGGTGGACGCCGACACGAGCGCCGCCGAGCCCTGGCTCGCCACCCGTTACATCCGCGGGGTCGACCTGGCGGAGGCACTCGACCACTGCGGAACCCCGCTGCCGGAGCGGGCATGGCGAGTCCTGGCGACCGGCCTGGCCGACGCCCTACGCAGCATCCACGCCTCGGACCTCGTGCACCGTGACCTCAAACTCGCGAACATCCTGCTGGCCGGCGACGGACCGTACGTCATCGACTTCGGGATCGCACGGAACGTCTCCCCCGCCGCCGTCACGCTGACCGGCTCCGGGGCCTCACCGCGCACGGAAACCTTCTCCTCACCCGAACAGCTGAAGGAAGAACCCGGGGTGGGGCCGGCGAGCGACATCTTCTCCCTCGGGTTGGTGCTGGCGTATGCGGCGCTGAACCGGCACCCGTTCGGGCCGGGATCCGCGACCCAGATCGGGGCGAACATCCTGCACGGACGCTGGCAGCTCGCCGGCCTGCCGTCCGCCGTCGAAAAGGTCGTCCTCCCCTGTCTGGAACCGACGCCACAGAACCGGCCGACCCCTGAGGAGCTCACCCGACTGCTGCCGCCGAGCGTGTCACCGAAGGAGCAGGAGTGGTTGCCACCCGGGCTTCGACGCGCGCTGGCCGGGCTGTCCGATCTCGCCGTTGACCTGGCCGAGCCCATGCGGTATCGGTGCCCCGAGCAGGAACCGCCGTCCCGCCCCGGGCCCGGTGCCGGACGGCCCCCAGCCGCCGGCACGTCGCCGGCTGCCCGACCAGCCCGCGAACGTGACTTTCCGCCTGCACCGCCTGGACCGTCGGTTCACGAGGCAACTACCCGGTCGGCGACCAACGCCAGGCCCGTGCACCGGGTGCCCGCGCAGACTGCGCCGAAGACTGAACCGTCGCCGCAGCCGCCGGCAACGCCCACTGACGAGGCTGCGGCCGCTCAGGTGTCCGCAAGTGGGCCGGGTTCCCAGTACCGAGCTGCTGCCGAGGCAGGGAGCTCTCATGCCATGCGCCGGCTGGGGACCGCCTACCGTACTGTCCGTGACTGGCAGGAAGCCCTGCACTGGTACCTGCGCTCGGCTGAATCCGGTAATCCCACCGGCGCACTGGAGGCGGCGCAACTGATCGAGCAGCACTTCCCGGAACGGCAGGACCAGGTCGTCTCCCTCCATCGGAGGGCGGCCGAGGGAGGACTCGTCGACTCCGCGATGCGGCTCGGTGAGTTACTGGAGCAGGAACCTGACGAGCTGCCAGAAGCCCTCGAATGGTACGAGAAGGCCGCCGCCTGGAAGCATGAGAAGGCCCCCGAGGCGGTGGCCCGCGTCCGAGCCGCACTGGCCCGCGCCCAGGTGCCCGGTGCGGACGACGCGCTGATGCGCGAGCACGAGGTCGCAGCTCGCCACGGCCAGGTCAACTCCATGCTGGCACTCGCCAGTTGGAATCAGCGAGCGAAGCGCGAGCAAGAAGCCCTCGCCTGGTACCAGTGCGCCGCCGAGGCCGGCCATACCCACGCCATGGTGATGACCGCCCAGATCCTGGTCAAGGATCCGAACCAACAGGCCCAGTCACTCGATTGGTACCGTCGAGCGGCCGCTGCGGACAACGCAACGGCACAGCACTGGATGGGGCGTTGGCATCGCGGGGAGGGTCGGCCGACCGAAGCGCTGGCCCATCTCCGCGCAGCCGCCGACAAGGGGTTGCTCGGCGCCATGACCGACACGGCGGAGGTCCTGGAACAGACGGGGCGGGGGCAGGAAGCGCTCAAGTGGTACCTTCGCGCCGCCGAGAAGGGGTTTCCGAAGGCCCCCCGCGAAGTGAGACGCCTTCGCGCGGCACTGGCCGACACCGGCCCGGCCACGTCCACGTCCACGTCATCAGAGCCCGCGTCCGCCGGTCCCGTCCCGACGAAGGCCGCGGGACAGACGGCGCCGAACCCCACGGTGGGGAGGGACGAGACGGGCAGGCCGAAGTCTGCCGCGCCAAGGACCACGACTCCGCCTGGCCGGAAGCCCGAGGCGCCGACGGCAGCAGGGCAGCCGGATCCCGCGTCGCTGCGGGCCACCGCCATGGAACACGAGACAAGTGGCCGGCTGGAGGACGCCTTGCGGTGCCTTCTTCAGGCCGAGGAACTGCATGACCACACCGTCCGGTGGGACGCCGCCCGGCTGTGCCTCGCACTGCGCGACCGGACCAACCGCCCTGGCGAGCGCAAACAGCTGATGAGACAGGCCATAGGGCTGTACCGCGCTCTCGCCGAGGCCGGGGAGATCGAGGCCATGCTGGCCCTGGTGGGACTGGACTCGGCCAACTCATTCGACTGGCGGCTGCGGGCCGCAGAGGCCGGCAACCCCCAGGCCATGCGGAGCGTCGCCCGGGCCCAGCTGAAGGCAGGCAGCGACGAGCACGTCCAGGCCGCCCTGTCCTGGCTACGCAGAGCCGGAGAGGCTGGCGAGGCGGCGGCCATTCTGGACGGCGCCCGGGCGCATGAACGTCGCGGCGCATATGGAGAGGCCATCGGCTGGTACCGCTGGGCCGACGAGAACGGCGTGATCGGCGCGGCCGCGGAAGCAGCCCGTGTGACAGCTGAACATCCGGGGGCCGCGCGCTTGCATCGATGGTCGGAACTTCTGGAACGCTTGCGCCGCTCGTTGGGTTGACCCGGCCCTGTTTCACTCTCGAGAAGGAATGGCCATGCACCATCCCGACGGTAGAGCGTGGAGCCCCACGGGCCGATGCGGCCGGCAGCGATCGCGGCGGCCCCGGGTCTTCTGGCCAGCGTGGCGCCGGAGTCGCTCACCCGCTGCCGGGAGATCGCCATCATGGCCACCGACGGTCTACGAACAGTGGCCGCACCATGTCGACAGCGCCGACACCGCTCCCCGGGCAGATCCGGGGCCTGCCGGGTCGGGCGCGGTCAGCGGTGTTCGGGGTTCTCGAAGTCGAAGCGGCAGCCGGCGTCCCACTCGGAGCGCTGGTTGCCGTGGGCGGGGACGCCGCCGGCGTCCTTCAGCATCCGGGCCAGGTGGAGCAGGTTCCAGGTCATGAAGGTGGTGTTGCGGTTGGTGAAGTCGTTCTCCGGACCGCCCGACCCGGCGTCGAGGTACGACGGCCCGGGGCCGGCCGGGCCGACCCAGCCCGCATCGGCCTGCGGCGGGATGACGTACCCCAGGTGCTGGAGGCTGTAGATGACGTTCATCGCGCAGTGCTTGGCGCCGTCCTCGTTGCCGGTGATCAGGCAGCCGCCGACTCGGCCGTAATAGGCGTACTGGCCCTCGGAGTTGAGCAGCGAGGAGCAGGAGTAGAGCCGCTCGATCACCTGCTTCATCACGGAGGAGTTGTCGCCGAGCCAGACCGGGCCGGCGAGGACGAGGATGTCGGCGGCCATCACCTGGCTGTAGAGGACCGGCCAGTCGTCGGTCTCCCAGCCGTGCTCGGTCATGTCGGGCCAGACACCGGTGGCGATGTCGTGGTCGACCGCGCGGAGCACGTCGACCTGGACGCCCTGCCGCTGCATGATGCCAGTGCTGACGTCGATCAGGCCCTGGGTGTGGCTGCGTTCGGGTGAGCGCTTGAGCGTGCAGTTGAGGACCACTGCGCGCAGGTCGTCGTAGCGGTGGGGCGGGGCGGACACCGGCTGGGACATCGGCGGGGCCTTTCGGGGGTGGCCTTGCAGGGCCTTGCGGGTGGCCCCGCGGAGCCTTTTTCGGGTGACCCCGTGGGGCCTTGCGGGGCTTTGCGACGGGACGGGTCGCCCACCAGTCCAACCGTCCCGCTCCGCCGCCGCCTGTCGGACTGGGCCGACTGCCTGACCCCGGCGGGCGGGCCAGGGGGAAGAGGGATCCGTCAGGCGCCACCGTCGGGCCGGTCGACCGGGGGCAGCACGGGGGTGAGGAGCATCCGGCCCGCCAGGACGGTGCCCGCGGTGACGGTGGTGAGGGTCGCGTCGTAGAGCGGGCGCAGGTTGCGCTGGTGCCAGAGGGTCTGGGTGGTGGCCCAGGCGGCGTCGCGGGCGCCGGCGATGGAGAAGCTGGCGACGATGTGCTTCAGCGGTTCGGCCGCTCCGGTGGTGACCTTGACGGTCTGCGCCTCGAACGAGGCCCGGACCTCCGCCTCGACCTGGGCGAGCAGCTCGTTCACCCTGAGGTAGTCGGCGTGCACGGGCGGGGTGTCCGGGGTGGTGCGGCGATCGATACAGGTGGCCACCATCCCGAGCGGGAGATCGTGGTTGATGTGGGCGTTCATCCCGGCGAAGGCGAACTGGACCGGCCAGACCACCCGGTTGTCCCTCGCCTCGAACAGCGGTTGCCAGGAGGGGTTCACCGGCCGGCCGGTCTCGTCCGCGTCCACCGCGTCGAAGTAGAGGTTGGCGAAGACCACGTCCAGCCGCTCGATGAACGCCTGGTCCTGGAAGTAGCCCGCCACCAGCCGCTCGCCGACCAGCTCGGTGACCCGCAGGTACATCCGGTTGAAACAGGCCACGCCGTCCCGGGGGTCCAGCCGGGCCTTGATCGCCCGCATCCGCCCGATGACCTCCTCGACGCTCTGCGCGGCCCTGGTCTTCGACCGGGTCATGGTGTCCCCTTCCGAGGCGTTCGGCGGTGCCGTTCGGTCCGACTGCCACCTATACAGACAGGCTGTCGCCGCCACGCCCGCCACCGTCCCGGACACACCGCCCCCGTTCACCCGAACCGCCCCCGCGGGGACCACCGGGGCGGCTCGGAACCGCCGCCACCCCGGCAGCCGCCGGGCCTACCCCACGGGCCAGCCGTCCACCGTGGTGATGCTGCGGTGGTACGGCCCGTCCGGCCCGGTGCTGCGGTAGTCCTCCGCCGAGCCGCCGGTGCGGACGGTGGTGTCGCCGTCGTGCCGGTGGGCGGTCGGGCGCAGCGTGTGGTCGACGGTGGAACGCTCGGTGGTCCGGGCCCCGACGGTGGTGGTGGACCCGCGGTGGTAGCCGAGCTCCATGGCCGTCCGCTGGTCGCTGTTGCCGGCCGCGTCGTGGGTGACCTTGTAGGTGACGTCCAGCGGCTCGCCCTCGTGGACGGTGGTGGTGCGGCGCGGGCCGGCGCCCCAGGTGGCGGTGGTCCGGGTGAGGTCGGTGCGGTCCCGCAGGGTCAGGTCGTTGCCGCTGTCGCGCAGCTGCTGGGCCGAGCCGAACACGAGGTCGTCGCGGACCTCGGTGGTGATGCGCCCGTGCGAGGTCTGCACCCAGCCGCGCGCCAGGTCGTGCCGGTTCGCCGTCACGTCCCAGTCCCCACTGCCGCCGCCGTGGTCGGCCAGGACCGTCCCGACCGTCGCCTCGGGGGCCACCCGGTACTCGGTGAGCTGCCCGGAGGTGCGGGCGGCGCCGTGGTCGGTCTCGGCGAAGAGGTTGACCTGACCGCTCCAGACGTCGTTGCTCTGGGCCTCGGCCGCGTTGACGGTGATGCCGACGCTGTGCGGGCGGCCGTCCAGCAGCAGGCCGACGTACGGGGTGAGGTCGAGGCGGTAGGCGGGCAGGTCGAACGCGAAGATGCCGGGCGTGGGCCGCCAGAGCAGCGGGTCCCACCCGCCGGTGTAGATCACCGGGTACGGCCAGACCGCACCGGCCGTCCGCCCGTCGACGCTGAGCCGCAGTTCACGGAACGGTCCCTTCCCGCAGATGCCGGTCCCCGGGTTGGCGCGTGCGAACTCGTCCGGCGCGGAGGCGTACGCGAACTCCTCGCAGGCGCCCCCGCCCCGCGCGTACACCTCGGCGGTCAGCCGCTCCAGGTTCTGCGGGAAGGTGAGCTCGCGGGCAGCCGTCGGGGCGGCCTGGGTGAGCCCGAACGCCCCGGTGGTCAGCACCCGGTCGGCGGTGCGGGCGGCGGGCCAGCGCGCGGAGGTGGTGTAGAAGGTGAAGCTCGCCGAGATCCGGAACACGCCGGTGTACGTGTCGTCGGTGACGTTGGCCAGGTCGAAGGAGAAGGGCTGCGCCCCGCCCGCGAACAGCGGCGCATAGCGGGTGACGTCCCGCTCGACCGCCCACTCGATCCCGTCCTTGGACGGTTCGGGCGTGGACGAGAGCAGTACCTGCACCCCGCCGACCCGCACGCTGAACAGCCGGTCGAACTGCCGCCCGGCCACCTGCCCGCGCAGCTCCATCACCACGGCCGACCACGGCCCCGTGCACCCCGCGGGCGGCACCACCGTGGCGCTGTACGGCGTGTCCGGCGGGCTGCCGTACCCGTCCCGGAACGGCTGGTCGTGCATCACCTCAACCGTGCAGGAGCGCGTGTCCGGCCTGGTGAGCGGCTTGGCCGCGCTGACCGGGTCGTGATAGTCGCTCCCGAAGTCGGCCTGCGCGGGCCCGGCGGCGGCCAGCGCCCCGGTGAGGGCGAGCACGGCCGCCCCCAGCAGGCGGCCGGTTCGGCGAATCAGCGGACGAACAGCCATCGGTGTCCCTCTCCTCGGCCCGGACGGACGACCCCGGCATCCTCCCGACACTGGCATGCCACCGTCAATAGCGGAGATGATCCTCGCCTCACGGACGGGCCGGCGCAACGCCAGGGCCGGCACCCCGGCCAAGCAGGAAGGCCGCTCCCGCCGGAAGCGGGAGCGGCCTTCGGGCCTGCGCTTTTGGATCGAGGTCCGGGATCAGGGTCCGGGATCAGGGATCAGGACCGGGATCGAACCCCGGAAGCAGACCGCCGGGATCAGACCACCGGGGCCGGGAACGTCGGGTACTCGACGCCCGAGACGTACTGGACGACCCGGATCACCTGGCAGGAGTAGCCGAACTCGTTGTCGTACCACAGGTAGAGGATCGCGTTGTCGCCCTCGACCTTGGTGGCGCCGGCGTCGACGATCGAGGCGTGGCGCGAGCCGATGAAGTCGTTCGACACCGCGTCGGGGGCGGTGGTGAAGTCGATCTGGCGCTTCAGCGGCGAGGTCAGCGAGATGTCGCGGAGGTACTCGAGGACGTCCTCGCGGGTGGTCTCGCGGGCCAGCTGCAGGTTGAGGATGGCGATCGAGACGTCCGGCACCGGCACGCGGATCGAGCTGCCGGTGATCTTCGCCTTGAGGTCCGGCAGCGCCTTGGCGACGGCCGAGGCGGCCCCCGTCTCGGTGATCACCATGTTGAGCGGTGCCGAGCGGCCGCGGCGGTCGGCCTTGTGGTAGTTGTCCAGCAGGTTCTGGTCGTTGGTGAACGAGTGGACGGTCTCCACGTGGCCGCGCAGCACACCGTACTGGTCGTCCATCGCCTTCAGCGGCGGGACGATCGCGTTGGTGGTGCACGAGGCGCAGGACAGGATCTGCTCGTCCGGCTTGATCGTGTCGTGGTTGACGCCGTGCACGATGTTCGGGACGTCGCCCTTGCCCGGGGCGGTCAGGACGACCTTGTCGACGCCGGGGCGGAGGTGCTTCGACAGACCCTCGCGGTCGCGCCACTTCCCGGTGTTGTCGATCAGGATGGCGTCGTTGATCCCGTACGCCGTGTAGTCGACCTCGGACGGGTCGTTGGCGTAGATGACCTTGATCGCGTTGCCGTTGGCGATGATCGTGCTGTTCGCCTCGTCAACGGTGATGGTGCCCTGGAACTGCCCGTGGATGGAGTCGCGGCGCAGCAGCGAGGCGCGCTTCACGATGTCCTGGTCGCCGCCCTGGCGAACGACGATGGCCCGCAGCCGCAGGCCGTTGTCGGAGGCCTTCTCGATCAGCAGGCGGGCGACGAGACGGCCGATGCGGCCGAAGCCGTAGAGGACGACGTCACGCGAGCCGGAGCGCTCGATCTTGTCGGCACCCGTCGCGCCGGCCACCGCCCGGGCGGTGAACTCCTCCACCGACAGGCCGTGGTCGTCGGCACCGTAGGTGGCGGCGAGCATGCCGATGTCGATCTGCGAGGGACCGAGGTCCAGCGTGGTGAGCGCCTGAAGGAACGGCAGCGTCTCGGTGACCGAGAGCTCCTCCCCGGCTATCTGGCGGGCGAACCGGTGGGTCTTGAGGATGCTGACCACCGACTTGTTCACCAGGGAGCGGCTGTGAACCAGGACTGTGACGTCCCTCTCCCGGTGCAGTCGGCCGATGATCGGAATCATCGACTCCGCGATCTCCTCGCGGTTCTTCCAGTCCGTGAACACGTCGTCGTTGACAGTCACAAGTCCATCTTTCGAGCTAGGAGGGTGCCCTCATGCTACCTTCCGGCCGCTGTGCCCCCTCGGCCGGACCCCCTCTGAGCATGGCCTTCCCGTGGCACACCGCCCTTCCCGCCCGTCCGGGACCGCCCCGCCCCGCCGGACGGCCGCCCCGCAACGGCCGCCGCCGGGCACGGGCGGCGGCCGTCCCGAGTGCGCGGGCGACGAGTACGGCCGAGGGGGGCGGCGGCGCTCCCGGAGCGGGCGTCACAGGGCTCGATACGCTTGGCAGCAGCGTTCAAAGAACCCCCGGGGAGAGCCAAATGGTCCTGCGCATGTCCCAGTTGATGCTCAAGACACTGCGGGACGACCCGGCCGACGCCGAGACCACCAGCCACAAGCTGCTGGTCCGGGCCGGCTACGTCCGCCGCTCTGCGGCCGGCGTGTGGATCTGGCTGCCGCTCGGCAAGCGGGTCCTGGAGAACGTCTCCCGGATCGTCCGCGAGGAGATGGACGCGATCGGCGGCCAGGAGGTCCTGCTGCCGGCGCTGCTCCCGCGCGAGAACTACGAGACGACCGGCCGCGCCGACGAGTACGGCGACCTGCTCTTCCAGCTCAAGGACCGCAAGGGCGCGCCCTATGTGCTCGGGCCCACGCACGAGGAGATCTTCACCCAGGTCGTCAAGGACCAGTGCTCGTCCTACAAGGACCTGCCGGTGATCCTCTACCAGATCCAGACCAAGTACCGCGACGAGGCCCGGCCCCGCTCCGGTGTGCTGCGCGGCCGCGAGTTCCAGATGAAGGACTCGTACTCCTTCGACGTCACCGACGAGGGACTGGGCGAGGCCTACCGGCTGCACCGCGAGGCCTACATCAGGATCTTCACGCGGCTGGGCTTCGACTTCCGGGTCGTCTCCGCCGTCTCCGGCGCGATGGGCGGCTCGGCCTCCGAGGAGTTCCTCGCCCCCGCCGCGGCCGGCGAGGACACCTTCGCGGACTGCCCCGCGTGCGACTTCGCAGCGAACACCGAGGCCGTCACCACGGTCGTCCCCGCTGTCGAGGGTGCGACGCACCCCGGACTGGAGGAGATCCCCACCCCCGACACCCCGACCATCGAGTCGCTCGCCGCCCACCTCGGCGTCCCGGCCTCCGCGACCCTGAAGAACCTGCTGGTCAAGGTCGACGGCGAGATCACGGCCGTCGGCCTCCCCGGCAACCGCGAGCTGGACCTCGGCAAGCTCGCCGAGCACCTCGCCCCGGCCGCGGTCGAGCTGGTCACCGCCGAGGACTTCGCCGGCCGGCCCGACCTGGTGCGCGGCTACGTCGGGCCGCAGGGACTGGCCGGGGTACGCTACCTCGCGGACCCGCGGATCGCCCCGGGCACGGCCTGGATCACCGGCGCCAACAAGCCGGGCACGCACGCGCGCAACGTGGTGTGCGGCCGTGACTTCGAGGTGGAGCAGTACCTCGACGTGGTCGTCGTCGAGCCCGGCGACCCCTGCCCGCGCTGCGGCACCGGCCTGCGGCTGGACCGGGCGATCGAGATCGGCCACATCTTCCAGCTGGGCCGCAAGTACGCCGACGCCTTCGAGCTCGACGTGCTGGGCCAGGAGGGCAAACCGGTCCGGGTCACCATGGGCTCGTACGGCATCGGCGTCTCGCGCGCCGTCGCCGCGCTGGCCGAGCAGACCGCCGACGAGCAGGGCCTCTGCTGGCCCCGCGAGGTCGCCCCGGCTGACGTCCACGTCGTGGCGGCCGGCAAGGCCGTCCAGACGGAACTGGCCCTGGAGCTCTCGGAGAAGCTGGCGGCGGCCGGGGTGCGGGTCATCGTCGACGACCGTGCCGGCGTCTCCCCCGGCGTCAAGTTCACCGACTCGGAGCTGCTCGGCGTGCCGACGGTACTGGTGGTCGGCCGGCGGGCCGCCGAGGGCGTCGTCGAACTCAAGGACCGGCGAACCGGTGAGCGCGAGGAGCTGACCGTCGAGGACGCGCTGACGCGACTCTCCGTGTAGCACCATACGTAGCACCACCGCGTAGCACCAGCGCGCACGCCATTTTGCAGGCCGCCCGTTGACGCTTCCCCGGTTCACGGGGCGCGTCGGCGGGCGGCCTTCGTGTGGGGCCGTTAGCAGAAATGCAAATAGGCCCCATCCGTTCCCGGATGGAGCCTATTTGTGAATGATTGTTCGGCGGCGTCCTACTCTCCCACAGGGTCCCCCCTGCAGTACCATCGGCGCTGTGAGGCTTAGCTTCCGGGTTCGGAATG
>NZ_JBVINN010000052.1:0-53683 GCF_055579305.1 Kitasatospora sp. NPDC032757 | reverse complement strand
GCGAACGACTGGACGATGGGAGCCGTGTGATCGGAGACGATCAAGCACGGTTCTGAGAGAGCCGGGGGGTGAAACTCCCCCCGGCTACTCGCTAGCAGGGCCGCGACCGCGTCGAACAGCTGCTGGCCGTGCGTGCCGCCATCACCAGGGTGCTGCGCGAACTGCCGGAGATGACCAGGGCGGAGCTGGAGCGGACCGAGGCCCTCTACGACGCCAGGCTCAGCGAGATCACCGGGGCGTAGGAGCGCGGTGCCGGGAGCGCCGCGGGCAGGGAGAAGGAGAGACGGCCGGGCTGGAGCGCGGGCGGCAGCAGCGGCCAGGCGAGGCGGGTGATCGCATCCACCTCCCGTCGGTACTGCGGCAGCGCCGCGCGCAGCTCGCGCTGGCGGGTGAGGAACTGGCAGGCCTCCTGCTCGGTGTAGGGCCGCACCTGCCCCGCCCGGGCGGCGAGCATGGCACCGACCGGGCCGGTCCACCGGCCGTCGGGGCCGATCGTGTTGCGGAAGACGGCGGTGCCATCGCGCTTCACCACGCTGAGGTGGTCGACCAGGCGCTGCTCCTCGACGGCCTGGACGCATTCCAGCACCGCCGCCAGGCACCGGTCGTGCCCGCTGGCGGTGGTGAACCGGCCCGGGCGGGTGCCGCCCCGGCTGACCTCGGCGTAGCGCAGGGCGGTGCCCTGGCGGCTGTCGGCCGCGCGGACGTCCATCACCAGCAACTCGAGGCGGTACCCGGCCCGGCGCCACGCGGCGGCATCGGCGAGGAAGGCGGTCGTGCTGCCAGGGGCGATCTCGATCACCGCGTCCGCGCGCCGCTCCGAGGTGCTGGAGGCCTGGACGAGATGCAGGGCCGCTACACCGAGGTCGCCGCGAACCTCGCCACGATCTTCGGGCGCGTCGCCGACGAGAACGGCGGCTGGGCCGCGGTCGCCGATGCCCCGCTGCAACCCGGTACGGCCGTCGGTCACAGCGAGGGCATCATCGAGCAGGCGCGGAACTGGCTGCTGTCCACGGCCGACTGCCGAACCCCCTGACCCGCACGCCCGGGGCGGTGCCCACATGGGCACCGCCCCGGGGCCGGTAGGTCAGCCCTCCTCGAAGGCCTCGGGGTGCGAGGTGTCGATGCCGAGCGCCGCCAGTTGTTCCCGGACCTGCCCGGCCGTACACCCGGCCGCCCGCGCGAGCACGTCCAGGTCATGCACGCCGACCCACCACGCCGCGACCAGGGCATCGCCGATCCGGCGGTCCGGCCGCCCGCCGCACCGGTCGGGGCCGGCGGCGAGCCCTGTCAGTGCGGCCAGGCACGCCGTCCGGGCGGCCGCCTGCGCCACGGCTTCGGCAGGAGCGGCCGGGTTCCCCGGCGTCGACCGGGCGGCCCGGTCGGGGAGTCGGCTCCGCAGCCGGCCGACTGTGGCCCGGGCCCGGGCGGAGAGCCACCCGGTCACCGGGGGGAGAAGGCGGTCCAGGGCGTAGCACACCAGGACTTCCAGCAGGGCACCGAGCATGTCGTCCACGAGGCAGCGGCGGCACGGCGCCCACGTACCGCCGTCCCACCCTTCGGCGGTGAGTAGTCCAGTTCCCCCCGGAGGCGGACGCTCTCCGCCGGAGGGGCAAGGACTTCACCTGGTGGCGACAGGCTGGTCACGACCGTGGTTGAAGGGTCGGGCTTGGCTGGCTGGCCCTCCGCGGCTGCTGACGACCAGCCTGCCCCACGACCCCGGCCCCGTACACGGCGCACTGCGGTACGGGCCCGGCGCCCGGGCCAGCGGCGGTGAGGTAGTAGGAGGGGGTGTAGTGGATCGGGTCGACGCGGTCGGCCGCCGTGAAGCCGAGGACGCGGATCTCCCGGCTGCCGGGCATCGGCAGGGACTCCAGGTCGGCCTTGGACAGTACGAGGGTCTGCCCGCCGGGCAGGTCGTACCCGCGGGCGATCTCCGCCTCCGTGAGGTACGTGAAGCGGGCCATGAGGTGATCTTGGTGGTGTGACGGGCTCACTCGCTGGCGGGTGGCGCTCCGATGTTCCGCAGTGAGGGCGGGTAGAGCGCACTACCGGCCATCCGCCCGCGTTTCGCCCCGCAAGGGACGGGGCCCGTGCCACAGTGGTCGCTGGCCGCTGGCCGCTGGCCAGGAAAGTCACCCGCCCAACGGGTTGTCATGGAAGAGCACCACATGAACGGACTGGTGAAGAAGCTCCTCGGCATCACGGCTTTGGTCGGAATCACTGCAGGGAGCCTGGCAACGTCCGGTGCTGCCCTCGCGGCGACGCCGGACAGCCGGCAGGCGGCCTCGATCTCCGGGCCAGCCGCGATCACGGAAGTGACCAACCTGGGGCTGAGCACCACCCAGGCGAAGAAGCTCCAGACCCTGCTTCAGAAGTACTGGGGCTACACCGGCGCCATCGACGGCGCGCTTGGGACAACAAGCTGGCAGGCCATGCAGCGTCTTCTGCGCACTTTCGACTACACCGGCGCCATCGACGGCATCGTCGGACCCGAGACGATCAAGGCCCTTCAGCGCTACTTGAAGGCGAGCTGGGGCTACACAGGTGCCATCGACGGCATCGCTGGCTCCGGGACCCAGGCCGCATTCGCGCGGTGGGTTGACGGAATCCATATCTGACCGTGCGTCAGAGACATCGCGGCCAGGTGGAGCCCGAAACCGCCAGCGTCGGCTATCTGGGGTCCGGTGGATATTTCGGCTGGTCGCAGCGAGGCAGCTTCCCCGGAGCACGTTCACCGGGCAGGCGCTGCGCACGTTCGCCGGGTGGTCCCAGCCGCGGCGGGTACCCGCCCGGATCGGTCCGCTCGCCACCGGCTGAAGCGGCCGCGGCGTCCACCAACGCCCCGCCGGGCCGGCCAGCGGGTCGGTCTCAATCGCGTGCGGCGGAGTGCCACAGCAGGGTGGCGGTGTAGCCCGCTGGCACGACAGGCCGGCAACCCGTTCCGCTCGGGCCCGGGGATGTCGCGATGGGAATCCGGTTGTCGGGGGCGAAGTGGCTGTCCTAGCGTGGCCGGTCCTCCTGCGGGAGGTCTGCTCCCTTCTCGGCAGGACCAGGCAACTGGACCCAGCTCACCGTCGAGGGTGACGGAGCCGAGACGGCTCTCCTGGGCCGGCCCGGATGCGATCGGGCCGGCCCTGGAGCAATTCTCGTGCCAGCGTCGTTGCGCTGTAGCCAGTAACTCCAGGATGGCGGCTGACGGGTCGAGACCGGACCCGCCAGCGGCGGGCCCTGCCTGCGCCGGGGCGCCGATTGCCGTTACACGGGCCGGTGCCTGCGGGCGGTGACGGCCTTGGTGACCGTGCGGGCGAGGTCACCGAGGCCGACTGCCGGCCCGTCGCCCCCGGCGCGCCGGTCGAAGAGCATTGAGGCAGCAGCAGGCGTTGTCGGCGCCCAACGGCCGGGAGGCTGGACAGTGAGGAAGTTCCGCACACGCTTTCGTCAAGGCGGTCCTGGACCGTATCGACGCGCACGAACAGGAACTGACGGCCCAAGCCGAGCAGGCCCGGGCCCGGATCGGGGAACGGACCAGACGGCTCCACGGACTCGACTACGGAGATCGAGAACCTGCGGACGACCCGCAAGACCCTCCTCGCCCCCCGAGCCCCCCGTCACCGAGGCCCCCTCGCCGCCCAAGGTCCCCGAACACCCCGCCTAGCGGCAGATCCTCACCGTCTTCATCGACACCGGCCGCCCGATGCGGGATCGACCTCTACCGGACCCTCGACCTGTCGATCGTCCCGAAGAACACCGAGCGCATCTGGTCGTGGCGCTCGGGGGATCGTGGCGGCGATGCCCCAGCGCCGCAGTAGGTGTCGGATCGCCCCGCTGGAGTACGCCTAATGCGACGCGAAGGACGGCAGGCAAGTTCCGTTCCCGGTCTGCTGGGACCGGAGCCGACCTTCACGGCGCGGGCTGAGTCTTTGAGTATGCCCGGACCCATCGAGTCCTTTGACAAGACGAGGCCGGATCCGCGCCCATCGTGAGTGGGACGTTACGGCACTCATGTTGGACACGGTCCTCGCGATCGAGATGTGCCGACATGGGGGCGTTCTTTCGTCCGGGCTGGTTCTGCGGGCTACGGATCCCGTCGAGGACCTGGCCGAACGTGGCGGCGTTGACGTTGCCGGGTGTGAGCACGAGCCTGGGCCTGAACACGGTGCTGCGGTCCACCTGATGCGTCGTTCGGGGCTGGTGCCGCAGGCCAGTGCGTTGCTGGACCTAGTCGGCGGCCAGTCGATCTGCGCCTCGGCTGTCGTCGTGCTGCCCGGGCTCTACCGGCAGGTGTCCCTCCGGGGGGCGATCGCAGCCGCCCCGGTGTCGCCTGGGAGGTGGCGCTGGCAGTGTGGCTCATCGTCAAGGGATTCAAGCCCTCGGGCCCTTCCCGTCCGGCCGCTGAGGCCCACCTGGTCGAAGTCCTCGGGTGAGGGGAAGGTCGCACCGCTCGGCGGGGCTGGTTCGGAGGCGAGGGGGCGGAGTACTGTGGGGATGAGCAAAGCATCCGGTCCGGAAACGTCGCCCGTTTGTGCCCTCCGGACCACATGGGGCTAGCTAGCACCGTGCGTCCGGAGCCCGACCCGAGACCCGGCCCTTCCGCCCCGATTCCGGCCCCACCCTCGTAACAGTCTGTGATGCGCGGCGCGCGCGGGAAACGACATGAACAGTTTCTCCGACCAGTTGATGATTCGGTACCTCGACCCGGCGCGGGTTCAAGGGCTACTGGTCCACGCCGACGATGCAGAGAAGAACCGGCTGCGATCCTTACTCGCCTCCGTGTACGAGCCCAGCGCGCTCGAGGTGCGGATCCTCGACGACCCCCGGGTTATCTCGACCCGGTTCCAGATGCCGGTGAACGCGCCGCTGACGGTCCACGGGAGCTGGGAGAAGCTGCTGCCCGACATCGCGCAGGCGCGAGCCGTCCTGGAGATCCCGAGCCTGGGGCCGCCGCTCTGGATCGACGTCGCGCTGGACACCGTGGTCACCGCGCGGGTCGCGCTGACCGCCGGCGCGCTGGAGTCCCTCGCTCCCGAGGAGCTCACCGGGCTGACCCAGGAGGAGTTCGTCGCCCGATTCGCCTTCCTCGACCTCGCGGAGCTGATGCGCCGTGCCAAGGTCACCGACTACCAGGAGCTCCAGAAGGAGTTTCCCCGGCTCTACCGACTGCACTATGCGCAGCCGCCGCCCTTCGACCCGACCGCGCCCGGCCGCACCTTCCGGCTGCGCGTCTCGGTGCTGATCTTCCCCGACCTGGACGACCTCGGCGGCGCGCTGCGCCGTCTCGTCCGGAGCCGGCAGGCGCTGGACGACACCCGCCCGCACGCCGACGAGTACGACGGCGGGGCGCTCCTGGCCGC
The DNA here is from genome assembly GCF_055579305.1 of Kitasatospora sp. NPDC032757. Taxonomy (NCBI): domain Bacteria; kingdom Bacillati; phylum Actinomycetota; class Actinomycetes; order Kitasatosporales; family Streptomycetaceae; genus Kitasatospora; species Kitasatospora sp. NPDC032757. The sequence goes on along the minus strand of NZ_JBVINN010000052.1, from coordinate 48,332 downwards.
GAGCGCGTGGCTCGCGGTCTTCCCCAGAGCGGCACTCCCGAACGCCGACCCCACCGGCATGGAGCAGCAGGTGACCGATCTGCTGGCCGCCGACGGCTTCGTGGCCGCTTTCGAGACCACGTCCTGACGAGACCACTTCCTGGGAGAGCACCTCCTGAACCCTGACAGACCACCTCGAGGCCCGTCGGCCGGGACCGACGCCGGGACGACACGTCGTCCGGCACCGGTGCCATCCGGCTTGACGCGCCGTCACCGCATCACGTAAGGAGCGGTCGATGCCGGTCAAGTACATCGAGGTCCATCCCCGCAGCGAGATGTTCGCGCCCGCGCTGCGGGCGTTCGGCGACATCGCCATCGTCGGCCGCGCCGGGTTCGGCGCGTCGGCCTCGGACCCGCAGCCGTTCACCTCGCCAGTGACGGCTGCGCTTTACCTTAACTCCCTCGGCGGGACAACGTTGACGGACAAGGCCGAGAAGGGAAAGTCCACAGCTCTCACGAAAGCGAGCGTTCCCGCGTCCCTCAAGGTGCGGTTCACCTCCGGTGATCTGTCGGAGGTCCACACGGTGACCAAAGTCGCCCCGGCCTCCGACGCGGAGCACGCCGCGGGACCCTTCACCCTCACCCTGGACGGCGATCTGACCGCTGAGTACCCCGCCGGTACGAAGGTCACCCAGGTGGCCGACAGTGAGCTGCTGCGCGCGGTCCGAACCGCGTTCGCGCAGACCCCGCCGCCAACCGTGGTCTGGGGTGTCCCGGTGGACTACGCAAGCCCCGGGTGGGACGACGGGCTGGCGCAGGTCGACAAGCTCGACGTCCAGATCGTGCTGCTCGCCAATACCCCGCTCACCCAGGAGAGCTCGGCCACCCTCGCCACGCTGAAACAGCATGTGACGGCCGATCTCGGCGACGGGAAGGAGCGGATCGGCGTGGCCATGCTCGACCGCGCGGTGAAGGTGAGCGAACTCGCCGCTGTGGTCGCCCCGTCTGTAATCAGCGAGCGGATGGTGCTGGTCGCCCACAGGTCGGACGACGATGTCGCGGCCGCGCTGGCCGGTGTCATCGCCGGCTACCAGCCGCACATCTCCCTGCTGCTCAAACCGATCAGCATCGCGATGCCCGACGTGTTCTCCGACACCGATATCGACGCCTTCAACAAGATGGCGGTCAACTGGATCACCAGGCCGGTGCTGCTGCCGGGCCACGCGCTCTACCTCGGTGAGGGCTACACGTCGGACGGGAGTCAGGGCAAGAAGTACATCGACATCGTCCGGGTTCTCGACGACATCAACTTCCGGGTCAAGGCCGCGCTGATCCAGACGATCGGCAACGTGCGGATCTCCCGGGTCGGGCTCCGCTCCGTCGAGACGATCGTGCAGGCGGTTCTCTCGCCGCTGGTGGCGCGGCAGGTCATCGACGGCTTCAGCATCGCGATCCCGCTGCTGACGCTGCTGGACAAGGACCCAGCGAACCCCGCCGAGGCCGAGGAGATCAGTAAGGCCAGGGCGGCCCGGTCCGTCGATCTGACCGTCCAGGTGGTATACGCGGGAGCCGTCCATCGCCTGACGATCGACCTCGACCTCAAGGGTTGAGTGAGCGGGACGAGAGAGGGAGTGAGAGACCATGCCCGGCGCCCTGAGGTGGGACACGCGGTTGACGGTGATGCTGGACAGCGTCACGTTGACGCCGATCGATTCGTTCAACCCGACCTTCAACGTGCCGGTCCAGCCGTTGCACTCATTGGAGGCGGACAACGTCGCGCACATCGTCCAGCCGCAGGTGTTCACCTTCACCATGGCGGTCAAGGCGATCGGCACGGTGGTGGCGACGCTGACCACGCTGGCCCTGTCCAGCACGGGGTTCAACATCGGGGTTCAGCAGGCGAAGGGAAACGACTGGACGTTCAAGAGCATCGCCTTCAACGACTGCTACATCACGTCCGTGGCCAACACCATCGTGATCGACGGTGTGCCGACTACCACGTTCAACTGTATCTGCCTGCAGGCCGTCCCGGCCTGATCGTCGCCCGACCGGCCCGAGGAGGGCCGAGGGAGGATCCGATGTCGGACTGGAACCCGGGCCCCGCGCCCGAACCCGACGGAGTGCAGGCCGTCGATCGGCCCGGGCCGATCGGGGCGTGCCCGGCGGATTGGGAGATCCCGGCGCCCGGATCGGAGGCGGCGATGGCCGACCGCTCCGGCACCGAGGTGCACTACGTCTTCCCGATTCACGTGGTGCTGGCCGACGACGTCACCCGGGAGGCCGGGAACGACATCGCCGCCACCATCTGGGACGCCCTCTACCAGGCGCTGAGTTGAGCCCAGGGGCGAGACGAAAGCGAGCCGAGCACATGCCCCGGATCGAGTGCGAGTTCCCGATCACCGTGACGGTCACCGACACGCCGTCGGCCGCCGCGCTGGCCGAGCTCGGCCGGGTGGTCGAGGAGGCGCTCGCCGTCCGCTTCCGCGAGGCCAGGGACCTCTTGGCGGGGGGTTGCCCCCGGGGGCGCACCGGCCCGGCCGGGTCCGCCGCCGGAACGCAGTCTAGGACCCCGGAGCGGCGGGCCGAGCCGACCGGCCGGCCGGCTGCAGCAGCGGGAGCAGGAGCCATGAACGGCGGTGAGGTGCTGCGGATCCGGCTGCACCCGCCGGAGGCGGTGGCCTTCGACACCGAACCGGCACAGCCGCGGGCGGAGCTGGCGAGCGTCCTGCTGGCGGTGGTCGGCCGGGCACTGGCCGGGCTGGGCGAGGCGGACCTCCTGATCACCACGGTTTCCGGACCGGTCGCACCGCTGGCCGTACCGACGGCCGAAGCCTTCGAGTCGGCCTCCCGACCGCCGGTCCGCCACCACCCCCTGCTGGCCTTCGCGGTGCCGGAGTCGGATCCACCAGCGGCCGACACGGCGGATCAGGCCGCAGAGGCCGGCGAGCCCGCGGCCGCCCTGGCTCCGTCGGCCCGTCCGGCCGTCCGGCCCGTCGCTCTCCGGTCCGCAGCCGGCGGCGGAAGGCGGCTGTCCGCGCATGTGCCGACCCGCCCGCCGCGGCGGAGTCGGGTCGCCAGCCGTGGCGGAGCTCCGGCGAAGCGCTCTGCAGCGACGGAACCTCAGCCGGGCGGACCCACCCGGCTGAGGTTCCGGGTGATCGTGGACCACGCGATGCGCCCGGACGAGCTGCTGCGCGAGTTCGTTCGCCAGTACTACCAGGCCAGGAACGAGCAGGAGGTCGAACGGTGGCTCGTCTGGTGGCACTGGGTGGGCGGGCACGGGCGGTCGGCCTCCAAGGAGGACGCCGAGCGCCGCTTCGTCGTGCTGACCGTCACGGACGCCACCCAGGCCGCGATGGAGACGCTGCCCTCGGCCGAGCAGGAGCAGATCAACGCGGAGACGGACGAACGGTTCTGGCGGGAGAGCGGCCTGCCCCCGGGGACGAAGCTCGGCACCGGCCCCGAGGACGCCGCCCGGCGGGCACGCTGGCGCGGTGCGCGGGCCGACGTCGCCGAGGAGCACCTGCTGCGCCGGGACCTCGCGGCCCTGCCCAAGGGCATCCGGCGTATCCTCTTCGCGGGCGACCGGCCGATGACCGTCGAGGACCTCCGGTCGGCCGTGCGGCTCGGGCACAGGTTCGCCGCGATGACGCCGGAACAGCGCGCCGACTACCTGGGCAGGGCCGCCGGAGAGACGACGAGCTGGGCCGAGCTGGACGCGTCGATCGACCGGTACCTGGAGGACGAACGCCTCCGCGAAGCCGAGGCCTTGCGGACCGAGGAGACGGCCGCCTCGCTCTTCGGCTGCAAGGACCTGTACAAGCTGTGGCAGGCCGTGAAACAGCTGGAGGACCAGCTGGGTAGGGACGAGAGCGACGACGTCTACGCCACCGCCCGCGAGCTTGCGGAGATGAGGAGGCGCTTTGAGGAGGCGCTCGACCGGCACGGCTTCCCCGACGAAGAGGCGTTCGCCGCCGCGGTGGAGGCCTACCGGCTGCAGTTCCGGGCCGCGGCGGTGAGGCTCGGGCTCGACATCCTCGGGCATATCGACCACGAGCTCCACGAGGAGCGGACCAAACTGCACACCCCCGGCTACGTCGAGAGGATGGTCGCCGCCATCGCGACCTCGTCCGCGCGCGCCGACTTCGCGGCGGCCTCAGCCCTGAGGTGGAGGACCACGTACAACCCGGAACTGGGCGAATTCGTCTCGGAGACGGGGGCGAACCAGGCCGAGGCCGAGTCCTTGAGCACCAGGGCGAGCCGGACGGTGGTGGAGGCCTCCGGCCACGACCTGCTCGTCGACCCCGACCGGCTGGGCCGGGGCACCGACCGCGAGAAGCTCGTCGGCGTCGACGCGGACGCCGCCCGCGCGTACCTGCTCGGCGTCGCCGACGACTTGCAGGGCAGATCGGCCACGGTCCGGACAGAGCTCGTGGAGGACCCCGAGCGCGTTTTCAGCCAGGAGGGACTGGTGGAGGCGGCCAGGCTCGACCAGGGAGTGGCCGGCGGGACGATCTACGCCTGGATCGTCGACGACCACATCGCGGCGGTCGGCGCGGCCCACCTCTTCTCGGGCGCCGCCGTCGCCGCCATCGCCCTGCTCCTCGCGGCGCTCGTGCCGGTCGGCGGCTGGGTCGCCGCGGCCGCCCTGGTGGCAGGCACCGGGCTCAGCGCCTGGCAGGCGGCGGAGGCGATCACGGAGTACCAGCGGGCGGGCGCGGAGTACCAGCTGTGGTTCATCCGGGACGAGCCCTCACTGCTCTGGGTGGTCATCGCCGTCGCCGCAGCGGCCCTGGACCTCGGGACGACGACGGCCCGCCTGCTGAAGGGCTCCGCCAAGGGCCTGTCGTTGCTGCGGGAGCCGTTGCTCGATGTCGCCAGGGCCGCGGACGCCGAGACGACGGCGGCCCGCTACCGGACGCTCCTCGTGAAGATCGACGAGGTCGAGGGGCTGGCGCGGAAACTCCGGGAGGTCCTCAAGGCGTACGCGGCGGCGGAACAGGGCCTCACACGCGTAGTGGGCGAGTTCGCCGGCCGGCTCTACGGAGGCTTCCTGATCGACCCGACCGGGCCGATGAAGGCGATGTACTACGCAGTGAAGAAGGGCGTGGCCACTGTCGCGAAGCTGAGCGGCGAAGCGCGGTTGCTCGAACTCCTCGGCGATGTGACGAAGTTGGGTCCTGCCGAGCGCGCCGCCATCACGACGGCGTTCAAGCAGGTGAAGCGGATCGTCACGCTGGGCGAGCAGCGGGGCATGGACGAGGCCATGGTGCTGCAGTACGTCGACCGGCTCGCCGCGGAGCGGTCGGCGGTCACGTTCGACGAGATCACGGCCGAGATGAGCGCCTGGCGTCGCCCGACCGTGGAGCAGCTAAAGGCCGAGAGGCAGCTCGTGGAGGCGAGCGAACTCCTGGAGCAGCTGCGCGCGGAGTGGGAGGAGCACCTGACCGAGCTGCGGACCGGGCCGAAGACGCCGTCCGGGGCGCGGGACACGGACCGCATCGCCGAGCTCCGCAAGGAACTCGCCGATCTGGAGGGCGCGGTCAGCGTCGACCGGTCCGGCGTGGGGCGGGTGGCCCGCGAAGGCCTCATCGCCCGGGCGCAGCGCAGACTCCGGGAGGCCGAGCGGCTCGCCGAAGCGGCCCGGGTCAGCCCGGTGGTACAGATGCGGCAGTTCTTCAACGCGTCGGCGGAGCGGGCCGAGGTCGCCGCCTCCGGCACGGTCGACCGGGTCGGCCGGCTGCGTGCGGCCTCCGGCCGCGTGGAGGTGGACCATGTCGTCTCGCTTGAGCGCATAACGCGGATGGAAGGCTTCGAGCTGCTGACGTCCGCCGAGCGCCGCACCCTCGCCGTCTGGCCGCCTGAGAACCTCCGACCAATGGACGCGTCCGCGAACGCCTCCAAGGGGGCGCGCAGTTGGTCGCAGTGGCCGCAGGCCTCGTACTACTACGTCGACCCGGCGGACATCGTGCGGGAGTGGGCCCGCGACGCGGAGCTGACGGAGAGGATCCAGAACTGGATCCGGGACAGGGTCAGGGGCCGGCGGCCGGCAGCACCGCCCGCCAAGGTCAGGGTGGACGTGCCACCCGAAGTCCCTGTGGACGTGCCGCCCGTCCAGGTCGGTGTCGATGTGCCGGAATCGCTGCCGGCCGAGGCCGCCGAGCTCCCGGCCGAGGAGGCACCGAAGCTGCTCCGCGTCCTGAGGAAGCCGGAAAGGTAGGCCGTCATGGTCGCCGGTGTGAACGTCCCCGTGCTGATCGGCCCGGTGCCGCTGCTGACCGTCACCAGCCTGACCGTCAACGAGGGCTACCAGGTGGCCCGGATCGCCGGCAGCCGGCTGACGCAGCTGGTCTCCCCGACCACCCGGACCATCACGGTCGAAGCCGTCCTGGTCGGCCGGACCAGGCTGCTGGTCAAGAAGGGCCTGGAGGCACTGGCGCTCACCTCGCGCGCCCTGGCACCCGCCACCGACCTGGCCGGCCTCCCGGTGGTCTGCGGGATGACGATCAGCCTCGAAATGCAGATCACCGGCCTGCGGTTCGTCCAGTCCAACCAGAAGCGCGACGCCATCGACGTCAGCATCACCCTGGAGCAGGTCCCGCGCTCCAGCCTGACCGCCGTCCTCGGCGAGGCCCTCGACCTGAAGCTCGCGAGCGGCATCGCCGTGGCGCGCAGTGTGAGCGGTATGGTTCCCGTCCGCCGCCAGCTGGGAGGTGTGCTGTGACTGTCCCTGTCTATCCGACCGCGCCCGTCGCCCCGACCGCCTCCGCCCTGGTGTTTCACCGGCTGCCGGTGGAACCGGACGAGGGACTCCCACAGGCCTTCGGCTGCCTGATCGGCTCCACCGCCTACGACTTCGGCCTGTACGCCGAGCTGGACGCCCCCGACACCGATCCCCCGGAGACGCTGTACGACCTCGCCGCGCCCGCCCCGGCGGCCCCACCGGTGGCCCCGCCCGGTTACCTGGTGCTCCGGGTCGTCCGGCACGGGGCGGACGGGCCTCGGACGGTGTTCCTGCGCAAGCTCGTCGTCGAGCCGGAACTCGTCCATGCCGCCGATCAGTTGGCGATCCGCCTGGTGACCGCCCGGGTGGCCCGGGGCAACCTCAACGGACCCGGCCACTACGGCACCGAGATCGTGATCGGGGTGGCGCAGCGATGGGCGTGATCCTCTGGTACCGCGTGGCCTTCCCGAAGTTGAACCTCACCGTGTCCAACGACGTCACCGCCGGCCGGATCCTGAGCGACGCCGAGATCACGGTGCGCTACGCCGTCGGCCGGGCCGGGACCTTCACCGTCGAACTGGCGGCTCTGCCGCTGGCCGCCCACCGGGCGCTGGCGGGCGCGCTCGACGGCGGCCGCGGCGATCCGAACAACGCCGTCGAGGCGGAGATCACGCTCGGTTATCTGGACGCGCCCGGGTCCCGGCAGGCCGTGCTGAAGGGCCGGGTGGACCGGCTGGGCGTCTCCGAGCGGTTCCCGCCGCTGGGCGTGTGCCTGACGGGCTACGAGGAGGCGGCATTCCGGCTGCTCACCGCCACGGGCGCGGGCGGCGGGGGCCTGCGCAGCGGCGGCACCGTGAAGGCCGGGCTCGCGCATTTCGTCGCGCGGGCCACCACCCCGGCCGGGGCGGCCAAGGCCATCGTCGAGCGCAGCGGCGGCACGCTCGCGGACGGCGCGACGCCGACCGGGCACGCGCGGGACGTCAACCTGGACGCCCCCAACGACTTCGAGCTGCTGGCGAGCCTGGCCCGGCAGTACGGTGCCGAACTGCTGGTGCAGGACGGCACCGTGCAGTTCGGCACCGCCGTCACCCACCCGCCCGCCGGGCCGGGACTGTCCGTACCGCCCGACCCGTCCGCCGCGCTGACGGCGCTCGCCGGTGAGGACGTGCTGATCGTGCCCGAGACCGGGACCATCGCCCGGCTGGCGGCCTTCCGGCCGGTCCAGGCCGGCACCGCGGCAGCCCTGCGGGTCGCGCGCGACCTGCCCGACGACATCTCGGTGGCCGCCTTCGACTTCACCGTGCTCGGCGTGCCCGAGCTGCGGGCCGGCCAGCTGGTCGCGGCGAGCGTGGACGGCTACCAGAACCCGCTCCAGGGCTACCGAATCATCGAGCTCACCCACTCCTTCTCGCCCCGGGGCAACGCCTTCACCTCCCAGGGCGGCTACGTCTGCACCGGCCGGGCCGCCGTCTTCAGCGCCGGCCCCGGCGGCGGAATCGGTGCCGGGGGCCGCAGCGGAACCGACGCCGCCAACCGCAGGAACACCGAGGCGGCCCGGCGGGGCAGCCCCGCCGCGATCGCCGAGGCGATCTCCGGGCGGATCCGCGACGCCCGTACCGTCCTGCCCTCCGTCGACGTCGGCCTTGTCGCCGCCGCCAAGCCCGACCACCGGACGGCCGACCTCGGGTACGGGCAGGGCGAGAACCCGCAGGCCGTCGCGCCGAGTGTGGACCTCGCGGTGGCCGACGGCGGGCCGGTGCTCCACGACAAGCCGCTGGCCGCGCCGTTCGCCTGGCATAAGACCGGCCTGTCCGTGCCCGTCTACCCGGGCATGCGCGCGCTGCTGAACGGCGTCCGCGCGTCCCGGGAGGACTCCGTGGTCGCAGGGTTCCTCTGGACCAACGAGCCGGCCATGGACCGCCCCGCCGCCAAGGGCGGCGACTGGTGGCTCTGCCTGCCCACTGCCCTCACCCCCGGGCCGGACCCGCGCCCGGTGGGCAAGGGCGCCAACGACCTCACCGCGGCGGACGGCCGCCGGGTGGTTGAGGCGGTCGGGCTGAAGCTGGTGGTCGGCACCTCCGCCTGCTCCGCCGTCGGCGACCGGCCTGCCGAGGGCTCTGCGGAGGAGTTCCTGCTCTCGCACGCCTCGGGCACCGAGGTGCGGATCGGCCCGACCGGCGACGTCACGCTCACGGCGGCAAGCGGCGCCACGGTGACCGTGACGGCAGGCCAGGCGTCCGTGACCGTCGCCGACGGCAAGGTGGCCGTCGCCGCCGGCTCGGCCACGGCGAGCGTGGCGGCCGAACAGGTGAGCGTCGCCGTCGGCCCCTCCGAACTGAGCGTCACCGCGAACAACGCGACCATCAGAGCGGGCGGAGCCAGCCTCACGCTCGACAAGGGAAAGGTGGCGATCGGCTGATGCCTCTCGTCCTCGTCGAAGGCGCAATCATCCAGTGCTCGCACGGCGGGATGTGCCGGCTGCCCGGCCCGGCCAGCCCGCAAGTCACCGTGGCCGGGAAAGCAGTCCTGCTCTCGGGCGCGGAGGCGACATTCGCCTTCGGGAGCGCCGCCACGCCCGTACCCGGCATGATCACGCCCTGCACCGCCGTCCTCCCGAGCGGGAACCCGCAGCCCTGCGTCACCGCACCCGCCCCGCCGGTGGGCCTTGCCGCGAAACTCGCCGTCGGCGAGCGGCCGGCCCTGCTCGCCACCGCGAACGGCGTCACCGCGAGCGGCGCAGGTCCCGGTACATGGAACATCGCCGACCCCGGCCAGAAAGTCCTGGAGGCGGTCTGAATGAACGATCCCGGCGCCATGACCGACCCCGGCCTGCCAGCCGAGGCCGGCGTCCCGATCGACCCCGGAGTCCTGACCGGTCCCGGTGTGCCTACCGACCCCGGCGCCCTCGCCGCCCTGTACCCCAACCTGTACGGCGCGCCGCCGGCCGGCCGCTCCGGCGCGCCCAGCCTCGGCCACGGCCTGGCCCTCGACGACGGCGACCTGGTCACCGACCCGACCACCGGCGGCCCGGCCGAGAACCAGGGCCTCGACACCCTCGTCCAAGCCCTGCTCCTGGCCGTCGAAACCCAGCTCGGCACCGACCGGCTGAATACCGCCTTCGGCTTTGACCAGCTCGCCCTCGGCCGCTACGCGCTCGAACTCCCCGCCCGCAAGGAGTACATCCGGATGGAACTCGTCCGCTGTCTCAGCGCCGACCGCCGGGTCGCCGACGTCCGAGAGGTGTTCTTCCAGGACGACCAGCGCTACCGCGACCTGCGACCCGACCTGGCCCCCGCCACGTACGAGCGGATCGTCCAGAGCGCCCGGGCGAGCCGCCGGTACACCGTCTACGCGATCATCGAAACCATCGCCGGCTCCACGCTGACCCTCACGTCAGGGGGACGCCTTGACTGACCTCGCCCCGCCCACTGGATCGGTCGGCCCCGACCCTCCCGCCGCCGACGGCTACGGCGTGACCCCGGACGGCTTCGTCCTCAAGGGCATCGACCGAATCGTCGCCGACCAACAGGAGCGCGCTCGGGCCATGTTCGGCAGCGACGTCGACCTCACCTCGGGCAGCGCCCTGCGCAAGGTGCTGGACGCCGCCGCCGTCCACGTCCACGAGCTCTGGCGCGGCCTGGAGGATCAGTACTACGCCAACTTCGCCACCACCGCCCAAGGCCCGAGCCTGGACCTCCTCGGCACCGACCTCGGGCTGGAGCGACGGCAGCTTCAGGCCACCGGCGAGGTCGCCCTGACCCTCACCGGCCTCGACCCCGAGCGCCCCTTCGTCCTGCCGCATGGCACAGTCCTCCAGACCGACGCCGCCGACGCGCCCAGGGTCAGCCTGCGGACCACCAAGGCCGTCCGCCTGACGGCCGACGCTTCCCCAGTCACCGTCGGCATCCGGGCCGTCCCGCGCGGCAGGCAGGGCGATCTGCCGGCCGGTCAGCCGTTGCGGCTGGAGCCCGTCTGGGCCCGGGCCCACCTCAATCTGGGGCCCGCGCAGATCACCGTCACAGTTCCCGAGGCGATCCTCGGCGGTGAACTCCTCGAACCCGACGACGTCTACCGGGCTCGCCTGCTCGGTGTCCCCCGCACCCTCTGGACCCAGGACGCCGTCCTGGCACAGATCCTGGACATCCCAGGCGTCCGCGACGCGGCGATCTTCGACCCGCTCGGCGGCGTCGACGCCTCCCGCAGCCGCTTCAACACCTACCGCTTCGGCCAGCGCACCTTCTCCGCCGGGCACTCGACCGGATCGCCGTACTACTTCGACATCATCGTGGCCGTCGAACCCGGCTGGCCCTGGCAGCCCGCCGACGGCGACCTCCCGCCCGTCCACGACGCTGTGGTCGAAGCCGTCCGGCAGTGGCGGCCAGTGTCGATCTTCCCCAACGTCAAACCGGCCAACCAGGTCGACGTCGGCATCCGGGCCACCCTGGTCGTCCAGGCCGGCCACGACCCGGACGCCATCCGAGGCGAGATCCTCGCGGCCTTCACTAACGGCGTGGACCGGCTGCGGATGGGCCGGGGCGTCCTGCACTCGGACATCGTCCTGACCGCCCGCTCGACCGCGGGAGTCGTCGACGTCCAGAACCTGCGCCTGCGCCGCTGCGCCCCCTCCTTCGGCGACATTGGCTTCGGCGGCGCCGAATACGGCAGCGCCGAGGAGCTGTCGGTCGGCGAGAACCTGCTGCTCGCGCCGGACGAGATCGCCAGGTTCGCCCTCGACAGCCCGCTTGTCGACCTCCAGGTGACCCCACAATGACCGCCGACTTCCTCGACACCATGCGGGGCGGGCTCACCCCGGCCTACGACCGCGGCATGGAACGGCTCGCCGTGCGCCTCGGCCCCGGCCCGGACGGGAGCCTGACGGCCATGTACGACGACCGCTTCCAGGCCTACCAGGACCACTACGGGCGGCTGCCGGACTCACCCCGTCTGTTGCTCGCCCCCCGGTGCGACACCGCCGAGCCGTTCACCGTCGAGGTCGGCTTCGTCGACGCGTCCGGGCGGGCCGAACCACCGGTCACCGCCCGGTTCCCGGCCGGCTGGCCGGCCGGCCGGGGCATGCCGGTGGAGCCGCCCGCCGCAGCCGGACCCGTCGGTCAGGTGCGGCTGGCCCGGATCAGGCCGCTCCCCCCGGCCCCGCGGTCGGCGGCGGACTGGGAGGTCACCGCCCTCCTGGGCAACCTCGCCAAACTGCTGTGGGTGATCGGTTCCGACTACGAGGACCTGGGCCGGCGCCTCGCCGAGGTGTCCGCCCAGCGCTACGCGCACCGCGCCCACGGGGCCAGCCTCGACCTGATCGGCCAGGACCTCGGCGCACCCCGCTTCCCACCCAGGCCGCACACCTGGGACGACAAGACGGTGGCGCTGTACCACCTGGATGACCGGGCGGCACCCGGCAGCGAGGTCGAGGACGTGGCCGACGACGCGGCGCGCTTCGGCACCACCCCGCACCGGGGACGCAACGCGGGCGCGCTCAGCGGGCGGACCGGCCGCTTCTCGGCGGCCTTCGAGTTCACCACCGACAGCCGGGTCACCGTCGATCCGGCCCCGGTCCTCGACACTGGCCCGGACGACCCGCTCACCGTCGAGGCCATCGTCCGGCCGACCCGCACCGCCGACCGGCCCGGCGCCGTCATCGCCAAGCGCTCCGTACTGAACTCCGCTGCCGTGCCCGGCTGGTCGCTGACCGTCGGCCGTTTCCGCGGGCTCGGCCGGAACCTGCGGCTGTCACTCGCCGACGACGCCGGCCACGCGGTGGAACTCTTCGCGGACCGCGACCTTGGTGACGGCCCCTTCCACCATGTCGCGGCCGTGATCGAGCGTCTGGACCGTGTCCCCGGCGACCGGGCCGGCCCGCGGCCGTCCGCCGTCCGGCTCCTCGTGGACGGCATCGAGGTGGCCCGGCAACGGCTGGACGCGCTGGGCACGCTCACCAACGACCAGCCCGTCGTGCTGGGCTTCGGCCGGGAGGAGACGCCCACCGGACCGGTCGACGCCGGGTACACCGGCCTGCTGGAGGAGGTACGGATCTCCCGCACCGCCCGGACCGGCTTCGAACCAGTGACCGGGGAGAGCGACGACCACTACCGGATGCGGCTCGGGCTGTTCCAGGGCTGGCTCGTGCCCACCGTGGACGCGCTGCGGAGGGCACTCAACGGCCCAGTGCCACAGGGGGAGGCGCAGGCGCCGATCGAGATCGACGAGGTAGCCGGGCAACCCGCCACCGGCACCTTGGACCTGCGGATCCTGCCCCACCCGCTCATTCGCAGCCAGAGCATCACCGCCGACGGCGACCGGCGAGCGGGCGAGGCCGAGGCGGTCGGCACCCCGGAGGACGAACCCGACTTCGATCCGGGCTGGCTCTGCCGGCACGCCGGCCGGACCGGCCTCGACCTCGGCCCGAACCCCGACACCGTACTGATGCAACTCGGTGTCAAACAGGCCCTGGACGCGCTACTGGACCGGCTTGCCAGCCGACCCGGGACCCTGCACGTCCTGCGCGCCCACGACCCTGCCGCCACCGACCTGCACCAGGTCGGACGGGCCCTGCTTCTGCGGCACTCCGCCCTGGAGCCCGGCGAACTCGCGGTGCACGCCCACGCCGCCGGCTTCGGCTGGGTCCAGCACACGTCCGAGGGCCTGGTCCGCGCCGCCCAGCCGCCCGGCCCGGCCTTCCGCATCCTGGTCACCCCACCCGAACGGCGGGTACGGGCGGGCGAGTCCGTATCCCTCGGCCTGGATCCGGACCTGGCCCGGCTCCCCGGCGCCAAGGTCCACTGGTCGGTCACCCGCTGCGGCCCCGGAGCGGCCACCGTCGGCCAGGGCGTCCCGGCCACACTCACCGCGGAGGCCGCCGGGGAGGTGACCGTCCAGGTCGAGGTCGTCCGCGCCGGCCACGTCCGGGGCGGAAGTCTCGTCCTGCGGATAACTCCCGCCGCCGGCGGCCTCGCCATCGGTGAGTCGATCAGCCACTCCGGCCGGACCGGGGTCACCGAGTCACAGGCCGCCGGGCCGCACACCGACCACTTCGACCCGGCCTGGCTGCTGACCCGAACGGACGACCTGCGCGGCACCACCCGCGCCGTGGACTACGGCCCCGACCCGGCCCACCGAAGGATGCAGTGCGTCACCTCCCGCGCCCTGGACCAGCTGCTCGGCCTGCTGCCCGCGGGCGGCACCCTGTCAGTGCTGGCCGCGTTTGACCCCGCCGCGGCCGGTCTGCGTGCCCAGGGCCGGGCGCTGCATCTGCGACACAGCGTGCTGCCCGCAGATGAACTGGCCGTGCTGGCCTTCGAGGCGGGGTTCGACTATGTCAAGGTCGCCCAGCCGGACCCGCCGCCCGCCGACGCCCGGCCCGTCGTCGAGGTGGCGGTGTCCGCCGGCGAGCCGATCGAGGTCTGCGGCCCACCCGACCTCGCCGTCGGCGAGCACGCGGTGGTCGCCGCCGAACCGCACGCCGCCCCGGTCGCCGCCTGCTTCACCCCCGACGGCGCCCGCGTGCACCTCTCCGACCCCGGCAGCCATCGCGTCGTCACCTTCACCGTGGCAGCCGATCGCCGCGGAGGCTTCCCCCGGCTCGCCTTCGCCGACTCCACCCTGGTCACGCCCTTTCCCGGCCCGCTCACCATGGCCGGCGGCCGGCTGTTCGTGGCGCACGAGCTCGCCGGGTCCGTCTCGGTGCTCGACCCGGTCACCCTGGCCCCCAGCCTCCCGCCACTCGAGGGCCCCCGCCCTGTCGCGCTGGGCACCGACGGCAACCGGCTCTACGTCGCGTACGCGGGCGACCGGACGCCCCCGCACATTCGCGCCTATGACCCGCAGACCGGACAGCCGACCGGGAGTGCGGACCTCCCGGCCGCTCCGCGCGGGCTCGCCGTCACTGCGAGCGCCCCCGCCCTGGTCGTGCTGCTGGACGGCGGGCAGTTCCACCTGGTGCTCCGAGCCAGGTTGAAGCTCCAGGGCACCGCCGTCAGCACGGGACCCGGCAGCGAGGCCCTCGATGCAGCCTTCACCCCGGCCGGGGCCAAGCTCTACCTGGCCTGCCGCACCGGCCCGATTGTCTCCGTCCAGGTCTACCGCGCTGGGGCGACCGCACCCACCGCCACCATCACAGGTTTCCCGCCCACCACCGTGCCGCTGATCCTGCACGCCGACCCCGACGGCCGGCACCTGTACGTGGCAACCGCGGGCTCGGCGTCGGCGGCCGGGCGCGTGCACGTGATCGACACGAGCACCGACACCCTGCTGCCCCGGGCCCTCGATCCCGGTGGCGACTGCCGCGCCCTCGCCACCAGCCCGGCGGCCGCGCCGTACCGGCCGTGCCTGCTGGCCGCCCCTGAGAACACGGGGAGCGTGCTGCTGGCCGACCCGGCACCGCTGCTCGGGCCGGCGCCTAGGCCGCCGCAGACGATGTCGCGCCAGGTGCTGGGCCCCGGTGGCGGCCGGGAGCTGTCCTGGTCGGTCACCCCGTCCGGGCACGGACGGGTGACAGCCACCTCACTCACCGACCCGGTCAACCGGGTGGAGGGCGCGGCCCCGGGCGTCGTGCCGGTGCGGGCGACCTACCTACCGAGCGGTGGGCTGCGTCCCTACCAGTGTGAGGTCCGGCTCGGCGGCGACCTCGACGGGCAGAGCGACTTCTTCATCAGCAAGGACCGCTACGACCTGATCCTCAACATTCTCAACTGGTTCCACCCGATCGGCGTGGAGTTCCGTACCGAACGGCTGCGCGCACACGTCCGCGAGCTGTCGGGCGACGCCGCCGACACCGACCTGCTGCCGGCCTACACCTTCCCGACCTACCACCGGTCGGACGAGCTGCCGTCCCGATCGCCGGCTCGCTTCCTCCGACCGACCAAGGACGACGAACCATGAGTCCCGAGATCCCCGAGTACGTCCCGAAGTTCTCCCACACCGACTGGATCGACAACGAGGACCGCGTCCAGGCAGGCGGGGAGAACGGCATCAACATCAGGTTCCACAACCTGCAGGACGAGTTCAGCACCCTCGCGCACACACACCTCAACCCGTTGATCAGATCGATGGTCCCGCAGGAGTCCTTCCTCTCGCTGGTGCCCCTCCTCACCCCGAACCGAGTGCCGACGAACACCGTGCCCCCCACACCCTGGGTGGTGGCCACCGACCAGTCGCAGAAGGTCTCGGATGCCAAGGAAGCACACGGCATCATGAACGTCCTCCTCCCGGAGGGGGTCGAGCTCAAGTCGCTCCTGGTGCTCGGCACCAGGCCCACGAACGACACCGGAGTCCTCACCGTGGTTCTGTACCGCAAGGACTTCTCCGGAGCCGGGGCGGAGGACCTCGTCACGGTCACCGCGTTGAATGCGTCCACCCCCGTGCCCGTGCCCGCGTTCGTCACCAACAAGACGCACCGGTACTTCATCACCGCGGACCTCACCGGGGCAGCGGCCAACGGAGAGTCGGTCAAGCTCTCCTGTTTCCAGATCGCCTACCGGTGATCAGTCGCCAAATCATCGAGGAGGGTGTCAAGATGCCCATCGGACCGCCGCAGGCGCAGGGAGAGAACCCCAGTACCTTCGATCCGGGCCTGGAGAGCCCGCGGATCAGCTTCGGCGTGCACGGCTCCAACGGGAACGGGCCGGGAGTGATCGGCAGCAGCAGTACGCCGGCCGCCACCGGCCCCGAGGCCGCCGGCACGATCCAGAGCGGCGTGGGCGTCCTCGGCGTCAACCTCGCCATCCAGGGCATCGGCATCCACGGCTTCTGCGGCAGCGGCACCGGCGTGTTGGGGCGGGGTGGCGAGGGCAACCCGGGGGTGCTGGGGGAGAGCACAACGGGGCCAGGCGTCGTCGGACGGGGTGTCGGCTCCGCGGAGGGGGTATCCGGAGTCGGTGAACACGGTCCCGGGGTGACGGGCGTGAGCTACGAATATGGACCGGGTGTTAGTGGGAATTGCACCGATGGCGTGGGCGTACAGGGCACCAGTGACGAGAGCCCAGGGGTATTTGGCGAGAGCAGACTAGATGCAGGTGTCGAGGGGCATGGTCCCTACGGCGTGGCCGGCTTCGGGGTGGGCGGTCCGGGTGTGCTCGCCAAAAGCGACGTGGGTCCGGCGGTCGACGCGGTGGGTGACCTGGGGATCCGCATCACCGGCCGCCACCTCGGAGCGGAGATCAATGGTGATCTCCATCTGAACGGGACTCTGCTCAACGACGGGGGTGGCGGGTTCCGGATCGACCATCCGTTGGACCCGGAGAACCGCTTCCTCTCCCATGCGTTCGTCCATTCGCCGGAGATGAAGAATGTCTACGACGGTGTGGTGACCCTGGACGTCAGCGGGAAGGCGACGGTGAGCCTGCCGGAATGGTTCGAGGCGCTCAACGAGTCCGTCCGGTACCAGTTGACGGCGCTGGGATGGCCGGCGCCCAATCTACACGTGAGCCGGAAGCTGGCCGACAACAGCTTCTCAATCGCGGGTGGTAGTTCCCGCCAGGAGGTGTGCTGGCAGGTCACCGGTGTCCGCAGGGATCCATGGGCCCTCGCCAATCCGATCCCGGAGGAAACGGACAAGGCACAGGACGAACGCGGGCTGCTGCTGCATCCCGAGGCTCGGGGGGAGCCACCGGAGCGCGGCCTGGCCGCGCTGCGCCGTCCGGAGCCGTCGTCCGCGCTGCGGGAGGGCGAGCAGAGGGCCTAACACCGGCCAACGGGAGCCACTCAGGCTCTCCGATTCTTCCGATCACCTACCGGTGATCATCCGATCGTCAGAGATGGGGTGGCGAGATGTCCCTCGGACCTCCGCAGACTCAGGCCCAATCCGCCAGTAACTTCGATCCGGGCTTGGAGAGCCCGCGGATCAGCTTCGGCGTGCACGGCTCCAACGGGGACGGACCGGGTGTCATTGGCAGCAGCAGCAGCCCGGCTACCACGGCCCCGGTATCCGACACCGCTATCGAGAGCGGGGCGGGCGTCCTCGGCGTTAACATCGCCGCGACAGGCATCGGCGTGCACGGCTTCTGCCGCGGGGGCACCGGGGTGCTGGGGACGGGCGGCGGCGACGGCGCGGGTGTGCTCGGTAGGACGGATCGCGGGCCGGGTGTCTCGGGGACGAGTGTCCAGGGGCCAGGTGTCTCGGGGACGGGGAGTCAAGGTCCTGGTGTCCAGGGGCAGGGCGGGGAATCGTCCCCCGGGGTGTCCGGTACGGGCAGCGCCGGGCCGGGTGTCTCGGGGACGAGTGTCCAGGGGCCAGGTGTCTCGGGGACGAGTGCACAGGGGCCCGGCTTGAGGGCGGAGAGTAAACAGGATGCCGGCATTAGGGCGATAGCCGGCCCGGGAGAGGCGGCAGTTGAAGGGTGGAGTAACGAAGCTCCCAATAAGGCCGAGGAGTTCGGTGTCGGAGTGGTCGGGCTCGGCGGACCTGAAGGTGAGGGTGTGATCGGGTCCGCCGACGCCGGCGATGGGGTAGAAGGATTCAGCCGCAACGGTACCGGGGTATACGGGGCAAGCGACGAAACAGGTGTTCATGGCATCGGCTACGGCCGTGAAGGCACCCCGCCTCGGAGCGTCGGCGTCCGAGCCGAGGGAGACACCGGGCTGATAGCCAAAGGCAGCTACAGGGCCGCCCAATTCCAGGGCGACGTCGATGTGTCCGGGAGCATCAACAAGTCGGCCTGCCAGTTCCGCATCGACCACCCTCTCGACCCGGCGAACCGCACTCTCTCGCACTGCTCGGTCGAGTCGTCGGAGCGCAAGAACATCTACGACGACACGGTTGCGCTCGACGCAGCCGGCGAAGCCACCGTCGCCCTGCCTGAGTGGTTCGTCGCGCTCAACGGCCGGCTCTGCTATCAGGTGACGCCTCTCGAGGGCCCGGCGCCCGAGCTGTACGTGGTCCGCCACGAGGGCGGAGGATCGTTCGACATCCGCGGCGGACGGCCGGGGGCGGAGGTGTGCTGGATGGTCACCGGGGTACGCCGGGATGCCTGGGCGTTGGCCAATCCGTTCGTCGCGGAGGAGGAGAAGCCGCCGGAGCAGCGCGGCCTCTTCCTCGCCCCGGAGGCCCACGGCCAGTCGCCCGAGCGGAGTGTCCTGGCCCAACACCGCCCTGCTCCGATGACGGGGACGCGATTGCGCGGCCCGGCCATCTCGGGACCTGATGGGCGACGCCGACGGCGTCCGGATCGAGCAGGCCCCATGGACTGATCAGGGGTCCGCTAGTGTCCTGCGCCGGAGATAGCAACGGTCGCGCGTAGGACCGACTAGGACGTCGAGGTCGGTGGTCTGGAAGCGGCGCACGCTCTTGCGGTCCAGGCCCAGATGCCGGGCGATGGCGCTGATCGTCCAGCCCTTCCCCAGAAGCCGGTGGATGTCCGCGTAGCGGTGACGAGCCCGCTCGACCATCCGAGAGGGTTTGATCTGAACGAATTGCCCATTCTGCGCCGGAGGCGGGCGCGGCCAGCGCCCGGGCGCCGATTGCCGTTACACGGGCCGGCACCCGTGGGCGGTGACGGCCTTGGTGACGGTGCGGGCGAAATTGGAATCTGCGGATGGTCGCCGTCCAGCGGGACCTGTGGCGGCCGAGCGAGGTGCTGGCCGCCTTCCAGCAGGTGGGGTTCGACCCCTCCTTGAGCAAGGTCTCCGCGCTGTGGGGCGGCAAGCCGGTCACGGTCCGCCTGGACGACCTGGACCTGATGTGCGAGGCGCTGGGCTGCACGGTCGCCGACCTGCTCCAGGCCGAGCCGGTCGGGGCCGTGCGTTCAGCCCCGGACTCGGGTCAGGTCGCGGTCGGTGCCGAGGGACGTGAGCCGGGACCGGTGCGGCCGGTGCCCCGGCCCGGCCGGCGGACCACGTTCGCTGCCGCCGAGCTGAAGGCCGGCCATGGCGAAAAGCGCGGGCGCCGCCCGCAGCTGCACGATGTGCCTGACGTGGTCGGTTACTGCGCGACGGATGGATCTGCGCCGGCTGCGAGAAGTGGAAACAGGCCCACCCCGTGCGCGGGAGGTGCCCGCGCTGCTGGCACGAGGCGCACCTCAACTCCGACGGTCTGTGCAAGTCCTGCCTCCTGGCCATCCGGGCGCAGGACGACGCGCAGTGGGCCCTGGCCCTGCCCGGGGCCCGCCCGCGCGACCTCCAGCTCATGATCGGAACTGGCCGGTACTACGCCACGCATGCTCGCCCGATCGTGCGCGGTCACAGCAACGGGCGTTGGGTGAATTCCGGCTGGAAGCGCAAGCTGAACGAGCAGCTGAAGGAACCGGTCGACGCGGCAGTACTGGAGCCGCAGTCGTGGGGCCAGGGTGCCCTGTTCCCGATGCCCCGCACCCCTACCGACGCGACGGTGCGCGCCATCGCCGCCCGGACGCCCTACGCCTGGGACCGAGCCCAACCCGTACTCCACGCGTTGAAGACCGAACGGGGCCTGACCAGGGCCTGGTACCACTGGGCCGCCGAAATGGTCCGTCTCGCCCTGGCCGTACGCGAGGCAGAGGGAGTCGCCCCGGCCGCCAGATCGCTGCTGCGGGACCTGTCGAGATGCGGCGACACGGTCTGCCTGGTCCTGCTCCGAGCCCACCTGCTGGCCCCGGAACCGCAGCCCCGGCGTCCCCTTCCCGCGGTCCCGTCCAGCCCCCGCGGTACGGCCGCCGGTGACTTGGATCCGCTGCTCGCGCCGCGCCAGTGCAGCGACTGCGACGCCTGGATGCCGGCGGACCCGGACGCGGGGTTCCTGTGCGGCCCGTGCCGGTACTGGCGGGAGCGGCAGAAGCAGAAGGCAGGCACCTGCACCCGCTGTCACCGCCGCGATCTGCCGCTGCGCGTCGGACGCTGCCGTACCTGCCTCGCGCACGGCGGCGCCGATCGCGCAGCTGGGAGGGCATCCGCCGCTACCTGGCCGTCTTGCAGCCAACGGTCACCGCGTGGACAGCGGCCGGAATGACGACTCTTCGGGAAATCACCGCCGAACAGCTGCAGACCGTGCTGGAGACCTTGGAGGGGAGAGCTCGCCGCCAGCTCGCCATCGCGCTCCGAAGCCTGTTCCGGGCGCTCAAGCGTGAGCGCCTGGTCTTCCGCGACCCGGCCCGGAATCTGCGTGTGGGCGACCTGACCGGCATCCCCCTCCCCGTCCCGTCCGACCTGCTGGCCGGCCTGCTCGACCACGTCGTGACCCCGTTCGCGCGGCTCACCGTCGCCTTGGCCGCCGTCCACGGCGTTCCCGTCAACGAGATTCGCGACGCCCTCACCGCCGACCTGAACCTCGCCCGCGGCACCCTTGAACTGCGCCGCGGCCTGCTGCGGCACACCCTCTACCTGGAAGAGCTCACCCACCGCCTTGCCTCCGACTGGCTTGCCTACCGCCACCGCCGCTGGCCGACGTCCCTCAACCCCTACCTGCTGGTCAGCCAGAAGACCGCGCTCGACCCGGACCACCCGGCCGTCAGCAGGAACTCCCTGCGCATCGGCCTGCCCGAAGGGCTGACCCTGGAGGGCCTGCGCCAGGACCGGATCCTCGACGAAGCCTTCGCCACCGGTGACCCCCTCAAGCTCATGAGGCTTTTCGGGATCACCGACGCGACCGCCATGCGGTACGTCGGCGCCGCCTACCCGGAGCGCACCGCGAAGCTGCCAAGGTAGCCAACCACCAGCGCATTGATCACGTGTGGCGGTGAACTGCGGAACCGCCGGCCGTGCCGAAGACATGCACGGCGGCGACCTGTCATGCCTGATCGCTCCGATTGCTCGCGCGGTAGCGCCAGAGGCCGGAGGTCCGGTGGTCGTGCTCCGAGAACGCGTCAAGCGGTCCGACCCGCTCGTACGCCTCCTCGGTCCGTGGGTGGTCGCGGCGGGCCAGTGCCCAGGCCGCCTCCAGGCGCAGATCCTTGTCTTCCTCGTCGAGGAGCGCCAGGAAGGCGTCCAGGACGGGGGCGCTCCGGTCGTCGTAGCAGGAGAGGGACTCTGCGGCGCGGCGCCGCACCCAGAGGGTCTGGTCGCGAACCAGCACGAGCAGGGCGTCCCGGACCGTCGGCTCGAGTCGCTTGTCGGGAGTGAACCGCTGGGCGAACGCCAGGGCGACGGAGGCCCGGACCTCGGGCTCGGGATCGTGGACGAGGCCGAGCAGCGCCGATGCGGCCGCGTCGCTGCGGGCGGCCCGCTCCCGGCTCACACAGAACACGGCCTCGCTGCGTACGCTCGGATCGGGGTGGCCGATGTACCGCAGGCCGATGGCCTCCTACTCCGAATGCCCGTGGCCGGTGTAGATGTCCAGGACGGCGGCGAGGACTTGCCCGTCGGGCTCCTCCTGCGCCCAGGACGCCAGGAAGTCGACATCCTGAGCGACGTCCGGTGCGCGGTCTACCGTCGCGAAAAGGTTCCGGTGCCAGATGACCTGCGCGAGGAAGCGGCGGTATAGGGGAGCGGGGTGCTGCCGCAGCGAGGCGAGCTCGGACCAAATGCGTGGGCCGCGGCGCTGGCCCAGGTAGTAGGCAGCCGCGAACCAGTTGCTGTCCCCGTCCTGCGCGTGCGGGACGGCGCGTGCCATCACTTCGTCGAGGGGCGGAAACACACCGAACGCCCACTCGAGGTGGGTGAGGATGGCCCCGTGGCCGTCCCGTACGGCGTGCCCGCCGAGGGAGAACTCGTCGATCGTGTCACCGTGAGGGTCGTCGACCTGGCGCTTGGCAGCCGGTTCTGCGGCTCCGGTGCGCCTGCGCAGTTCTTCGACCGCGCCCGTCTCGTGCCAGTGCCGGGCCAGGTCCAGCAGTGCACCCCGAGAAGCCTCGGGCAGGCGAAGCCGAGGTTCGTTTCCGAGCACTGCGGAGACCAGCGCGGGGGAGCCGGTGTCGACCGCCCGCAGCAAAGGGGGTGCTGCCGTCCGGAAGCTCGAGGTCCTGGTCGGCACCCCCGTCGGCCAGAACCTCAGCGGTGAGGTGATCGAACCTGGCCACGGCGGTGCAGAGCAAAGGCAGTCCGTCAGGGCCCAAGGTGTCCGGCGCCGCCCCTTGTTCCAGACAGGTCCGTACCGTATCGGTGTCCCCGGCGGTCACGGCACTGACCAACCGGCCAGCCAGGTCCAGCGACGAATCCGTCAACGGCTCCCCCTGATGGTGTGTTCGAAGTGAGCAACGTACCCGAAGCAACGAGTGAGTGCCGAGGCCACCCGTCAGCGACGAAGCGCTCGGTCGAGCGGGACAGAAGACGGCGCCACGCGGAACCCGCTCGTAGGTCCCCTAGCTGTGCAGCCTCAGCATGTGGTTTCCAACCGATGACCGACCGAGAATCCGCGAACCCGCGCAATTCGGAACTGGCTTTGTTCACGAGATTCGACAGCGTTTGTTCATGACTTCGGACAGCACCCCGGTCGCCCCGTGTTCGATTCCTGGGGCCACTGCGGCGGCACAGCGGTGGGTCGCAGCTCCGCAGAGAGGGCCCGCTCCTCGGAGAGCGGCTCGCCGCGGCCACGGCCGTCGGTTACGAGGTGACATGAGACGAGGGCGGTGCGCCAGGACCATGGTCTGGCACGCCACCCTCGCACCACCGGAAGCCGGTAGACGTCCCGCACTGCAGCCGACGGACCTGTGCTCTCAAGGCGCAGGCACGGCACCGATCTGCTGCATCACCCCGAGGAGGTCGGGCTGGCCCCGCTCCTTGATGATCTTTCCGTCGGCCAGGTAGTAGAGGTTCATGGCCTGGACCGAGATGGTCTTTCCGCTGGCCGGGATTCCGAAGAACTCGCCCTGATGCGTTCCGCGCATAGTGAACCGGGCGGCCACCGTGTCGCCCTCGGTGACGGTCTCCTCCAGAGTCCACCGGACATCCGGGAAGCCCGCGCGCATCATCGCGATCAGCTCCAGGTAGCCCTCAGGGCCCCGCAGCGGTTCCGGGTGGCTCGGCGCATGAAACTCGGCATCCGGGGCGATGACCTCACGGGCAACGTCCTCGTCGGCTGTGTTGATGAACTCGACGAAGCGACTCATCACGGATTCGGTGGATTGCGGCGACATGTCCGTCCGCCTCTCTCTTCTTGCACTGCCCGCTCGCAACGAGCGAGCGGAAGAACCACAGTACATCGATTCGATGTGTGCATCGAATCGATGCAGGTGTGGGACGATAGGGACATGCTTGACCTAGCGATACTGGGCTTCCTGGCCGAGCGGCCTTTGCCCGGACATGAACTGCGCCGCCGACTCTCGGAGCTGACGGGCTACACCCGGCCGGTGAGCGACGGCAGTCTGTACCCGGCGATCAAGCGTCTCGCCGCGGCGGGCCTGCTGGAACGGCGCGCGGACCCGGCCGCGGGCCCGGCCCGCTACATACTGAGCGTGACTGACGCCGGGCGCACCGACCTGCTGAAGCGGCTGCGCGCGCCCGCCGACCACGAGATCAGCGACTTCACGCGGTTCTTCACCGTACTGGCGTTCCTGTCCCTCCTGCCGGACGTCGCCGAACAGCACGCGGTGCTGCGGCGGCGACTGGAGTTCCTGGAGGAGCCGGCGAGCTTCTTCTACGACGGCGACCGGCCGCTGCGTGCCGAGGACGTGGCCGACCCCTACCGGCGCGGCATGCTGCTGACCGCCCGCGCCATCAGTAGCGCCGAACGGGCCTGGTTGCACCAGGTTCTGGACGGCGACGAGCCAGTCACCGCGCGCGCCGGGACGGACCCCTCTACGCTCGGACAACCTGTGCGCTGACCAGCCCCGGAGAGCCGCTCATGCTTGCGTCCTGGTACGACCGACAGGGCCCCGCCGCCGACGTGCTGCGCGTCGGCGAGCTGCCCGACCCCACCCCCGGCCCGGGCGAGGTCCGCGTCCGCGTCACCGTCTCCGGTGTCAACCCCGGCGACACCAAGAAGCGGCGCGGCTGGCTCGGCTCCTCGATGCCCCACCCACGGGTGATCCCGCACAGCGACGCCGCCGGAGTCGTCGACGCCGTGGGCGAGGGGGTCGACGGGCGCAGGGTCGGACAGCGGGTGTGGATCTACGGCGCCCAGTCCTACCGGCCCTTCGGCACCGCCGCCCAGTACACCCTCGTACCCGCCGATCTGGCTGTTCCGCTGCCCGACCACCTCAGCGACGAAGTCGGCGCGGCCCTCGGCATCCCCGGCATCACCGCCCACCGCGCCCTGTTCGCCGACGGACCGGTCGACGGCAAGCTCGTGCTGGTGCACGGCGTTCTGGGCGGGGTCGGCTCCCTGGCCGCGCAGCTCGCCCGCTGGGGCGGGGCCACGGTGATCGCCACCGTCCGGCGCGGCGCGGATCTCGCACAGGTCGATCCGGCTGTCGTGTCCCACGCCGTGGCCCTGGACCAGGGGGACCCGGCGGCGGCGATCCGCGCGTACGCACCCGAGGGCGTGCACCGGATCGTCGAGGTGTCCCTGTCCGACAACGCCGACCTCGACAACGCCGTGGTCGCGAACGGCGCGGTCATCGCCGCTTACGCGACGAGCGCGGACCGGACCGAGATCCCCTTCTGGCCGCTGCTGTTCAACAATGTCCTCCTGCGCTTGATCGGCAGCGACGACTTCCCCGAAGAGGCGAAACGCCAGGCAGCACGCGATCTGACCGCCGCGGCCGCCGTGGGTGCCCTGACCGTCGAAGTCGGCGACCGCTACGAGCTGGCGGACATCGCCAAGGCCCACGACCGCGTCGACGCCGGCAGCCGCGGCCGCGTCCTGGTCATCCTCCCCCAGTGACCCCGCCCGTCGTTCACCACGCCCACGGGTGCGTCCCCTGATCAGCCGAGGAAGCAGCCGAGCGGTACCAGGGACGGCGCGACGTTCTCAGCCGAGACAAGACCTGAGCGTGCCTCCTACGACAGAACGTCTGATTTCGCGTTGACCTGCGAGATCAGGAAGACAATCCCAGATCGCGGTCGTCACCGGCACGGTGCTGATGCTCGCCGCCATCGTCGGCCTCGCGGTCGCAGAGTCTCGGCTGAACGCAACGGACCGACGACGCGACGAGGCTGGTCAGCCTGGATACTCCGCCTGGTTGGCCAGCCTCATTCGGTCGGGTGACCAAACGGGCTGCAGGACTGCGCTGTTCGAATCGCCTGACCAAGCCCCGCTGTCTGAAGTCATGAACAAACGCTGTCGAATCTCCTGGACAGAGCCACGGAACGGACTGACTCGACGGCCTGGCCGGCGAGGGGTGCGGACCGTCATTGTCGAGGTCCTATGGACCTGGTGACGCAGCACGTCGAGTTCCATCAGGTCCACGGCCGGACCCAGCAGGTCCTCCGTGGCAGGCCGGTCCGCACCTGTCCGGATCAGCGGACGTGGTTGATGAAGACGCGGGAGCCGTCGTGGAGGTCGATCGTGGCTCCGTATCCGATGGCCGGCGGGGTGGGCAGGGAGGAGTAGAGCGCCACGGAGGCGATCTGTCGGGGTCGAAGCGGGCCTGGTAGCGGACCTTGCGGTGGGTCTGTCCCGGCAGGGTGTCCGGGTCGAAGTAAGCGCCCGTCGGCCGGCGGTCGGAGCTGATCTCGTTCCAGTCGGCGCCTATCCCGCCGGGGAGCCCGTCCTGGAAGGCGGACAGCACCCGGTACGCCTCGCTCAGCCGCTGCGGGGGCCGGAACGGGTCCGCATGGTAGGAGCCGAGCCGGATTCGCCCAGCCGCTCCGGTTCCGGTGTCGAAGACCGCCGTGGTCATGGCGTGCCAGAAGTCCACCCCGCCGTTGCAGGTCCAGAGGGTGCCGGGGACCGGTTCGACGCCAACCCGCCAGAGCAGGCCGACGTGGAACCGGTGAAGGCTGCTGCCCAGCGCGGGCTCGGGGTCCGTGCTGGATGCGCGGGTCGCCTCGCAGGACATGCCAGTGTCGTCGGCGAGGCGGCGTAGGACTACCGCGGCCTCCTCGGGGTCCTTGCCGATGATCTCCTGGACGGCGAGGACGTCGGCGTCGAGGCCGCGGATCACCTGCACGAGCAGGTCGTAGCGCTCCCGTTCCTCGCGCGAGGCCAACTGCCCCAAGTTGAACAGGTTGTAGGTGCCGAATCGCATGAAGTCTCCATAGTGGATGGCCCGTTGGGGTTGATCAGCTACGGGTGGACCGCCGGGTGGATGCCCTGTCAGGCGGGCTCGGGCGCCGCCTCGGCCACCGTGCTGTCACGCTGGCCGGGCACCTCGGCGGCGAACTGGCCGGCCTGAAGCAGATAGGCGGCCCGGTATCCGCCGTCGAGGTCGCTGATTTCGGTTCCCTCCGACGCCATTGAGGCATCAGTCGCGCTTCGTGACCTACTGAATGCCCGCGAGGCGGGAAAATACACGACCGGCGTGGGGCTGAAGCAGACAGGTGGGGAGTTCGCCCCACAGATCGCCTTATTCGTCTACGTCCCCAAGAAGCGGCCTTCCGAGGAGGTGCTGGAAGGCGAGCTGGTCCCGGCCGAGTTCGGCGGCTACGTCACGGACGTCGTCGAGGTTCAGCCGGTTCGCATCGACGACACCGCGAGGTACGACCCTCTGCGTGGTGGCATCGAAATTTCGAGGGAACGACTCATCCAGGACGGCATCTTCGCCCCGCCCACGGGCGCGCTGGGGGCCGTTGTCACCAGCCGCGTTCTCGGCGGTGAGGCCCAGTTGCTCACCTGCGCCCATGTGGTGCAGCAGAGTGACATCAACGTCTACCAGCCCGGACTGGTGTCCATTTCACCGTCCAGCGACGTGGTCGGCACCGTTGAGGCTTTGCGCCACGAGTTCAATCCGCTGTTCCTGGACTGCGCGACCATCGCTCTCAACGGGTCCCGCAGCGCGAAACCGATAGTGGAGGAGATCGGCGCGACGCAGGGTGCCATGGTGGATCTTCCGCCACTGGGAGAAGTGGTCAAGAAGCGCGGCAAGCGTACCCTGCTGACGTTCGGTTTCGTGGTGAGGCTGAGCTCGTCGGGCTTCGTGCCGGCCATCGATCAGATCGAGATCAGTGGCGCGGTGCCCTTCGTGACCTTGTTCGCGGGCAAGGGCGACTCGGGATCGGTAGTACTGAATTCAAGCAACCAGGTCATCGGGCTCCTCTTTGCGATACCGCGAGAGGACCTCGGCGCAGGCTTGGGCAGCGGTGGCCTCGCCATGCCCATTTTCAACGTGCAGGAAGCCCTGCAGGTCGACATCGCCCAGTGAACCCAGTGGGAAAAGCTGGCTCCTTCGCGCCCGGAGCTACTGAAATTGAATGAGTGGTGTCGGGTACTGGTGGGGGTCAGCCGTCCATGATCAGTCCGGCTTGGGTGAGGCATCCGTCGATCAGGTGTGGTCGGTACTGGATCTTCTTCAGGCTCCGCTTGACGGTCCTGGTCAGGTGGTCAAGGTTGGCCACGGCAAGGTTGCCGATGGTTCGCTTGACCAGCGACCAGATGCCTTCCTGCGGGTTGAGGTCCGGCGCGTACGAGGGTAGTTCGCCCGGTTCGAGGAGCGCACCGGCCGGCCCGCCAGCGCGGACGAACACACGCTGATGGCCCGCGTCGGCCGCATCTACCACCTGCTCGCCGCCGACCGGCCCGAGCAGTACCTGGTGCTCGACCGGCGCACCGTCGGCGAGGACGAGGCCGTCGAGTTCATCACCGAGGCGTGCCGCACCGTGGCCGCCGTGACCGACCCGGAAAGGGTGACCCCGTGAAACCCGCGAAGCCGATCAGCCTGCTGTGGGGGCTGCGCTCCCACTGCGCCTCCCACGGCTGCCTGTACTGCTACTTCGGGACGATCACCGAACAACGCGAGCGGATGCCGACCGCCCCTGGGGCGCTGTCCCACCTGTCGCCGAACGACCTGACCACCGACCATGTGCTGGCCTTCGGCGCCACGCTCGCCGACTCACCGGTCGGCCGGGTGTTCCTCGCCGGCGGCGAGCCGCTGCTGTGGAAGCCGATCCTCAAGCTGGTCGAGATCCTTAAGGGCGGTGGCGTCGAGGTCGTGGTGTGCACCAGCGGCGTCGCGCTGAACCGTCCCGACCTGCGGGAGTCCCTGGTCGAGCTGGGCGTAGACGCGGTGTCGGTGTCGCTGGACTCCGCCGACCCCGTCCACAACGACACCTGGCGGCCGCCGCGCCGGGAAGGCGACGGCTGGCAGAAGGTCGTGTCCGGGATCAGCGCCCTGCTCGCAGCGCGCGGCACGGCTGCGCGGCCCAAGGTCGGCATCTACAGCGTGATCACCCGCCGCAACCTGGCGGACGTCGTCGCCGTGCCCGAGCTGGCCGCCACACTCGGCTGCGACTACGCCGTCGCTCAGCCGATCGCCCTGGACCCCGACCACCGCCTGGCTGGCCAGCTCTCCCTCACTCCCGGCGACCTGCCCGACCTGCGCCGCCAGTTCGAGGAGCTGTACGCCGCCGGCCTGCAGCTCGTCCTTCCCGACCGCACCTACCCGGGACAGGTCACCTCCGCGGTCGCGCAGCCGATCGGCTTCGTGCCGGGCTGCTTCGGCGGGAACACCCTCTACTTCATCGAACCGGACGGCACCGTGTGGGACTGCCCCTCGTCGCTGAAGATCGCCGCCACCGCCCCGGAGCGCCGCCGCTCGATCAGGGGTGCCACCGCGAGGGAGCTGTTTCCCGCCCCGGCGGGGTGCGGCGGCGACTGCTCCCTGTTCAGCGTCGACTGCGTGAACATGTGGCCGCTCACCGCCTTCGACCGCATCCTCGCCCCGGCCGGGCGGGAGGCGGCCGATGTCTGAGCGCAGCGCCGCCCACCAGGCGATGGCCGCAGCCGTCGCGCGAATGCCCGACCCGGTCGGCTACCGGGAGGCCGCCCGGCTGGAGGCCGAGCTCGCCGCCGTGTTCGGTGTCCGCCACGCGGTGGCCGTCTCTTCCGGCACTGCGGCGATCCACACCGCACTGGCCGCCTGCGGCATCGAGGCGGGCGACGAGGTCCTGCTGCCCGCCGTCACTGTCGTCATGACGGTCGCGGCCGTCGTCGCCGCGGGGGCCCGCCCGGTGTTCGTGGACGCCGCCGAGGACGGACGCGGCATGGACCTGAAGGACGTCGCGGCCAAGACCGGCCCGGACACAAAAGCGATCGTGGCCGTGCACCTGGCCGGCCGTACCGATGGCATCCACGAGCTCGCCGCCTACACCTGCACCGCAGGGCTGCGCCTGATCGAGGACGCCTGCCAGGCCCAGGGCACCACCACCCGAAGCCGCCACGCCGGCACCATCGGCGACATCGGCTGCTTCTCTCTCAAGGACGGCAAGATCATCTCCTGTGGGGAGGGCGGCTACCTCCTCACCGACGACACCGCCCTCGCCGAGCGGGCCGCCGCCTTCCGCACCCACTGGCAGACCCCCGCCCCCGGCGCCCCGGCCGGCAGCCGCCTCGGTGCCAACTTCCGCCTCGCCGAGCCCCTCGCCGCCCTCGCCCGCCACCAGCTCGCCCGCTTCCCCGAGGCATTGGCGCTGCGCCGCCGACAGGCCGCCGCCCTGCACCGCGCGGTCGACGGCACGCCCGGTCTGGAACCGGTCACACCGTTCGCGAAGGAGGAGCCCAACGGCTACAGCGCCCTGTGGCGCCTCACCGTGCCCGAGCCGCGCGCCTTCAGCACCCGCCTCGCCACGGCGGGCGTAACGAACAGCGTCGGCACCCACCGTCTGACCGCGGCCCACCGCCACCCGGCCTGCGCCCGTTTTGCGACCTGCGATCTTGCCCGCGCGGAGGCTACTGTGGATGCCCTGCTGGCGGTCCCGTTTGCCGAGCACGACACCGAACAAGACATCCAGCACTGGGCATTGACGATCCGACAGGAGGTCGCCGCGTGGACCTGTTGATCAAGGACCCGCGCTTCACCGACACGACCTTCGTCGTGATCGACTTCGAAGGACTCACCCCCGCAGGCCGCCCTGCCGAGCCGATCGAGGTCGCGGCCCTCGCGCTGCGCGCCGACCGCGGCCGGCTGGTGGAGGTCGGCCGGTTCGAGTCGCTGATCCGCCCGCCCGCCGACGTCCCCGTCACCTCGTTCGACACCGCCCAGACCGGCATCACACCTGCGATGCTCGCCGCCGCAGCCCCGGCCAGCGAGGTGATGGCCCGCCTGGACGCACACCTGAGCGTGCCGCCGTACCGGCTGGTCGCCCACCACGCCTCCACCGAAGCCGGGATGATCGCCCACCAGGCCGAGCACTGCCCCACCCTGGCCGCCACGCCGCTGCTGGACACCGTGCGCCTCGCCAAGGCGGTCCTGCCCGGGCTCGGCTCCTACCGGCTGGACAACCTGCTCGGCCACTACGACATCCCCAAGCCCCCGGACAGGCACCGGGCCATGCCGGACGTCGAAGTCACCGCCCAGGTCCTGGCCAGGCTGCTGAACGCGGGGTGCACCACCGGCCGGTGGCGCACCCTGCTGGAACTGGACATGGCCGCCGGGCTGCAGCCCAAGCGCCTCACCCCTGTGGTCCCGGAGGCGGAGCAGAGCGCCCTGTTCTGAACCCCGACTCACGCCGCCAGGCGCAGCGACCCGTCGGAGATCATGCCGAAGAGCTGCTTCACCTGGAGGCGGGAGTCCTCCGACAGGCCCTCGACCTCGGCCACTTCCTGCTCGGTGAACCACCGCACCTCGTGCACCGCGCCGTCGGCCGGCTCG
Organism: Kitasatospora sp. NPDC032757; assembly: GCF_055579305.1. NCBI lineage: Bacteria > Bacillati > Actinomycetota > Actinomycetes > Kitasatosporales > Streptomycetaceae > Kitasatospora > Kitasatospora sp. NPDC032757. The sequence continues at coordinate 17,090 of NZ_JBVINN010000052.1, read as the reverse complement.
TCGTCGCTCACCCGGGCGACGTAGACGTGGTCGATGTGCCGGTGCGGCTCGCAGGTGTGGTTGTCGGCGCAGGCGTCCATCTCCACCACCCACCACGGCGCGACGGGCGCGCTGTGCGGGAACCCGGAAGGCAACGGAAGCGAGGGCCCGGACAGCAGCTCGGCGCGCAGCCCCGTCTCCTCCTCGACCTCTCGCAACGCGGCCTCGGCCGCCCCCTCGTCCACCTCGACATGCCCGCCGGCCGGCAGCCACAGCTCCAGCCGCGGGTGCCACACCAGAGCCGTCCGGCACACCCCGTCCCGACCCAGGCGGAACACGAACGCACTGGCTGTCGATTCCTTGATCATCCACGTCTCCGCTGCACTCGGCCAACCTCACACCGCCCCGGCCCAAGGGCACCGGCGGCAGGAACCGAGCCTTTCACACCCCGCACCACCGCCCTGACCAAACGTCACCATCCGGCCCTGCGCGCCGCCCGCTCCTGACAAGGAGATGCCCATGGAGCCCGTCTGGAACGGCCTGCTGACCTGCGATTACGAGCACACCAGGTCTGGCAGCACCCTGCTGGAACTCGACCTGTACACCACCTCACTCACCCGCTGGCCGCTGGTGTTCATGGACGATCCCCGCCCGTACGGGAAACTGCGCCGCGCGGGGATCGTCGACATCCCCGAGCCGGACCACCTTGCCCTCACCGCCCGCTGGCACCACCTGCTCGCCGATCCCGCCTACGCCACCGCGATGGTCACCACCGCCCGGAAGCGCCAGCAGATCGCCGACGCCACCCTGACCGCCCTGGAACACCAGCTGGACCACGGCGAAGTGGCCGAGCGGCAGCTGGCGCAGGCGACCGAGGCATTCCTTGGCGTGATGAGCGCCCACATCGTCAACTGGCTCCTGCCCGACGACGACTGGCAGCAACTGCTCGCCGACCTGCTCGGCGGCAACGCCGAGGGCCGGGCCTGCCGCCTGGCCCTGAACACCCCCGACGCCACCGGCCACCTCCTGGACGCCCACCTGGTGCTCCTGGACGGCGCCGCCGCCATCGCCCAAGGCGCCGACCTCGCCACCGCGGCCGACGCGCTCGCCGCCCGCGCCGGAACCCTGTACGGCGACGGCTCCCCGGCCGCCGCCGCGATGCCTCTCGAAGACCAGACCCGCGCCGCCCACTTGCTCACCGCCGCCACCACCACCGACACCACCGGCCAGCGCACCGCCATCGACGGGGCCCGTCGCCGCGTGGTCCAACTTCGCGACGCATGGGCGCTGGCCGCCCAGCTCGCCGCCGCCGGCGACCCGGTCGCCACCGCGCGGGTGGCCGCGCTGACCAGCGTGTGCCGGTGGGCCACCGGCAGCGAGGAGAGCCGCAAGGTCCAGCGGCACCGCTTCCTCGCCGCCACCCGCCGCTGGTGCGAACGCCACGGCACCGACCCCGCCACCGTCACCACCGTCGACCTGCTGGCCCCAGGAGCCGCCCGATGACCACCACCGCCCTGCCTTCGCTCGACCAGGCGCTGACGACGCAGACTGCCGGGGCGAAGGCCACCGCCCTCGCCCGCCTCTTCGCCGCCGGTCTGCCTGTTCCCTCCGGGATCGTCATCCCCGTCGGCCACCCCGATGAGCACCTGGCGGACGCCGTCGCCGAAATCCTCGCCCACGTCCCGGCTCCTCACGGGCTGATCGCCCGCTCCTCCGCCGTCGCCGAGGACGGCACCACCGCTTCCTTCGCAGGCCTGTTCACCTCCCGCATCAGCACGGCCGAGCCCGCCGCACTGCTGGACGCCGTCCGAGCCGTCCGCTCCTCCGCCCACCACCCGACCGTCACCGCCTACAGCCAGGCCCTCGGCACCCCCGCCCTGCCGGCCATGGCCGTCCTCGTACAAGCTGTCCTACGCCCGGTCTGCTCGGGTGTCCTGGCCGCCGAGGTAACCGACGGCCGGTGCACCGGCTGGCGGATCGAGGCCATCCGCGGCCTCGCCGAGCCGCTCGTCTCCGGCACCCAGACCGGCGAGACCCACACCAGCGGCCCCGGCCACCGGCACACCGTCCGGCCTGCAATGCAGGAGACCCTCCAACTCCCGGGTTCCCCCGGAGAGTTGAAGATGCCCCCGGGGGAGTGGGTCGACCTTGACCCGGCCACCGGCACCCGGGCGAAGATCCTGACGTCCGACGCGGGCGTGCTGCACCTCCACACCCCAGCCGGCCTGGTCGAGGAGCCGGTGCTCACCCCCGAGGCGCGCGAGCAGCTGCTCGCCACCGCCGCCCGTGCCGCCGCCGCCCTCGACCTCGACCAAGTCGACGTGGAGTGGGCGATCACCGCCGACGGCGCGCTCCACCTCGTCCAGGCCCGCCCGCTCACCGCACCCCTCGCCGACCACACCACCAGCCAAGCGGGCTCCACCGACGGCCAAGTGCTGCACGGGATCGCAGCCGCCCCCGGACGAGGCACCGGACCCGCCACCCACTTTGCAGGCGCCGACAACCCCGCGATCGCCGACCGGGTGCTGGTCTGCCAGGTACTCGGCCCCGAAGCCGTCCCGGCGCTGCTCACCGGCCCGGCCGCCGTCGTGGCCAGCACCGGCGGCGAGCTCTCCCACACCGCGATCATCACCCGCGAACTCGGCATCCCCTGCGTCACCAACGTCACCGCCGCCCGGGCCGCCCTCACCCCCGGCACGGTCGTCGAAGTCGACGGTGGCGCCGGCACTGTCCGCCCCGCCCCCGCCGTCCCCGCCCAGCGCACCGCACAAAGCCACTCGCTCGCTACCACCGCGGTGCTCACCCACATCCTGACCGGCAGCGAGCCCACCGACGGCCGCGCGGCCACCGTCCTCCTCCACGACCCAAACGGCCTGGTGCCCGCCGACCTCACCGCCGGCACGGGTGGCGTGCACCGCATCGGGGTGCTGATTCCCGGCGACCTCGCCGTTCCCGCCACTGTGCCGGACGGCTGCCAGACGGTCGACCTGCCGGGCCTCGGAGTGCTTCTGTGGCCCACGGACGCACCGCCCCCGCCCAAGACCATCGCCGTCCTCGGCCCCGAAGGACAGATTCTCCACCAGCGGACAGTTCCCCATGCAGACCACTGAATGGCACCTTGAGAACGTCGCGGCGCTGATCGTGGACTGGGACGGCACCGTCGTCGACAACACCAGCGCTCGGCACGCCGCCCTCCAAGCCGCGCTCGCACTTCACGGAATCGACGTGCCCGCCGACCGATACCGCCAACTCGCCGGTTTGCCCGTGCGCGACGTCATCGCCGTACTTGTCGGGGGCGCCGCCTCCGTTCCGGTGGAGGACGTGGTGGCGCGCAGCCGGGCCGCGCTGCTCGGCGGGCCCGCACCCGCCCCCATCGCCTGCACCCTCGACCTCCTCCACGCAGCCCGGCGCCTCGGCATTCCCCGGGCCGTCGCCTCCAGCGCGGCCGCCATCCTCGTCCACCACGGCATGCGACTTCTTGGCCTGGCCGAACTCCTTCCGGTGGTTGTCACCGCCGAGGACGTCGCCTGCGGCAAGCCCGCGCCCGACTCCTACCTGGAAGCCGCCCATCGGCTCGGCGTCGACCCGGCACTGAGTCTGGCCGTCGACGACGCCGACGACGGCATCGCCGCGGCCCAGGCCGCCGGGATGCGCACTCTCACCATCCGAGGCGGCCGTCTCGCCGTCCCCGAACCCGCCATGCCCCACGGAGGTCCACGTGCCGCGCAACCCTGACGACCAGGCCACCGGACCGCAGTCCGTGCTCGCCGTCTTCGCCCACCCCGACGATGCCGAACTCTGGGCCGGCGGCACCCTCGCTCTCCACGCCCAGCACGCGCCCGTCAGCATCGCTGTCCCCTGCCACGACCCGATCCGCGACACCGAAGCCCGGGCCGGGGCCGCCATCCTCGGCGCCACGCTCCACCAACTGCCCGAGCTCCACGCCGAAGCCATCCGGGAGCTCCTGATCGCGCTCCGGCCGTTCGTCGTCATCACCCACCCGATCAACGACGTCCACACCGCCCATCGCCGCGTGTGCGAAGCCGCCCTCGAAGCGCTGCCCGAGGCGAAGATCGAAACCGGCCGACCGCGCCGCCTCTACACCAGCGACACCTACAACTCCCTCACCCTCAGCGGGCCCGTGACCCCCACCGTGATGGTCGACGTGACCAGCACCTTCGACACCAAAATGCGGGCCCTGCGCAAGCACCGCTCCCAGCCGATCGACGACCACTTCGGCCCCATGGCCGAACACCTCGCCACCCTGTGGGGCAGACGCAGCGGAGCGCTCCACGCCGAGGCCTTCACCGCCCTGCCGATCCTCGGGCGCCTGCCCACAGCCCCCCACCTGTGACACCTGCGGCTCCGGCGGCAACCGCGAATCGACTGGGACGAGCTCGAACGCCGAGTGCCTTCAACCGGAGCCTGCTCGGCACCAGCTGGCTAAGGGTTGTCCCGCAATTGATCTTCGATGGTGGCAGGCACTCTCGCCCATCGGTGGCAGACCGGACTACGCGGCCTGGAGGAGGTTGTCGAGGTGGGCGATGCCGAGCATGGCGTGGTGGACGCCGTCGCCCTTGAGGCGGCAGTCGCGAAGGATCTTCCAGGTCTTCATCCAGGCGAAGACGTGCTCGACGCGGGCGCGGACCTGCTTGTGCTCACGGTTGTGCTCGGTCTGCCACTCGGTCAGCTCGCGGCCTTTGGGCCGGCGGTGCGGGATCACGAGGCCGGTGCCGGGATAGCCGCCGTCGGCGATGGTGGTGGTCCTGCCGACGGCGGCTTTGGCGCCGGACTCGGCCCATGCCTTGCAGTCGTTGCGGTTGCCCGGAACGGGTTTGCCGACTGCGACGACCAGGCGGGTGTGGGCGTCGACGACGACCTGGTGGTTGGTGGAGTACCTGTAGTTCTTGGACTTCTCGGCGATGGCATGGTCCCGGGTGGGGAGACGATGCGGCGTACGGCGACGAGCCGGAGCGATCCCGGGGTCACGTACTGGTGGACGCTCTTATTCAACTGTCGTCAGTTCGGCGTAACGCCAAGCTGGATGGTGACACTGGGTAACCTCCCAGCTCACCTGGACTGGACCGCTGCCCCGAGACATGATCGCGGATATCGCCGGTCGGCTTACTCCCTGGGTCGTCCCGGCCGATACCGCCAACCGAGGTGGGGGCGCTCGCCCTACGATGGTGGCCGCGTGCGTCTTGATCAAACTGCCGGCGTGGGGGAGTCGCAAGGTGGAACAGCTGTCATGGAATGAACTGGCCGCCTACCGCGCCCGGGTGCGCGGGTGCCTGCTCGGCGGGGCGATCGGGGACGCGTTGGGTAACCCCGTGGAGTTCCTGTCACTGGATGCGATCCGGGAGAAGTACGGCGAGGCGGGCGTCACCGATCTCGTCCCGGACCACGGGGGTGTGACCGGGACGGTCACCGACGACACTCAGATGACGCTCTTCACCGCAGAAGGCTGGCTGCGCGGCTACTCTCGGGCCAAGTCGCGCGGTCTCGGCGGCGCCGAAGCGATGCTCATCCGTGACGCGTATCTGCGCTGGCTGGACACCCAGAACCACCCCGCGCCGCCGCCCGCTGACAACCTCCGGCACCGTTCCGGCCGGCTGCGCGAGGAGCCCTGGCTGTACGCACGACGGGCACCCGGCAACGCTTGCCTGGCCGGCCTGCGGGAGAACTACACGCCCGACCCGTACGGCAAGCCCGGCGGCAACCCCGGCCCGGTGAACCCTGGTTCGAAGGGGTGTGGCACCGTGATACGCTCCGCGCCGTTCGGATTCACCGACCACGGGGCCGAGCGTGCCTTCGAGTTCGCCGCCCAGTGTGCCCAGATCACGCACGGCCACCCCACCGGCTACTACGCCGCCGGTGCGTTCGCCGCCATGATCAACCATCTGGTCCACGGCGAGTCACCGGAGGGTGCGGTCCTGCGAGCCATGGAGCTGCTCGCCCGCTACCCCGACCACGAGGAGACAACCACCGCGCTGCGCAAGGCCGTCGACCTCGCCGCCGACGGTGAGGCGACGGCGGAGAAGCTCCAGACCCTGGGCGCGGGCTGGGTCGCGGAGGAGGCCCTGGCAATCGGCGTCTACGCGCTGCTGGCTCGTACCCGCACCCAGACCTACTACCTCGGAAGTCAGGGCACTGTCTGCGACCCCAGGCCGGCCCGCACCCCCATTGAGGCCGCCTTCCTGCTCTCCGTCAACCACTCGGGCGACAGCGACTCCACCGGCTCAATCTGCGGCAACCTCCTCGGTGCTCACCACGGCGACGTGGGTCTGCCGCAGGACTGGCTGGAGCGGGTCGAAGGGCGCGCGACGATCGCCGTGCTCGCCGACAACTGCGCCTCCGAGGTGTACCCGGGTGAGAGGCGGCCCTGGCATCACTGACGCCATGCGAAGAGTGATGGTGCAATCGCCGTCGTGCGCCATGATTCCTGTGGGGAAAGGGGGCTCGGTATTCCTCCAGGATTGAACGCTAAGCCGTCGTAGGGGGTTGACCAGGTTCGCCGGATCGGGTGCCCGGTCGAATGACAAGTGGGGGCTGAATCGGTTGATTCCGCCCCCAGGTGCCGATCCGATCGACTCGGCGCGCCGACTTGCGGGAACCGGCAGCTGATCCAATCGAATCCGGTCAATCGTTCCGCCTCCCCATTTCGCCCCCGCTCGAGTGGTCTGCGGACACCGCCGGGCCCCGCCCGGCCCACCCGGGGAAAGGCGAAGACCACATGGCCGACCGGCTCTACCTGTGGCACTCCACTGACAAGCAGACCGACGCCCGCCAGCGCCACGCCCTGGCCCCGCTGCTGGCCGCCGGCGCCCCCGTCTACGAGGACCCCGCCACCTCCACCCGGCAGCTCTCCCTCGACCGCGCCGGATTCACCCGGCTCCTGAACGAGGCCGCCGTCGGCGACACCATCCGCATCGCCGACGCCGCCCGGCTCTTCCGCTCGGTGGCCGACATCCTCGCCCTGCGGCCGGTGCTGATCCGCCGCGGCCTGCACCTGCGGGTCGAGTCCGGACTGCTGTCCGGCATCGACCTCGCCTCCGACGATCCCGGCACCAAGATGATGGTCAACGTCCTCGCCGCCGTGCTGGAGTTCCAGCGCGACATGATCAGCGAGAACACCCGCGAAGGCGTCGCCGCCGCCGAAGCCGCCGGCAAGACGCTCGGCCGCCCCGCCGCGCTCGACCCGGACCAGGTGGTGAAGGTGGTCGAGGCGTTCAGCAAGGGCGCCGCCGTCAAGGCCCTCGCCCGGCAGCACCAGGTCGACCCGAAGACGATCCGCCGCGTCCTGGACGCCGCCGGCGCCAGCGAACTGCCCGAGCAGCTCGACGTTCTTCCGGCCCCGGCTGCCGAGCAGCAGCACCAGCAGCCCGCACCGGCCCCGAACACCACCCTCGACCTGCCTGGCCTGCTCGCCGAACACCTCCTACGCACCGCAGGCGACGAGAAGATCCGCCGCGCCGTCATCTCCGGGCGCATCATCCGCCGCGGCCAGGGCTACTCAGTCCGCCTCACGGCGCCGCTCGAACTTCACCGCACCGCGCTGCATCAGGCCAGCGCACTCGCGGCCGGCACGGCCGGGCCCGCCGAGCGCAAGGCCCACCGGGTCTACGCCACCCGCATCACGGCCGCGACGACCGCCCCCTGATCATCAGGGGCTTACCGCTAACGACGGCCTGATTGACCGAAGCCGTGGGATGTCTGTCAAGTCAGCATGTTGAGAGGTGGTCTCCGCGCTGTGAAGCTGGAGGGCAGCGAGTGGGGCCGCCATCAACTGCGACAGCGCCATACTGGCGACGTTTCATGACGGGACTGGAGAAACGGCCCGGAAAGCGTGTCGCACCGTGTCGCCGGTAATGCATATGGCATGACCGGTGGAGCGATTCGGGCGTACGGCCTCTACTACCCCTACTTCCGTGTGCGTGAGGACAGTTGGCTCAAGGTGATGGCGTTGTACTGGCCCAAGATCGTTCGTCTTGTGCCACCTGACGTGCGGGACCACGCCGCGGTGTCTCACACGGTGCGGGCGCTCACCGAAGAACTCAATGTCCTCGACCGGGTTCCCGCAGGAGCTTCGGTGCAGGCGGTGGCCCAGCAATTCGAGGACGCCCTGTCGCGGCCGTCCCTCGCGTCCTTGCGCCTGTTCCGAACCGGGACGGCGATGGATCCGTCGACCCGGGTAGCCACGCTCCATGCAGGAGAGGTGGACCCGCGTCTGCGGGTTCTGCTGTCGGAGCTGGGGATCGCGCAGGAGTTGGGGAGCTCTTTGGATCTGCGCGAGCAGGTGAGGTTTGAGCCGACAAACGGACCGACAGCCGAGACCTGGGCGGAGCTGGGCTTCCCAACCTATGCAGCGGTGGATGAGCGCCTGGCGAAGGTCTACAAGAGCGTGCTGGCGGGAGACTTCGCTCGGGCGAACAGGATGCAGCCGACCACTGACCAGGAAACGGCTCACGTGGTCTCGGAGGACTGGGGCACTGACCAGATCGAAGCCGCTCTTGTCGGCCGGCCGCCCATGGCTCCGTCGGCAAACCATGGTGCGCTCGCTGAGACGTTGGCCTGCTTGGCACTCGAACTGGTCGTTCCCAGGGATCTCTCGGCGGTTCCAGTCGAGAAGATCATCAAGCTTCGACAACGCCACGGAGCGGAGTTCATGGCCTTCGGCGCCCAGGTGGACCAGGTCGCTGCGGAACTGAGTGACCTCACGGAGATCCGTGACGCCACCATGCTCACTCGCTACCTTGAGAGCGTGGTGGCTGAGCGGTTTGCCCGCCCCCAGGACGAGCTGAGGAAGCAGATGAAGGCCCTCGGGCTCGATGCGGCGACCATGGCCATCAACGTCAAGACCGAGATCCCCGCTGGTGTGGCTGTGCTAGGTGGCAGTGCGCTTCTGGCGGGGCACCCGGTGGTCGCGGCGACAGCCTCCGCGGCAATCGGGATCATCGGCGTCCGCCGAAGTGTCCGGGAAAGACGGGACACCGTCCTCCAAGCCGCGCCGGCCGCCAGCTTCCTTCTTCACACGGGTGACGCTCTTCTACCCAAGAGCCTATTGGAGCGCTCCCTTGGCCAGCTCCAGCGCGTGGTCGGCACTGCCTCCATCAGGTAGCGGGACGGCCGGGCCGATCAGCGACCTGGGCGGGGCCGGAGCGGGGTGACGTTGGCCGTGTTGCCGCTGAGCACGTCGCGTAGTTCCTGGTTCTCCAGGGTCAGGGCTTCGGCAAAGTCGCGTGATGTCCGTTTCGTGATCACGTGAGCCCAAGGAGGGCGAGTGGTCGCTGCGGGTCGCGGGCATTGCGCCGCAGTGCGGCGGCGATGCCGCGGACGCCTGCGAGACGGAGTGCACCGATGGTGAGGTTGCGCCAGGTGGCCATCGCCCGGGGTGCGCTGCCGGTACGGAGCTGGGAGGCGTCCTCGGCGAAGGTCACGTCCCGGATGTGGTGCAGTGCCTCGATGGACCAGCGGCCGCGTATCAGGGCCGCGAGCTGTGCGGGAGTGGCCCGGCCGGCGGGCAAGCTGGTGACCGCGTATATCGTCTTGATGGTGATCTTCCCGGTCCTGCGGTTCACTCGGCGGCGCTTGAGCTGGATGGCCTGGCGGGCGTGCGGGAAGAGCAGGTTGTTCACGGTGGCCGCCTTGATGCGGCGGATCTCGCCCCGCCCGTGTCCGGTCTCCCTGATGCGTCCCTGCAAGGGATCGCTTGCCAGGGAAGGGACTTGAGCTGCTTGCGAAGCTTCTTCTGGTTGCCCTTGACGATCACGATGTAGTGGGCGGACCGGCTCATGACCAGGTAGTCGGCGTGCTCGCGCTGGGTGTGCATCGCGTCGCTGGTCACCACGGCTCCTGCGAGGCCGGCGATGGTGTCGAGCAGGGGCTGGAAGCAGGTGATCTCGTTCGCCTTCTCGCCGACGTCCAGCTGGGCGAGGACGCTGCTGGTGGTGTGGTCGAGGGCGGCGAGCAGGTGGATCTTCCGGCCGTTCGCCCGGGCGGCGCCGCGCAGGCTCTTGCCGTCCACCGCGACCGCACGCAGCCCGTTCGCCGGGAGGTTTTGCGGCTGGCGGTCGGCGAGCCAGCGTCCCACCGCGCGGTCGAGTGCGTCTCCGTCGATCCGGGCGAGGACCCGGCGGATGGTCGCTTCGCCGGGTGTCGGATGGCGTCCGGTCAGTGGATCGCACCGGGCGCCGAGTGCACTGAGGACGTCAGGTGGAGCGTCGGCGGCCCACTCGCTGATCGCCAGAAGCGAGGTCGCTCCGGCCAACACGGCGGTGGCGGCCAGCGCGAGCACGTACGTCAAGGCATGGCGCACCCCACGGGGATCGCGGGGATCAGGCACCTCGGCCAGCCGTTCCAGCAGGCCAGGGCACTCGCCCGGCCTGGTCGGCGGCTGGTCGCGGAGCTGGTCAAGGGCAGGCGGGATCAGGGATGATGCAGCGGCAGGCACGGTCTTCCAGCGGGATGCACGGGGCGTCGAGAACTCCATGATCTTGGAAGCCCGTGCCTGCTTCACGTCCGGACCGCTTACCCGCCGCGGACCGTGACCAAGCGGACGATTCGTCACTTTGCCGAGGCCCTGGTGGGGTCGGTGTTCGGTTTTGGAGGCCCGGTGCTGCGCCCCGGGGCCTGTTCTGTTGTCCACAGGTCCGGTCCCGGAGGTTGGCGGGCATGACGACCAGGACCTGCCCGGTGGTCTGCCGGGACCACGCCGAGCTGACCGCCCGCCTCCGGGTTGTTGTCCGGTCGGCGCCCGCGGCACTATCCAGGCCTAGCTGCTGGCCCTCCTCGCCCGGCACGTCGACGGCCGGCCGCTGCGCCTGGGCGGCTGGCTGCGCCGGGACAGGGCGACGGCCCGGGTGGTCGGGAGGCTGGCTGTCTGGCTCGGTGTCAGGCTCGGCACGGTGTGGCGGCACGCCCGCGGCACCCGCTGGCCGGCCGGTGCCCGGCTGCGTGGTGCGGTGGCGTACCAGCTCCGCCGGGAGTTCTGCGTGGAGCTCGCCGAGCAAGACGTGCAGCGAGCCAAGGAAGCGGCCCGAGACGCCCGTCGACGGGTGCCTGTGGTGCCTGTCGCGTGGGTTGTCGCGTCTGCTGTCGCGTGGGGTGCTGACGCGTGGTGTGACGTGGGTGGATGCCCCCGGTTTCCTTGTGTGGGGTCGGGTGCGACAGGTGGGCGTGGCTGCGGGCTGGGTGAGGTCGTCGGGGGCCGCCGCCTCCGCGTCGACCAGGTTGCTGCTTCCTGCGCCCGGTCGTGGACCGCAATTCGCGCGAGGACACCTCGGTCTGTCAGCTGGCGGCCAGGTTGACGAGGTATCCGGGTTGGACGCCGTTGATGGTGCGGATGGCGGTGCCGGAGGAGACCCAGACGCTGGTCGGGGTGTCGCTGGTGGGGATCTGGAAGACGCCGTGGACGGGGCCGGTGGTGTTGGGGTTGATGCCGAACGTGGGGCCGGTCTGGCCCTTGCTGTGCCAGTACTGCTCGTAGTCCAGGGCGTGTGCGGCGTCGTCCTGGGTCTGCTGGTAGTGGACACCGCCGACGTTGAGGCTGACGGTGTTGTTGGCGCTCCAGGTTGCTGTCTCGGTGCCGACGTTGGTGGCGGTCATGGCGAGGACGCAGTACTTCTTGCCGGCCTCGGGCGTCGGTGTGGGGGTGGTGGAGTTGGCGGCGTAGGCCAGGACCTGTGGGTCGAGGCCGTTGCACGTGACGCTGTCGACAGTCACCCGTAGCAGGGTGGGCGGGGCGCCGTTGCTGTAGGTGATGGTCAGCGTGAACGGCTCGCCGACGCGAGGAAACCGGTGGTGAGATCCGGTGCACCAACCGGTCGCCGCCCCTTCCGCCCGCTGCGCCCGGATTCCGGCCATCTGCCCAGGTCAGAGGCCATGGTGAGTGGCCATCAAGGTGAAACTCACCACCCCGACAACCCTCTCCTTCCCCTTCCTGTCCTTGGCTTTGTGGGTGGTGGTTGGGTGGGGCGGTGGCGTTGAGGGTTCGCTGCGCCTGCGGCGGGCCTTTTCTTCTCTCGCGTCCGGCTGGTGCCGGCCGCTCGCGGTGGGGCGGTGGCTGGGGCGCGCGGGCGGCACCAGAAGGCCCGTCAGGCCGCCTCGGCCGGGCCCGGCCGCCGCGTTCCTCGGACGGGGCGGGCGAGACGGCCTGGAGCGCTGACCCGGCGGGCGCCGGGCCCGCCGGGTCAGCGCCTGAGCGCGGCGAGCCGCTCCAGCTGGACGACACCCAGATCGTTGTCGAGGCCCCGACCTCGTTCGGCGAGCCTGTCGACTTCTGGTCGGCCGTGGCGGCGGCGGTCGACGACTACCGCGTCGACCGCCAGGCTGGCCAGTCTGTCCGGCTGGAGCTGTGGTCCGAGAGGCGCCAGGAGGCTGATCTCGGGGTCGGCCGGGGCGTGGGTGGACTCATCTGCCATTGTCAGCTTGCCCCCTCGGTTGAAAAGGGTCGGCTGACCAGCTCCGCGCGCAGCGCTTGGCGAGTCTTCTTGTCTCCGATACTGCGGAGCAATGCGATAAACGTGTTGTTGCGGGCGAGCGTCGGAAAATCTTCGGGCAGTGCGGTCTCCAGCAGCTCAACCTCCCTCCTCAACTCCTCGCCCGTCGCAGACCTGTCCGGCGCAGGGATGCCCTGTTTCTGAAATGTCCTGCGCGCGACCGTCCACCATGCATGATTGGAAGGTGGAGGAGCTGAAACCCTGGCGCGCACCGTCGCATAGTCGAGAAAATCCCCAATAGGGTCATCGCTCGATTCATCGCGCACCATAAAATCATAGAATGACGCGTATAGGTGCTGCAGGAGTATTGCGGTTATAAGTAGTGAACTATCCAGCGGCATCGCACTCCATGCAGGATTAAGGCGGTATTCTAGGATGAACCCATTGATGATCCGCTTGATTCTTCGAGGATTGCTTCCGGCCCGCTCGAGAAGGATGTTCGTCACTATATCGTCGACCAAGTGTGAGGTTCCAGATCGCTGCCCGTAGCCTTTTATCAGTTTCTTGAGCTGTGACTCGTCGGGCGGGGAGACGCGGTACGCAACTTGAACGATCTTTTCGAGATAAGCCCGTCCCTCGTCCACGCCGCCACGTGCGGATGTGGAAACACTTCGGGCAAGTACGGAAAAGTCACATGCTAAAACAAAGATGAGTCCTGGGGCGTCCAGGTATAATTTCACGGCTTCGCACACTTCGATGACTACATCATCGGAGCATCGATCGAGATCGTCAACGAAGACCACAAGGGCTCGACCGGGACGACCGGGGTTATTCACCCAGTCCGTCAGCATGCCTGAAATCAGGTCACGCATTTTATTGCGCGACTTCGCATCGACGGTCAGCGTGTTCCACATTTCATCTATCAAGCGTGAAACGCCCAAAAATCGGCCGATGATCGCGGATATGATCCATGCCATGCCGAGTGCGCTCCTGTGGTCGGTCAAACTGCGAATCCGGCGCCGCACAACATTGTCGTCAAGCCGCCCGAGAACCGACTTGATCAATCCCTCAAGTGCACTACTTCCTTGGGCCGTCCACGCATTGAACCGAACGCAGGTAATTTCTTGTTCGCCAGCCGATTGAGACCGGAGGTCAGACTCGATCAGTCGCAGTAGTGTACTTTTACCTATGCCCCAGCCCCCGTCAATTGCCAGAACAAAGGGGGCTGCTGTTCTCGAAGCAGTCAGTATGGAGGCGATGCCTGCGGCGATCTCACCCGCGCCGAGAAGGTCATCGTCCGATTTATCGGCAGGCTCATCATTCAGCAGCTTATAAGTTTGCCCGATGTCACTGCTTCCGATTTCACCCGAGGTGGCGGGCCAATTGACATCCGAATGCACTGCAAGAATTCGCTGCATCGGCACGCCGGACAGCCTGGAGATTGCTTCGGCGATGTCCTCTTCACGGACCTCGGCGACGACGTCCGGGTCGCCCTTCCATTCCTTCTCCCGCTTGGCCTTCGCGGTGAGCAGCTGCTTCTCGTCGTCACGCAGTGAGGCAGCCGTATCGAAGTCCTGTGCGTCGATGGCGCTTTCCTTCTCGCGGCGCACGTCGGCGATCTTCTCGTCGAGCTCGCGCAGGTCCGGCGGCGCGGTCACCCGGCGGATTTGTACCCGGGAACTGGCCTCGTCGATCAGGTCGATCGCCTTGGTCGGGAGGAAACGGTCGGAGATGTACCGATCGGCCAGGGTGGCGGCGGCGACTAGGGCGGCGTCCGTGATGGAGACGCGGTGGTGCGCCTCGTACCGGTCGCGCAGTCCCTTGAGGATCTCGATGGTGTGCGGCAGCGACGGCTCGGCGACCTGGATCGGCTGGAAGCGGCGCTCCAGGGCCGCGTCCTTCTCCAGCTTGCTGTACTCATCGGGCGTCGTGGCGCCGACGGTCTGCAACTCACCGCGGACCAGCATCAGCTTCAGGATCGAAGCGGCTTCGATCGCGCCCTCGACGGCGGCCGCACCCACCACGGTGTGCAGATCGTCGATGAACAAGATGACATCGCTGCGGGAGTGGATCTCCGCCAGCGCCTTCTGCAGGAGCTCCTGCCTGCCGTTGGCGCTGTCCGCCCGCGCCATCAGCGCGTCCCAGTCGAGAGCGTAGAGCTGTTTGTCCTGGAGGTACCCAGACACGTCGACTGCCGCAAGCATCTGGGCGAAACCGTCCACAACGGCGGTCTTGCCGACACCGGGCTCGCCGATCAGGACGGGGTTGTTCTTGGTGCGGCGGGACAGCACCTGCATGACCCGTTCGATCTCCTTCTCGCGCCCAATGACGGGGTTGGGGTGGGAATCGCGGGCGGCCCGCGTCAGGTTGCGGCTGAACTGGTCCAGGATGAGTGGGGTGTCCTCGGCCAGGCTCCCGGCGACGGCGGTCTGGTCACTGGGCAGTGCCTCGATAACTTGCTGGCGCACCCGGTTGAGGTCGGCGCCGAGCTTCACCAGGACCTGGGCGGCGACGTCCTCGCCCTCGCGGATCAGGCCGAGCAGGATGTGCTCGGTGCCGATGTAGTTGTGGCCGAGCTGCAGGGCCTCGCGGAGCGACAGCTCCAGGACCTTCTTCGCCCGGGGGGTGAAGGGAATGTGATCGGACGGGGCCTGCTGGCCCTGGCCGATGATCTCCTCGACCTGCTGGCCCTGGCCGATGATCTCCTCGACCTGCTGGCGAACGGCCTCGAGCGAGATCCCGAGGCTCTCCAGGGCCTTTGCGGCGACACCCTCACCCTCGTGGATCAGACCCAGGAGGATGTGCTCGGTGCCGATGTAGTTGTGGTTGAGCATCCAGGCTTCTTCCTGAGCCAGGACGACAACCCGCCGCGCGCGGTCGGTAAACCTCTCGAACATTTCGCTGCTCCTCGTGGAGCACGCTCCTTGCAGTTGACCGACTATGGCGGTGGTCGGTTGCGGTTAAGATCGCCAGTGTCCAGTCAGCCCGCCGTAGTCCATGGCCATCGCCACGCCCCTCTCGCACTCACCACGTTACGCCGCGTCCGACGCTGCTACGCAGCTCAGCCGTTGACCAAGCGCTGACTGCTTGAGCTGGGATTGCTTTGGTCCGGCAGTCCGGCACCTTCCCAGAGAACGGCGCCAACCTCGCCCTGCACGTCCGGGCTGGCTTCGGCGGGGCGGGGCTCGACTGGCGCCTGGCCCGGCCGGGCCGGGCGCCAGTCGAGCAGCACTCCAGGCCGTCTCTGACCGCCCGAACGCGGCGAGCCGCTTCAGCTGCTCGGCGGCTGACCTGGCCCAACCGGCTCTTGGTGTTCATGGCCTGTCCGCAGCTGTCGCGTCTGCCTGTCGCGCCCCCTTGCCGCGTGGGGTGCTGTCGCGTGCTGTGACCTGTGCGGATGCCCGCTCACCCCCGTGTGTGGTCGGGGCGCGACAGCTCGGCGCGACAGACCCCGAGCGCAACGAGGGGTGCAACGCGAGACTCCGCGTTGCACCCCTGACTGGGCCTTCGCCTCTCCCGGACGACGGCTGGCCGCGTTGCACCGCGTGGTCCGGCCCCTGGCCCTGCGTCCGGCCTGCCCTCGTTCACCCTGCCGTTCAACCCCGCGCCGACGGAGGTGGGGCCCGGCGATTTCGCCGGCCGGGAGCTCACCTTCTACTACCGCCCCCAGGTCCCCATCGCGGTGGCTGACCTCGGGCGCACCGCCGGCTACACCCTGCGCTACGCCGAGCAGGGCCTGATCGCCTGCGTCACCGAGCCGGTCTTCGACGCCCTGTTCTGCGACCCCCGGATCGACCCGACCCGGTCCAACGGACGCTGAGGAGCAACGCCCGATGTCAGACGACCTGTTCAACTCTGTCGACGCCCACGAGGGAGCTGAGCAGCAGTGAGCCCGGATGACCCGAACCAGCCGAACGAGGCCGCGCTCCTGACGCAGGAGCTCATCGACCAGGGCTACGCCAGGTCGCCAGGATGCTCGGGCGCGACGCCTCCCTCGTCTCGCAGTTCTTCACCAAGGGCAAGGGCGCCGCGTTCGTCGGCGCCCTGCGCCAGATGGTGCGTGCGGTACGCGGCGGCGAGCGCGACGAGGAGGCACTGTCGGGCATTGCCGAGGCGAACACGACCCGCCGCCGCACGAGGACGGGGCAGAAGGCGAGGGTGCGGGGCAAGGACGTGATCGGTGTTCCGGGCGGGTCGATGGCCGGCCGGGCGGGGAAGCAGGCCATCAAGTCAGGTGCCGCGCACCTGGCGGTGGCCGACCTCGTTCTGCCCGGCGACGCGTCGATG
Source organism: Kitasatospora sp. NPDC032757 (assembly GCF_055579305.1). Classification (NCBI taxonomy): domain Bacteria; kingdom Bacillati; phylum Actinomycetota; class Actinomycetes; order Kitasatosporales; family Streptomycetaceae; genus Kitasatospora; species Kitasatospora sp. NPDC032757. The sequence continues at coordinate 387 of NZ_JBVINN010000052.1, read as the reverse complement.
TACGTCATGAGCGCGATGGAAACGTCCCGCGAGCTCATCCGGCACTCCTACTACCGGTACGAGTTCGCCACCGTCGCCGTCACGCATTCCCTGTCCGCCCTGGAGCACGTCCTTGCCGAGCGTCTGGCGATCAACGAACCACTCCAGGACCTCATCGAGCGGGCCACCGACGCAGGGCTCATCACGGCCGAACTCGCCGCCGAACTCGACCGCAGCCGACTGCTGCGCGACGAACTCACGCAGGGCACCGTGACAAGTGCCGCCCTCGGCCCGGCCAGGGCCATCGCCATGCTGCGTGCCGTCTTCGATGCTGTTTCCCTCCTCCTTCGCCCACCATCTGCGGCAGACGTGGCAGCCGTCGACATGAGCGGAGCACAGCCTGAAGAC
>NZ_JBVINN010000051.1:0-55887 GCF_055579305.1 Kitasatospora sp. NPDC032757 | reverse complement strand
GAAGCAGGAAACATCCCCACCGCAGCGCACACGCGCAGCGGCTCAGCCGCGAGGCTGAGGGGAATCCCCCTCGTTCACGAGGGGGAGGAAGTCAAGGACGCATCCTCTCCGGTGGCGGCGCCGTCGGGCTACGGGTCTTCCCGCTCGCCCCGGACGGCGGCCCCGGTGCCCGAGAGCGGGGGCCGGCGTGGCCGCGGGCCCTGTGGCCTGCGGCGTTGTCGGTACCGTCTGACAGGGTCTGCTCCGGCGGGACGACCGCCGATTCGCACACCACGAAGGGCTGGACGCATGGGCACGACTGCGGAAGCGACCACCACCGACCTGCCGTCGATGACCTGGGCGCGGTTCTGGGAGCTGGTCGAGCTGCTCGGCGGTGAGGCCGGCACCGCGACCTGTGCAGGCATCGAGGCCGGCTGCGAGCGGCTGACCGAGGCGCTGGCCGCCGGAACGGTGGGTCAGATCATCGGCTTCGGCGAGCGCCTCGCGGAGGCGCTGTACCGGATCGACCAGGAGAGTTTCGGCACCCTGCCGGTCGCCGGGCTGGAGCTGCCCGGCGGCGAGCCCTTCCCGCAGTCGGACGACGGCTTCCTGTACGCGCGCGCCGCCGTGGTCGCCGCCGGCCGCCGTACGTACGAGAGCGTCTTCGGCGAGCCGGAGCGGTTCGCACCGTTCACCGGGCGGCAGTGCGAGGAGCTGCTCTACGTGCACGAGGAGGCGTACGAGCGGGCGACGGGGGAGGAGTGGGACCGGCTCACGCGCTACGACTACGAGTCCTGCTCCAACCGCGACGGCTGGCCGGGGCGGGGCGACTGAGCGGTCCGGCCCCTGCGCGGCCGGCCACCCGGAAACCCGCTCGTCGGCGCGGGTGCGGCCCCGTAGACTCCGGTGCTCGTGACCGAGACCAGCACCCACCCGACCGCCGGCGTCCATCCGACCGCCGGCGTCCACCCGACCGCCGGCGTCCACCCGGCCGCCACCACCCGCCCTTCGGCCCCCGCGGGGGACGCCGAACTGGTCGGTGCCGCCGTGGCCGCCGCAGGCCGGGGCATGATCGACCGTGAGACGGTGGCCGAGGTCGTGACGCTCTGTGCGGTCGCCGGTGAACACCTGCTGGTCGTCGGCGCGCCTGGCACCGCCAAGTCCGAGGCGGTGCGGCGGGTCGCCGGGCAGCTGGGCGGCCGTTACTTCGAGTACCTGCTCGGCCGGTTCACCGAGCCCAACGAGCTGTTCGGGCCGGTCGACCTGCGCCGACTCCGCGAGGGGCGGGTGGAGTTCGAGACCGCGGGGATGCTGCCCGAGGCCGACATCGCCTTCCTGGACGAGGTGTTCCTCGGCTCCACCGCCGTCCTCAACACGCTGCTCGGCCTGCTGAACGAGCGGGTATTCCGCCGTGGCGGCACCGTCCTCGCCAGCCCGCTGCGGGTCTGCGTCGGCGCCGCCAACCACCTGCCGGACGATCCCGCGCTCGCCGCCTTCGCCGACCGCTTCCTGGCCCGGGTCTTCGTCGAGCCGGTCGCCGACGCCCGGCTGGAGGAGCTGCTGGAGGCCGGCCGTCGCCCGGCCGCCGACCCGGCTCACCCCGGCGACCTGCTCGGCGCCGTGGACCGGCTCGCCGCCGCCGCCCGCACGTGCGACCTCGACGAGGTGACCCCACTGCTCGCCGCCGCGCTGCGCCGGCTGCGCGGGGCCGGGGTGCCGGTCAGCGACCGGCGGGCGGTGCGCTCGCAGAAGCTGGTCGCCGCGGCCGCCGTGCTCGACGGCCGGAGCTCCGCCTCCGTACGCGACCTCTGGGTACTGCCGCTGATCGCCCCGACCGCCGACGCCCAGGCGCTGGCCCGGGACACCCTCGCCGACCTGATCGAGAAGGCCGCCAACCGCAGCCTGGTGCACGCCGCCGAGGAGCTGTCCCGCAGCACGGCGGCCCGGGCGGAGCGGCTCGCCCGCACCGGCACCGCGCTGCTCGCCGAGCACCGTGGCCTGCCCGGCGGTCGCGACTCGCGGCTGCGGCTGGAGGCGGCGCTGCGGGAGATCGACGCCGGCTTCGACCCGGCCGACCTGCCGGCCGCGCTGGCCGGCATACGCGCCGAGCTGGTTGCGGCGGTCGCGCCCTCGTGACCCAGGCCCCGCCCGCCTTCCCGCTGCGGTGGGAGCGCCGTGAGCCCCCGCTGCCCGCCGCCGCCGTGCTCGCCCTGGGCGACGCGGTGCCCGCACTGGCCGCCGCCACCCGGGACCGGCTCCGCGACGGCGCCCGCCTCGGCGTTCTTGCCGACGGCCCGCCGCCTGCGGACGCCGTGCCGACCGCGGGTGGCCCAGTGGCCGCAGCTGGTGTGCTGTCCGAGCTCGGTGCGGTCGCGCTGCTCGTGCTGGGCTCCGAGGCCGACCTGCCGTGGGCCGACGGCGCCCGCTACCTCGGCCGTGACGCCGGCCTGCTGGTCCCCACCACCGCCCGCCCCGGGCCGGCCGCCGCACTCTGGCGCCGCGCGCTCGGCGCCGAGGACGGCCGACTCTGCGTCCTCGTCCCGGGCCATGCCCTGGTCGCCGACCCGCCCCCGTCCGTGGCCTCCCCGGACGCGCTGGAGCCGTACACCCGGAGTGCGCACCGATGACGACCACCCGGCTGCCCGCCGCCCTCGCCCCCTGGGCCGCCACCCTCTCCGCTCTCAGCCCCGAACTCGCCGTCGCCCTCGGCCCGTTGCTGCGCCGCCTGGACACCCTGGTCGGGGCGCGCGAGCCCGTCGCCGACGTGCTCGGCGACCCGGACGGCCTCGGCGGCCTCACCCGCGCGGGCCGGCCGGACCGGCTGCTGCCCTCCGAGTGGCTGCTCGCCGACGCCTACCCGGACGAGTTCCTGCGCCGCCTGGCGGACGGCGAACTCCTCCACCACGCGACGGAATTCCGCACTCCGGCCGCCCGCGGCCGGATCGTCGCGCTCGTCGACACCGGCCCCACCCAGGCCGGGGCCGGCCGGCTGGTCCAGCTCGCCGCGCTGCTCGTCCTGCACCGCCGGGCGGCCGCGCGCGGCACCGAACTGGCGGTCGGCGTGCTCGGCGACCCGTTCGGCCGCCTGCTCACCGGCGACCTCGCCGAGCTGCTGCCGGCCTGGCTGGCCGCCCGCCGGCCGGCCGACCCCACCACCGAGGACGTCCGGCGGGCCCAGGCCGGCCTCGATGCCGAGGACAACGCCTGGCTGCTCACCTCGCCCCGGCTCGCCGGGCAACTCCCGGCCCGGGCCCGGGTGCTGGCGAGCGAACCGGCCCGCTGGTCCGCCGACGGAGCCACCCACGTCACCGTCCGCCTCGACGGCGCCGCCACCGAACTCCCGCTGCCCGCAGCGGAGATCGCCGTCCGGGCGCTGCGCGGCAGCGAGTTCCGACGCGCCGTAGCGCCGGCCGCCGTCGCGTTGCCGGACGGGGCGACCGGGCCGGCCGGGGGCACCGGGTCAGCGCTGCCCGCCTTCACCACCGACGCCCGCACCCTGATCGCCCGGGGAAAGCGCGCCTCCACCCTGCTCGCCGTCAACCTGCCGAGCGGTGAGGACGGTCCCGTCACCGCGGTCCGGCCGCGGCGCCACGAACTGCACGGCCCGGTGGTCGCCGCCGGGCGCATCGGCCGGCGGCTGATCGCCCTGTACGTGCGCGGCGACCGGCTGATCCCCTACGTCAGCGGCCGGCCGCTCTCCGGTCGCGGCGGCGAGCCCGGCGGGTTCACCGCCGAGGCGGCCGCGTTCGGGCTCGACCGGGCCCGGCTGGCCGAGCAGCTCACCCGCCCCGTCCTGCCGCTGCTGCGCAACGGGGACGATCTGGTGCTGCCGTTGGCCGGCCGCTGGTGGCGGATCGCGCCCGACGGTGCCGTGGCCGACGACGGCGAGGTCGGCCAGGGCGTGGAGGGGCGGCAGTATTTCAACCGCTTCCGCGAGCCGCGGCTGTACGACCGGAGCCTGCCGCGCGAGGCCGCCCGGGCCCGTCACCTCGTGCACAGCGGCGCCACCGTCGGCTGGTCGGAGGACGGCAGGAACTGGTACGTGCGGACGTGGCAGGGCCGGAACCGGCAGGTGGGGACGTGGCAGGGGGAGGAGCACCGGATCTCCTTCCGCGAGCCCGCCGAGGTGATCGGCCTGGTCCACCACGAGGCGGTGCCCGCGCTGGTCACCTGTACCCACAGCGGACGTCTGGTGCGCACCGTCCGCGCGGACGGGGTCCGTACCCTGAGCCGCTTCTCCGGCGGCACCGCACCGCCCGCCGTCCACCCGACGCTGCCGCTGATCGCCGCCGAGACCCGGCCGGGTCGGATCGTGGTCGGCCACGCACACACCGGCCGGATCCACCACCTGATCGGGAGCGACGAGTGACCGCCACCCCCGCCGCGGCCTTCCGCGCCACCGTCACCGCCTCCGGATACCTCCTCGACGTGCCGGTGATCGGCGCGGCCGAGGCAGCCGCCCGCGTCCTGGCGCGCTGGCAGGACGGCGCCGAGCTGCGTGAACTACCGGACGGACGCTGGCTGTTCAAGCTGGCCGCAGCCGTGGAGAGCCGGGCCGACCGGGCCCCGGGACTTCCGGTCGAGCGTGCGGAGAGTGGTGCGCTGGTCGCCGTCGGCACGGATCGGCAGGAGATTCGGGCCGGGCGGCTCGCCTTCACCGCGGCCGGTCTGACGATCACCCACCGCATCTCCGAACTGCCGGAGTTGGACCCGTCGGACTGGCTCGACCCGACCGGCGTCGCCCTGCACCGCCCGCGACCGGTCGGTGCCGCCGCCGAGCCGGTGGCCGAACCGGTCGAGGAGGCCGTGCCGCAGCGACCGCAGCCCGACCTGCGGACCGCCGCCGGCATTCGTCCGTCGAGCGCCCGGGCCCGCCGGCTCACCGGGGAGGCCCCGGCCGGAGCCCGCCGACGGTCCTTCGTCCGGCCGGGGTTGGCCGCCCGGGCCCGCCGGCTCACCGGGGATGCCCCGGCCGGAGCCCGCCGACGGTCCTCCGTCCGGTCCGGGCCGGGCACCCTCGCGGCCAAGGTCGGACCGGCCGCGTACTGGCTCGCCCTGGTCCTGACGCTGGGCGCCATGCTCATGGCCGCGGCCAGCTTCGTGGGGATCGTGGCCGACCGAAGCTTCCGCCCCGGCGGGTTCCTCATCGTGGTCGCCGTCGGGCTGGCTGCTGCCCGCGGCCGCGTGGGAGCCACCGAGACCACTCCGGCGGCCGGCGCCGCAAGCCCCGCCGCACCGGCCCCCGGCCGGCCCCGGAGCGCCCGCCGCCCGCGGCTGGGCGGCCTGCTGGCACGCCTGGCCATGCGCACCCCGGCGGCCCGACTGGTGCGCGGCCGCCACGCCCGCTACCTGCACGAACTCACCCGCGCCTTCGAACAGCGCCGCTGGGAGGACGCCCTGCGCGACGCCGTCCCGGTCGCCCGGGCCAAGCCGGCCGGCGGGAAGTCCTGGCTCTCCCTCGGCCTGCCCCGCCGCTACACGGGCGAGCTGCGGGCGACTCCGAAGGCCGCCGGCGCGGGCGGTGCGTCCCCGCTCTCCGGCCCCACCGTCCACGAGCACCTCGCCGGCCTCTACCGCCACGCCGCGGAGGCGCTGGAGCGCGAAGGCCGGGTCGACGAGGCGGCGTTCGTCCTCGCCGACCTGCTGAACGCGCCGGCCGAGGCGGTCGCCGTGCTGATCCGCAACGGCCGCACCGCACAGGCCGCCGAACTCGCCGAGGGCCGGGACCTGGCCGCCGACCTGGTGGTCCGGCTCTGGTGGCGGGCCGGCGAGCGCGAGCACGCCGTCCGGATCGCACACCGCCGGGCTGCCTTCGCCACCGCCGTCGAACGCCTCACCGCCACCTACCCGCAGGCCGCCCGCGAACTGCGTGCCGCCTGGGCCGCGCACTGCCGGGAGGCCGGCGACCGCCTCGGCGCCGTCGAGGCCGCCTGGCCGGACGAGGCGCTGCGGCCCACGATCGCGGCCGACCTGCGTGACGCGGTCGCCCTCGGCGGCCCGGCCCGCGGCCGGGCGCTGCCGTACCTGCTGGCACTCGGCGCGGGGGAGGCCACCCGGGCGCTGGCCCTGGCCGTCCTCGACGGCGACGGCGACCCGCGCGCCACCGGCCGCTCGGCGCTGGCAGCGGCCCTGGCGGACCTGCCCGCCGCCGACCCGGCCGCCGACCGTGAACTCGCCACCGCCGCCATCCGGGCCGTCGTACGGGACGGCGGCTTCGGCGGCGTCCATGCCAGGAAGGCCGAAAGCGCCCTCGCCGAGCGGCTGTTGAAGCGGGCCGACCCGCTGGCCGCCGCCGACCTGGCCCGGCCCCGGCAGAGCGTCCGTCCCGCCGGCGCCGCGCCCGCGTACACCGCCGCCGAGCGGCCCGGCACGCTGCCGGTGCTGGACGCGGCACTGCTCGGCTCCGGCGCCCTGCTGGTCGCCTGCGGCCAGGCGGGCGTGCGGCTGCTGACCGCCGACGGCCGCACCAAGGCCCGCTGGGACGTGCCCGCCGACCAACTGGTCCTCGCCGACCACGGCGGCAGCGCGCTCCTGGTGGCCGGCTACGGACGGGTGCGCGAGATCGCCCGCCTCGACCTCGCCACCCGGGCCGTCCGGCCCTGGGCCACCCTGCGGGTCCGGCAGATCGCCCCGTCCTTCGACGGCCGCCACCTGATCACGGAGGACGAGGACGGCATCGCCGTCCTGGACACCCTGGCGCCACGACCCACCGTGGTCTGGCGCGAACTCGGTGACGGGCAGCGGCTGGTGGGCCGGATCGCCCGTACGGCCGGCAGCTGCGCGGCCGTCGTGGTCTCCGCCCTGCCCGACGGTTCGCCGCTCACCGAACTGTGGCGCTGGGACCTGCCCGGCTGGGAGTTGCGCTCCCGGCTCCGCCTGGACGAGGCCACCACCGACCTCGGCGTCTCGGTGGCGCTCGCCGCCGAGGGCCTGCTCACCGCACACGTGCAGGAGCACCCGGACCGGACCACCCTCGTCCGGACGGACGAGTCCGCCGGCCCCGCCACCGAGATGACCGTCGCCGGTCTCGCTCCGTACGGCCCCACCGCCGACGGTGACCACTGGGCGCTCACCGTCCCCCTGGCCGACGGCACCGGCGCCCTCGTCCATCTGGGCGCCGCCCCGGCGGCCGAGCCCACCGCCACGGCCGTCTTCCCGCACGCCGACCCGCCGTACGTCGGCCTGCGCGGCCATGCCGGCGCGGTCACCCACTGGCACCGCTCCGGCCGCGTCCTCGCCACCTCCGCCGACGGCGCCACGCTCCTCGCCAACCTGCGCGTCACCGCCGAGTGAGGAGCGCCCCGCCCCCGGCCCCGGCTCAGCACGGGGCGCCGAAGGGCGGGGCGGCCCCGGCGAGCCGGCGGCAACCTCGCCTCGGGGTACGCCACCGACCGCTTCGGCCCGGTACGGGTGCTGACGGCCGGCTACCTCGTGCCGGTCGCCGGGCTCGCCGTACTGGCCCTGGCCCACCTGCTCGCCGCCGCCCGCCGGGCGGGCTGAGGCCGGCACGCAAGGTGTTCGGATTTCTCCGCGCCGGTTGTCACATCTGCGGGATCGGCCCCGTCGAAAGAGATGACAGCACCACGGAACAGAGAGAGAAGGACACCGCTGTGAACGACGCCCGCATGGCCAACCCCGCCGTTGTCATCCCCGAGGCGCTGCCCGCGATCCTGGGCGTGATGAAGGCCGCGAAGAAGGGCGGCGTACCCGAGTCGACCCTCGAACTCGTCCACCTGCGCGCCAGCCAGATCAACGGCTGCAGCTACTGCGTCGTCAGCGGCGTGGCGAGCGCGAAGAGGAACGGCGAGACCGACGAGCGCCTGCACGCCGTCGCCGCGTGGCGGGAGGCGCCCTACTTCACCGACGCCGAGCGCGCGGCCCTGGAGCTGGCCGAGCACGTCACCCGCCTCGCCGACCGGGCCCTCGTACCGGACGACGTCTGGGGCGCGGCGGCCGCCCACTTCGACGAGCGGCAGCTGGCCTCGCTGCTCCTCTGGATCAGCCTGAGCAACTTCTTCAACCGCCTCAACGCCACCACCCGCCAGCCCGTCGGCACCACCTGGTGACACCGCCGCGCGGCCGACCCCCCGGAACCGAACGGCGCTGGGGGCACGGGCCGCCGGCTACCGGCCGACGCCCACCACCGGGACGCCGTCCGGACGGCCGGCGAGCAGGGCGGCGAGGTGGTTCGCGCACCGCAGGGCGGCGGTGGCCATCGCGCCCCGCGTCATCCCGGCGACGTGCGGGGTGAGCAGGGCGTTCGGCAGGCCGAAGAGCGGCGAGGCGAAGGCGGCGTGCTCATGGGCGAAGGTGTCGACGGCGGCCGCCGCGAGCGGGTGCGCGGGGTCGCGGAGCGCATCCGCCAGGGCCTGTTCGTCGACGATGCCGCCGCGGGCGGTGTTCAGCAGGACCGACCCCGGCCGCATGAGTGCCAGCTCCGCCCGGCCGATCAGCCCGCGGGTCTGCGGGGTGAGCGGCAGGTGCAGGGAGACGACGTCGCTGCCGGCCAGGAGTGCGGCGAGGGTGGGGGCGCTGCGCACCGGGGCCTCGGCCGGGCCGCGTGAGAGGGCCTGGACGTCCATGCCGAGGGCGGTCGCCCGTGCGGCCAGGGCCCGGCCGATCCGGCCCAGGCCGAGGATGCCGAGGGTCAGCTCCGACAGCTCCACCGCCGGTCCGGCCGGGGTGCGCCAACTGCCCCGGTGTGCGGCCTCGTTGTGGGCGGACAGGTCGCGGGTCAGGGTGAGGAGCTGGGCCAGGGCGAACTCGGCGACCGCGTTCGCGTTGGAGCCCGGGGTGTGGGTGACGGTGACGCCGTGGCGGGCGGCGGCGGCCAGGTCGACGTGGTCGGTGCCGGCCCCGGCCCGGCCGACCGCCCGGAGCCGGTGGGCGAGCGCGGGGCCGGTCGCCGCGTCCAGGAAGGCGGCACGCAGCGGCACCCCGCCCCGGGACTTGACGGCGTCGTGGCCGAGGCCTCCCCGGACGGTCTCGGCGATCAGGGCGGACTCGTCGAAGGCGTCGAAGTCGGTGAACCCGACCCGGCCCGCCCACGCGGCGCGCACCGCCGTGTGGTCGGCCACCCGGCGGAGGTTGAGGGTGACGGCCAGCCCGTGGCCGACCAACCGCGCCAGCTCCCGGTCGAGCAGGTCGCCGGGGGCCGCGTCGAGCAGCAGGACCCGGGGCTGGTGCATGGGGTACTCCCTTCGGGGCATCCGGAGCCGAGCGCCCCATGAGGTAAGGCATGAATGATAGTAGTGGCTCTTACGGAATGCGCCCCGGGGTGCCCGACGTCGACGCGGCCTGACCCGGGCGCAGCAGGCGGGGACGGCGATCGCCGACCCGAAGGCGTACCTGGCCACGTCGGTGACCAGACTGGGAATCAACCACCTGGGTTCGGCGCGGGTGCGGCGGGAGATCTACGTGGGCGACTGGCTGCCCGAGCCGGTCGTCGTGTCCGCCGACCGCCCGGGGCGGGCCGAGCACGCCGAGCTGGCCGACTCGCTGTCGATGGCGTTCCTCGTGCTCATGGAGGCCCTCTCGCCGGTGGAACGGGCCGTGTTCATGCTGCGTGAGGCCTTCGGGCACGGCTACCCGGACGTGGCGAGGATCGTCGGCAAGTCCGAGGCGAACTGCCGGCAGATCTTCGCCCGCGCCAGAAAGTGGGCGCGGGCGCCCGTGCGCCGTCCCCGAACTTTTGGTTATCCCGGCGGCCCTCACGGATCTCCTGTCTGTCACCGCTCATCCATGCGCTCCTCGCGGCGCGCTGTCACGGGAAAGACCTGCTGATGCCCGCTCCTCATCGTTCGTTCTCCCGCGGCTGGGCGCTGGCGTCCTGTGTGCCGGTTCTGCTGTTCGTCGGGCTCGTCGCATGCGGTTCGTCGTCGCACTCCGGGCATGAGGGCATGCCGGCCACGGGCCACGGTGCGATGGCCATGACGCCCGGCGCGGCGGCCCCGGCCATGCCGGCCATGCAGGGGATGCAGGGGATGCAGGGGATGCCGGACATGCCCGCGACCGCCCGGGGCCTCGCCGCCGAACGGGACGGCTACCGCCTGGACCCCGAGGCCGCCGCCCTGCCCGCAGACCGGACCGTGGGCTACCGGTTCACCATCACGGGCCCGGACGGTCGGCCGGTCACCGACTTCGCCGTGCACCAGACGAAGAAGCTGCACTTCTACGCGATCCGCTCCGATCTCACCGGATTCCAGCATCTGCACCCGGTGATGGCTGCCGACGGCACGTGGACCGCGGACCTCGCGGCCCTCGCCCCGGGAGACTGGCGGCTGTACACGTCGTTCATCCCGGACAGCGGCCCCCGCAAGGGCAGCGAGCTCGTCCTCAGCCGCACCGTGACCGTGCCCGGCGCGGCCGCCGCGGTGCCGCTCCCCGCCCCGGTCGGCAGCACCACGGTCGACGGCTACACCGTCACCCTCCGGAGCGAGCCGAAGGCCGGTGCCCACCAGCTCACCGCCACCGTCGGAAAGGACGGCGAGCCCGTCACCGACCTCCAGCCGTACCTGGACAGCTACGCCCACCTCACCGCCTTCCACGAGGGCGACCAGGCGCTGGCCCATCTCCACCCGGCGAACGAGGTCGACGGCGACCACGGCGGTCCGACGCTGACCTTCCAGGCCATGTTCGACGAGGCCGGGAGCTGGCGGGTATTCCTGCAGTTCCAGACCGCCGGACAGCTGCACACCGCGGAGCTCACGCTGAACATCACCTGACGCGACGCCGGCCGGGGAGGGCGCGGCCGGAGACGCAGGTGACGGACGGCCGACCGGCCCAGGCCGACCTGGGCCGACCTGGGCCGGTCGGGGCCGGGCGGGGCTACACGGCCCGGCGGGCCGTCAGGGCCCGGGCGAGCACCTTGGCCCGGAACGGGTTCCGCGGCTCCAGCGCCTGCGCCACCGCGACCGCCTCGTCCAGCAATGCCCGCCGGGCCTGCGGCAGTTCGCGCACCGCGGGCGAGCCGGCCGCCTCGACCAGCACGTAGGCCAGCTTGGACCCGTACACCTCGGGCGCGACCGTCGTCAGCAGCCGGTACACCGACAGCGCGTTCGGCCCGCGCAGCACCCGCCGGTTGGTGGTGAGCAGCATCATCCGCGCCCGCAGCACCGCGTCCTGGTTCACACCGTTCATGCCCTGTTTCCCCCTCGATTCGCCGTCTCCTCCCGGCGGCTGGGCAGCACGCCGCGCGCGACGGCGCCCGCGGACGGGTGCCGGCACGGGGGCCGGGGGAGTGGATGCGGACGAGTCTGCGGCCGGCGCCGTACCCGGGGCAAGGAGAATCGGACGTGTCCCGAGTCCTACCGAAACGGCCGCTGACCGGGCATGATTGAGCCTGACACGCTGCTGCGGACCTGACGGCGGTGGCCGGAAACCCTGTTGTGGCGGGTGGGCGGCCGGGGACAGGGTGAAGACGTCGAGGGCGAGCTGGGCACCGGTGAGCCCAAGGGTCCGTAAAGCCCCCGCTTCGGCTGTGACGGTTCGAATCCGTTCCTCGCCCACCTCGCGCGTGCCCGGGTGTCCGCCACCCGGGCACGCGGTCCGGGCGGTTCAGCCCTCGGTCTCCACGATCACCAGAGTGCCCCGGCTCCCCGCTGCGACCGCGTGCGGGACACCCGCCGGGACGACGTACATCTCGCCGGTCCCCACCGGCACGGAGGCGCCGTCCACGAGCAGCTCCATCCGGCCGTCGAGGACGAGCAGCACCTCGGTCACGTCGTGCCGCTCCTCCGCGACCGGCAGCTCGTCCATCCGCAGCACCTTGACCGCCGTCGGGCCCACCCGGCCCAGGACGCGGGAGCTCCATGCCCGCGGCAGCGCCGCCGCGGCTCCGGGGACGTCGATCCTGCTCATGGCACACCTCTTCCTGCGCGGTCTGCCCGCGCCCGGTGGTTGTCGGGGATGCCGTGAACGCTAGCCGCGCGGCGGGCCCGGTTGGTCGACCGTTCGGTAAAATCCCGCAGTGCCAGGGTGGCTGACGGTGCCTCGGAACGGGCGGTTAGCCTGGGGCACATGTTCGTTCTGGATCTGACCTACACCGCGCCCCTGGACCGTATCGACGCCGTGCTCTCCGAGCACCTGGAGTGGCTGAAGGCGCACTACGCGGCCGGGGCCTTCCTCGCCTCCGGCCGCAAGGTGCCCCGCGAGGGGGGTGTCATCCTCGCCGCGGGCGCCGACCGGGCGGCGATCGAGGAGATCACCGGCAGCGACCCCTTCGTCCTGGCGGGCCTGGCCGCGTACACGGTCACGGAGTTCGTGGCCACCAACACCGCTCCGGCCCTGGACTCCTTCCGCGAAACCCTGCCCGCCTGAGCCCTGCCGTTCGAGCCCTGCCCGTTCGAGCCCCGAGCCTGCCCGCCTGAGCCTGCCCGCCGTGAGCCCGGAGCCTGAGCTCAGAGCCCTGAGCTCCGAGCCCTGAGTTTCGATCGCCGGCCCCCTGGCCGCCCCTGTGAGCCGTACCCGGCGCCCGCCCGGGTACGGCCACCGGTCGTGTTCTGGTTACGATCGGTGAGCACAGGGCATGGAAGCGCCGGGCCGGCGGGGCCGGCGTACGGACAGGGACTGGTGGGAGACACGTATGGCACACGCACGGGCCGGTCAGCTTGCGCAGCCGGACGACCTGGTGGACGTGGCGCGGCTGGTGACGGCGTACTACGCGCTGCACCCGGACCCGGAGGAACCGGGCCAGCGCGTGGCCTTCGGGACCTCGGGCCACCGCGGCTCCTCGCTCGACGCGGCCTTCAACGACGACCACATCGCCGCCACCACCCAGGCGATCTGCGAGTACCGAACCGGTCAGGGCATCACCGGCCCGCTGTTCCTGGGCGCGGACACCCATGCGCTCTCCGAGCCGGCCAAGGTCACCGCCGTCGAGGTGCTGGCGGCCAACGGCGTCACCGTCCTGCTGGACAGCGCCGACGGCTACACGCCCACCCCGGCCGTCTCGCACGCGATCCTGGCGCACAACCGCCGCCACCCGCAGGCGCTCGCCGACGGCATCGTGGTCACGCCCTCGCACAACCCGCCGCGCGACGGCGGCTTCAAGTACAACCCGCCGAGCGGCGGCCCGGCCGGTTCCGATGCCACCGGCTGGATCCAGGACCGGGCCAACGCGCTGATCCGGGACGGCCTGCGCGGCGTCAAGCGGGTCCCGTACGCCCGCGCGCTGACCGCCGCGACCACCGGCCGGCACGACTTCCTCACCGCCTACACCGAGGACCTGGTCTGCGTCCTGGACCTGGACGCGATCCGGGCGTCCGGCCTGCGGATCGGCGCGGACCCGCTGGGCGGGGCGTCCGTCGCCTACTGGGGGCGGATCGCCGAGGTGCACCGTCTCGACCTGACCGTCGTCAACCCGGTCACCGACCCGACCTGGCGCTTCATGACGCTGGACTGGGACGGCAAGATCCGGATGGACTGCTCCTCGCCCGCCGCCATGGCCTCGCTGATCGGCCGCCGGGGCGAGTACGCGATCGCCACCGGCAACGACGCCGACGCCGACCGGCACGGCATCGTCACCCCGGACGGCCTGATGAACCCCAACCACTACCTGGCGGTGGCGGTCGACTACCTCTACCGGCACCGCGCCGACTGGCCGGCCGACGCGGCGGTGGGCAAGACGCTGGTCTCCTCCTCGATGCTGGACCGGGTCGCGGCCGACCTCAAGCGCGAGCTGATCGAGGTGCCGGTCGGCTTCAAGTGGTTCGTCGACGGGCTGTTGGAGGGCTCGATCGCGTTCGGCGGCGAGGAGTCGGCCGGGGCGTCCTTCCTGCGCCGCGACGGCGGGGTCTGGACGACGGACAAGGACGGCATCCTGCTCGCCCTGCTGGCCTCCGAGATCACCGCGGTGACCGGCCGCACGCCCAGCGAGTACTACCGCGACCTCACCGACCGCCACGGCGCTCCCTCCTACGCCCGCGTGGACGCGCCGGCCGACCGGGAACAGAAGGCGCTGCTGGGCCGCCTCTCGCCGGAGCAGGTCAAGGCCGGCGAGCTGGCCGGGGAGCCGATCACGGCCGTCCTCACCGAGGCGCCCGGCAACGGTGCGGCCATCGGCGGCATCAAGGTCTGCACCGAGAACGCCTGGTTCGCCGCCCGGCCGTCGGGCACCGAGGACGTCTACAAGATCTACGCCGAGTCCTTCCGGGGCGACGAGCACCTGGCCCGCGTCCAGGCCGAGGCCCGCGAGCTGGTCGGCGAGGTCCTGGCCGGCTGAGCCGACTGGGCCGCAGGGGCCGACCGGCCCGGTCCCTGCGGCCCGGCCCGGATCGGGGTGGACCGGGCCGGGGCCGATCACGCCCGGACGAGCCCACCACCGGCCGTCGGTGGGCTCGCCCTGGTCACCGCGGCCGTGGCCGGTGGGCGTACCAGAGGGTGATCGGCGCGTCGAGGGCCACCGAGGTGCCCTTCGGAGGGTCGGTACGAATGGCCAGACCCTCGGCGACGGTCGTGGTGTCCTCGCTGTAGACGGTCACGGCGGTGAAGTGGGCCGCGCGGAGGGCCTGCTCGGCGTCGGCCCGGCTCAGGCCGGCGACGTCGGGGATCCGCGCCCGGCCGTCCGAGACGTGCAGGGCCACGGTGCTGCCCGGGAGGACCTTGGCGCCCGCCGCCGGGTCGGTGCCGACCACCTGCTGCGCGGGTGTGCCACCGCCCTCCACGACCGTGGCGCGGGAGGCCAGCCCGAGCGCCTTGAGCTTCGCCTCGGCGGCCGCCTGGCCGAGACCGGCCAGATCCGGCAGAACGATCGCGCGCGCCGAGGGTGAAGGTGAAGTCGTGGGGGAGGCTGAACGGGTGGGCGAGGGCGAGGGTTTGCCCTTGCCGCCGCCGTCGGTCCGGGTGCTGCCCGGGGTGGTGGGTGACGGCGGGACGGGTCGTGCCGAGGTGGCGGGCGGGACGGGCGGGTCGCCGCCCCCGTCGGCCTGGCGGCCGAGCCCGAGGACGACCGCCACCGCAGCCACGATCACCACCAGCACGAGCACGGCGACGGCCGCGGGCCCGCAGCCGCCGGCGCTCCGCGACGGCGGCCGGGGCTCGGGGACGCGCTGCTGCCCGGGCCGCCCCGGCCGGCCGGGAGCCGTTCGGTGGCCGGGACCGTCCCGGCCGGGGCCCGACGGCCGGTCCGGGCGCCCGTCGTCCTGGCCCCGGGAAGGCCCGTCGTCGTCCCTGCCGAGGTCGAGGTCGATCGCGCCCGGGACGTCCACCGCGAACGCGGCACAGGCCGCCCCCTGGTGGGCCGAGGTCGCGACCACCCGGAGCGCGACCCCGAACCGTTCCCACCGGGCGCCGTGCACCTGGCCGGCCAGGTCCGCCCCGGGGACCCCGAACCGCGAGGCGATGTCCAGCCCGGTGCCGAGGTGGTCTGCCGGGAGCGCGTACCGCAGCTCCACCCGGCGGGTGCGGCCGGGCGGCAGCGACGCCTCGACCTCCCGCCGGTCGAAGTCCAGTCGCCCGTCGAGGGGTTCGACCGGTTCGAGGTGGAAGCCGGTGGCCCGGGGGCCGGCGTTGTGGACGACCAGCTCCACCGTGATCGTGCCGCCCGCCTGCCCGTACCGGCGGGGCGGTTCGCACCAGGCCTGGACGCCGGCGCCGGGACCGGCGCGGAGGTCGGTGCCGCAGTACTCGCCCGGGCAGTAGGCGCCGAGCCGTTCGGCCCCGTCGGTCCGGGTGCCGCACAGGCGGCAGAAGAGCCTCATGGTCCCCCCACGGCTGGTCTGACACAAGCCCTCGCGCCGGCCCGTCCCCGGGGGCCGCGGTCTCCGCTGCGGGGGTACCCGGCCGGCGAGCGGGAAAACCGCAGCCGGCCCACCGCGACCCGGCTGTGACCGATCGACCCCGTACTCGTCATCTCGCCCACGGCCGAGGGCATATGACGATCAGTCAAAAGATCGAGGGGGAACGGAGATTCGATCCCCGGTCCGGCGGGCCGGTCCACCCGTCCCCGCCGGTCCGCCCGCCCCGGCGCAGGCCGGTCCGCTCGCCCCCGCCGGTCCGCCCGCCCGGACCCAGGGGCGGTCGGGGCTCAGCCCGCCGGGGCCGGGGCCGGGGCCGGCTGTTCGGCGTCGCCGAAGCGCGCCAGGGTCAGCGCGCCGATCACCGCGGCCGCGAAGCCGGCGACGGCGAGCGGCGTCGCGTCGTGCCGCGTGTGGTCCCCGAGCACGAGCACCCCGACGACGGCCGGGCCCAGCGTCTCGCCGAGCACCATCGCCGCCGTGGCCGCTGTCACCGAGCCGCTCTGCATCGCCCAGGTCAGTGCGGCAAACCCGCCCAGCCCGGCCACGGCGACCGCGTACGCCGAGGGCTCGACGAGGAGCTCCGGGAGCCGCGACTCTGGCAGGACCCGCACCGCGACGCCCACCACCCCGAACTGGAGGCCCGCCACCAGCCCGAGCAGCGGGGCGCGGCGGGCCCCGGTGAACCGCACGACCACCCAGCCCGCGCCCGTCAGGACCACCGCGACCAGCAGTACGCCCAGACGCAGCGCGGTGTCACCCGTGCCCTTGCCGTCCCGCCCCGCCGTGAGGGCGAGCACGCAGAGCCCGGCGCAGACCGCGGCCACCCCGGCCCACTCGCTGCTCCGCAGCCGGACCCGCAGGACGCGGGAGGCCCCGACGGCGGTCACGGCGAGTGCCGAGGCCAGCGCTGCCTCCACCTCGTAGAGCGGCAGCCGTTCCAGGGCGACGAGTTCGGCGGCGAAGCCGAGCATGTCCATCCCGATGCCCACCAGGAAGGGCCACTGCCGGAGGGCGTCGGTCAGCGCGGCGGCCTCGCCCGGGCGGTGGCCGGTGGCGGCCCGGCGGGCGCCGACGGCCTGGAGGACGGTGGCGGTGCCGGTGAGCAGCGCGGCCAGAAGGGCCGAGAGCAGGCCGAGGAGCATGGGCCGACGGTACGGCGCCGTGGTGTGCGGGGTGGTCTGGCGCGCCGTCAGGGCGGTCATCCTGCCGGGTCGTCCTGCCGATCGGCGGGGGCCGATCGACGGGTGTGATTCCGGCCCGGTGACTGATTGTCATGCGCAGTTTAGAGAACAAGTTACTTTTCGGTAATCTCAGGTCGTCTCACGGGTGAACCACCCGTCACTTCCTGAAGGAACCACACGTGCACCTCCCCTGGTCCCGCCGGTCCGGCCGCCTCGTGCGGTCGGCCCTGGCCGCCGCCGCAGCCACCACCGTGCTCGCCGTCGCCTCGCCCCTGCCCGCCCACGCGGAGTCCGCGGCCGGCACCACCACCGCCGGCGAGGGCGGCACGACCCACCTCGACGCGGTCGAGCGCGCCCTGCGCGAGGTGGCGCCCGGCCTGGCGGGCACCGTCTGGCAGCGCACCGAGGGCAACAGCCTGAACGCCTCCGCCGACGACCCGGCCGGCTGGCTGCTCCAGACGCCGGGCTGCTGGGGCGACGCCGCCTGCGCCGACCGCCCGGGCACCCGCGCGCTGCTCGCCCGGATGAAGGCGGACGTCGCGGCCGCCACCCGGACGGTCGACGTCTCCACCCTCGCGCCGTTCCCCAACGGCGGTTTCCAGGACGCCCTGGTCGAGGGCCTCAAGGCCTCGGTGGCGGCCGGCCACCGCCTCCAGGTGCGCATCATGGTCGGCGCCGCGCCGGTCTACAACGCCAACGTGCTGCCGTCCCGCTACCGGGACGAGCTGATCGCCAAGCTCGGCCCCGCCGCCGGCTCGGTCACCCTCAACGTGGCGTCGATGACCACCTCCCGCACCGCGTTCTCCTGGAACCACTCGAAGCTGCTGGTGGTCGACGGCCGCAGTGTCGTCGCCGGCGGCATCAACGGCTGGAAGGACGACTACCTCGACACCGCCCACCCCGTCTCCGACGTCGACCTCGCGCTGACCGGGCCCGCCGCCGGCTCCGCCGCGAGCTACCTCGACACCCTCTGGGAGTGGACCTGCGGCCGGACCGGCGTGTTCGACAACGCCTGGTTCGCCTCCTCCAACGGCGGCGCCTGCAGCCCCTCGATGGAGCGGGACCTCAACCCCGCCCCGGCCGCCACCGGTACCGTCCCGGTGATCGCCGTCGGCGGCCTCGGCGTCGGCATCAAGGCCAACGACCCGGCCTCCGCCTACCGGCCCGGCCCCGTCCCCGCCGTCTCCGACACCAAGTGCGGCCCGCTCGCCCTGCACGACAACACCAACGCCGACCGGGACTACGAGACGGTCAACCCCGAGGAGAACGCGCTGCGCGCGCTCGTCTCCAGCGCCACCAGCCACATCGAGATCTCCCAGCAGGACATGAACGGCACCTGCCCGCCGCTGCCCCGGTACGACTCCCGGCTGTACGAGGCGCTGGCCGCCAAGCTCGCCGCCGGCGTCAAGGTGCGGATCGTCGTCAGCGACCCGGCCAACCGCGGCACCGTCGGCAGCGGCGGCTACTCGCAGATCAAGTCCCTCGCCGAGATCAGCGACGTCCTCAAGGCCCGGCTGACCGCCCTCACCGGCGACCAGGCCAAGGCCGGCGCCGCGCTCTGCAGCAACCTCCAGCTCGCCACGTTCCGCGCGGCCCCCGCCGCCACCTGGGCGGACGGCCACCCGTACGCGCTGCACCACAAGCTGGTCGCGGTCGACGGCTCGGCCTTCTACATCGGGTCGAAGAACCTCTACCCGGCCTGGCTGCAGGACTTCGGCTACGTGGTCGAGGACAGGACGGCCGCCGCCCAGCTCGACCGCGACCTGCTGGCGCCGGAATGGAAGTACTCGCAGGCCACCGCGACCGTCGACTGGAGCACCGGCACCTGCAAGGCCTGACGCCCGACCGCCCCGAACCGTCCCGGGCCGCCGCACGCCTCGGCGTGCGGCGGCCCGGCGCCGTCGGGCTCAGCCCTTCACGTCGCGGCCCGCGCTGCCCCTGACGGCCACGTTCCAGCTGATGACGCGTTCGGGGTGCACCCGCAGGATCTCGTGGTCGAAGAAGGACGGGTCCACCGGCGGGACGTCGACGGTCAGGGGCTCGGCCCGGCCACGGATCTCCACACCGCGGCCCCAGCCCGGCGCCGGCGCGTCGGGGTCGTCGGCCGGTGTGAGGTCGTCGACGAGGAAGGAGACCCGTGGATCACGCACCGCGTTGCGGTACTTCTGGCTGGCCGTCATCCCCGGCCCGCCGATGTCGATCGTCCCGTCCTCGTTGAGCCGGAAGCCCACCGGCCGGGTCTGCGGCGCGCCCTGCGGGCCGGAGGTGGCCAGCCGGCCGATCCGCTGGGTGGTGAGGTAGGCGCGCTCCTCGGGGGTGAACACCATGACTGCTGCGCTCCGTTCGGGCATCGGGTGGTAGCCGGACGAGGACGACCGTAGAAGGTGAAGCGGACTTCACGTCAAGCCCCGCAGGAGCCGCTCGGGCGCGTGCCGCCGACCGGAGCCGGACGGCGCCCCGGTGTCGTGGGCCGATCGGCAACGCCCTTTCGCCGTCGGGGTCCTGGGCGGCGGCGAGGGCACCGCCGGGCTTTCCCCACGCCGCTCCGGCCGGTCGCTCAGCCGGTCCCGAGCACGGCCGCCTCCTGCCGGATCAGCTCGCGCAGGGCGGCGAGCCGGGGCCGCTCGTCGTCCAGCCGCCACTGCATCTCCAGCGGCAGGGTGGCCCGGTCGGCGAGCCGGACGGTGACCACGTCCTCGGTCAGATGGCCCGCCATCGAGGCGGGGACGAGCGAGAACGCGCGGTTGTGCGCGAGCAGGTAGAGCCGCGAGCCGACGATCCGCGGCGGGCTGACCAGCACCGGCGGCTCGACGCCGCGGGCCGAGCAGAGGCCGAGCACATGGTCGTAGTACCGCGGGTGCTGTTCCCGGGACCAGAGCAGCAGCGGCAGGTCGCGCAGCTCGTGCAGGTGGACGGCGTCCCGCCGGGCGAGCGGGTGGCGGCGGCTGAGCGCCACCTGCACCGGCTCGTCGGCGAGCTTCTCCCGCCGGTAGCCGGGCACCTCCTCCAGGAAGCGGCCGAGACCGATGTCGGCGAGCTCGGAGGCGAGCGTCGCCGAGACGTGGCCGGTGTCCACGGCCAGCTCCGCCGGCTCCAGCGCCGGCAGCTCCTGCTCGGCGCGGCTGACCACGGCGGGCAGCAGCCGGTTCATGACGCTGGGGGAGGCGACGATCCGGGCCGTCCCCCTCCGTGACTCCTCGTGCAGCCGCACCCGCGCGAGCAGCGAGCCGGCCTGTTCGAGCAGCCGGGCCGACTCCGTGGCCATCACCTCGCCGGCCGGGGTCAGCCGCACCGCCCGCCGGCTGCGGTCGAACAGTTCCACGCCCACCGTCCGCTCCAGCCGGGCCACCTCCTGGCTGACCGTCGGCTGGGAGATGTGCAGGCGCTCGGCGGCACGGCCGAAGTGCAGCGTGCCGGCCACCGCGAGGAAGACTTCGAGCTGACGCAAGGTGAAACCCATAGGCTGAAGCCTATGGGAAGGCCCAGGACTCATTCTGGATGCCGATGCGTAGCCTCTCTAGGCTGAGCCCGAGTTGCCACACCGTGGTGGCATCGCAGAGAGAGCTCGTGCCATGACCGGACTGCCCATCCGTATCTCCGACGACGTCGCCCGGGCCGTTGCCGCCGGCGCCCCCGTCGTCGCGCTGGAATCGACCATCTTCACGCACGGACTGCCCCGGCCGCGCAACCTGGAGGTCGCGCTGGAGGCGGAGGAGCAGCTGCGGGCCGCCGGGGTCGTCCCGGCCACGATCGGCGTCTACGCCGGGGTGCCCACGGTCGGGCTCGGAGTGGACCAGATCAAGGAGCTGTCCGAGGCGGACGACCTCGACAAGGCGAGCCTGCGCGACCTGCCGGTGGTCGCGGCGCTCGGCCGGCACGGCGGGACGACCGTCGCCGCCACCGCCTTCCTCGCCCACCGCGCGGGCATCCCGGTCTTCTCCACCGGCGGCCTCGGCGGTGTGCACTTCGGGGCGTCCGAGAGCTTCGACGAGTCGGCCGACATGACGACGCTGGCCGTCACGCCCGTCACCGTGATCAGCGCGGGCGTGAAGTCGATCCTCGACATCCGGGCGACCCTGGAGCGGTTCGAGACGCTCAACATCCCCGTCATCGGCTACCGGACCCGCCAGTACCCCGGCTTCTACGTCACCGACTCGGGCCACCGGATCAACTACCGCGTCGACTCGCCCGAGGAGGCGGCCCGGGTGATCGCCGCCCGGGACGGCCTCGAACTGACCCAGGCCGTACTGATCGCCAACCCGGTCGACCCCGCCAAGCAGCTGCCGCCGCAGGAGCTCGACGCCCTGCTGGCCCGCGCCTGGGCGGAGGCCGAGCGCCAGGGCGTCACCGGCAACGCCTCGACGCCGTTCCTGCTCGACTTCATCCAGCGCGACACCCAGGGCCGCAGCCTGGACGTCAACGTCGAGGTCTACCGGGGCAACGTGCGGCTCGGCGGGCAGATCGCCACCGCGCTCGCCGCCCTGCGGAACGAGGCGTAGGCGCATGCTCGGAGTACTCGGCGACCTCGTCGAAGACATCGTCGTCTGGGTCGACGGCCCGCTCCGGCACGGTACCGACACCAGCGCCAGGGTCTTCCGGCGGCGCGGCGGCAGCGCGGCCAACGTCGCGAGCTTCGCCGCCGGCCAGTGCCCCGTGCGCTTCCTCGGCTGCGTCGGCGACGACCCGGCGGGGGACGGCCTCGTCGCCGAACTCACCGGCCACGGCGTCGATGTGAGGGTCGCACGGAAGGGCCAGACCGGCTCCATCGTCGTCCTGATCGACCAGGCCGGCGAGCGGACCATGCTCCCCGACCGGGGCGCGGCCACGCTGCTCGAGACCGTCCCGGACACCTGGCTGGACGGCCTGACCCACCTGCACGTGCCCGCCTACTCCTTTGACGGGGAACCGGTCGGCACCGCCGCCGCCGACGCCCTCCGGCGGGCCCGCCGTGCGGGCTGCACCACCTCGCTCGACGCCTCCTCGACCGGGATGCTCGGCCAGTTCGGCCGCGAGCGGTTCCTCACCCTCGCCACCGAGCTGGCACCCACCCTGCTGTTCGCCAACCGGGAGGAGTCCGCCTTCCTCGGCCTGCTGGCCGACGGCCGCCCCGGCCCCGAGCGCGCGCGGCTGGCGGCCACCACCGTCGTCACCAAGTCCGGTGCGGAGGCGACCGTGGTGGACGCCCCCGGGCAGGCGCCGTTCACCGTGCCCGTCCCGCCGGTCGGCGAGGTCCGCGACCTCACCGGCGCCGGCGACGCGTTCGCCGCCGGCTTCCTGGCCGGCTACCTCGCCGACGGCGACCTGCGGGCGGCCGCCGCCCGCGGGCATGCGTGCGCGGCGAAGGTCCTGGCCTCGCCGGGGGCGACCTGCGGCGAGGGGTGACCCCACGGCCCCCGGTGGGGCGGGGGCCTACTCCCCGTCCCAGGGGGTGGCGGCCAGGACGGCGCCGCCGGCCCGGCGGGCGTAGCGGCAGGTGACGGGAAGGCCGAAGTCGACGCGGGCGGGGCCGGTGACCGCCCGCAGGTCGGCGAGCAGGGCGTCCCCGGGCAGGTCGGCGGCGGCCTCCCGGAGGACGGGGTCGGCGGCGGCCTCCCGGAGGACGGGGTCGGCGGCGGCCCGGGCCTCGGGCACGGTGACGGTGCCCGCCGTCGGGGGGCGGTCGTCCAGGGCCAGCCAGTGCTCGGCGAGGCGGTTGCCGAAGGCCCGGGTGGCGGCGGGGGTGGCGACGCCGTCCGGCCCGGTCTCGATGCCGCCCCCGGCTCCGGCCTCGGCTCCTGCTGCGGTGCCGGCTCCCGCCGCGGTGCCCATGGCTGCCCCCGGGGTGCTCGTGTCGTGGTTTGCGGGCCGACCCTATCGCCGAGGTGGGACGAACCCGGTGACAGGGGCTGACGCGGACGGTGGTCGCGCCGTTATGGTGAGTGACGGTCGAATCGGCTGGCGGGAGGTCGGAGCTGTGGCGGTCACCGAGGTCAAGGTCCACCAGGACAACGTGCGGCTCCATGCGACGAAGCGCTGTGGAGGGGCGTTCGAGCCGGTCGCCTCGGTGGAGCTGCCGGAGCAGGTCGAGGTCTACCGGATCAAGGGCAACTGGGGCGAGGCGGTGGCCTGTTCCGAGGCCGAGCGCGAGCGGTGGAGCGAGGCGGCGAGCACCTTCCTGGCCGCCGTGTCCCGTGCGCTGGAGGAGCTCTACCACGCCCACGGGGGCCGTGGCGGGGCGTTCGACCTGGAGCAGGGCACCGGGGCCTGGCGCATCATCCCCGCCCCGCGTCACTGGCCCGGCTGGAAGCAGCGGGCCGTCGAACGGTCGGAGGCCGCCCAGCGTGCGTTCCTGACGGAGGTGCAGCGCGCGACCGAGGCCTACCGGCCGGTCCGGGAGGAGATCGACCGGCGCCTCGCGGAGCAGCGCGCGGTCCGGGAGGAGGCCGAGCGGGCCCGGGCACGGGAGGCGCAGCAGCGCCGCGCCGTCCTGGTGGAGGTGGCCGCCCGGCGGGTGTGGCTGTACGAGGTGGGCGAGGCGGCGGGGGAGGAGGCGGGCGAGGGCGACGGCGCAGTCCGGGTCCGGGTCTTCCGGACCGACCTCCCGCCGATCGCCGCGGACCAGGCCGATCCGCCCCAGGAGTCGCTGACGGCGAGGGAGTTGGAGAAGGACCTGTACGCGCTGGCGCGTGCCCAGGAGGCTGGCGGGATCGCCCTGCGGTGGGACGAGGCCGCCCGGGCCGCCGTCGAGGAGGAGTGCCTGGCGCGGGGCGTCTCCGTCGCCTTCGCCCAGTGGTGGCGCGAGATGGCCCTGCACAGCTGGTCGGTGCGGGAGGACGGCCCGCAGCCGGTGCGGCCGAGTCCGCCGGGCTCCGGCCCCCGTCCCAGCTTCGGCGGCACCGGCATGGGCGGCACCGGCGGCTTCACGGGCGGGCACAGTTACGGCGGTTTCGGCGGCTACTGACCGCGCCGGGGCGACGGCCGGCCCGCTCCTGCCCGGCCCGCCGTCGGCCTGCCGCTCGCCCGGCCCGCCGCTCGCCCGGCCTGCCGCTCGCCCGACCTGCCGTCGGCCTGCCGCCCGCCCGGCCCGGCGGGACGTCCTGCCGCCCGTGCCGCCGCCCGGTCCGTCGGACTGTCGGTCCGGGAGCCTACGATGCGGTCCATGTCAGTCAACATCGATCTTCACCTGAGCATCGGCAACCTCGGCAGCCGTGAGGAGGCCGAGCGGGTTCTGCACGCCCTGGTCGGCCTTTTGCGGGAGGAGGGCATCGAGGACGAGGTGCCCATCGGCTGGGTGGAGGACAGGGGTGAGTTCTTCGTGACGGGCGAGAGCAGCTATCCACTGATCATCACCCGGTTCTACCGTTGGCGGCCGATGTTCGAGGAGGCCGTGGCCCGCGTCGTCGGCGAGGCCGCTCCGGCCGCGAAGGCCACCGTGACCTGGGGCTACCCCGACGAGGAGGTCTGAACGGCACCGCCGGACCGCTGACACGCCCACGGACGACGCAGCGTCCGCCGCCGTGAACCGCCCTTCCGGTAGGGATGGCTCGTCCATCGCCTGCCCGGAGGGTCCGTCATGTCCCCGAACACCCCGAAGCCGCTGAAGTCCGCCGCCCGCGCGGCCTGTTCCGTCCTGCTGCTCGCCGCCCCGCTCCTGCTCGCCCAGCCGGCCGTGGCCAACAACGGGCCGAAGACGCCCGAGGAGTCCGCCGCCTGCCAGGGCGTCCTGAACACGCCGTTCGGCGGCTCGCTGTCCGGCGCGGGGGGCGTCAGCCCGGTCTGCGCCGTCCAGCCGGCCGACGAGCCGGGCCAGTCCGCCTCCTCCGGCCCGTCCACCCGCGGCGCCGTCACCTACGACCTTCCGAAGATGCGGCAGGAGGTCGCCGACCTGCGGAGCAAGGCCGCCGCCCTGGACCGGCTCGGCGAGCACGAGGCCGCCCGCAAGGCCCGCGCCGAGGCCGACGCCCTCCAGCGCCGGATCGACGAGATCGTCCGGGCCGAGGAGAACAACTGACCCTCGCGGTGCCGCGCGCCCCGGACGGTCCGGGCGGGCGGCTCACCCGGCCGCCGGCTCCCCGCCGGGGCTCAACGGCTCCTCCAAGGCCGCGAGTTCGGCCGGTTCGAGGACGAGATCGGCGGCCGCGGCGGAGTCGCGGATGGTGGCGGGCCGGCGGGCTCCCGGAATCGGGACGACGGCGGGGGAGCGGGCCAGCAGCCAGGCCAGGCCGACCTGCTGGGGCGAGACACCGCGGACGGCGGCGATCCGGTGGAAGGCACTGCGCTCGACGGCGGTGTCGTCGGGGTCGTCCAGCACGCTGCGCGACAGGCCCCCGAGCGGGCTCCACGGCAGGAAGGCCAGGCCGAGGCGCTCGCTGAGCCGCAGCTCCCGCTCGGCGGCGCGGACGGCCGGGGAGAACCGGTTCTGCACCGCGACCAGGCCCGGGCCGAGGATCTCCCGGGCCGTCAGGATCTGCTGCTCGTCGACGTTGGAGAGGCCGGCCGCGCGGATCTTCCCGGCGTCCAGCAGCTCGCGCAGGGCGCCCACCGACTCGGCCCACGGCACCCGCGGGTCGGGCTTGTGCAGTTGGTAGAGGCCGATCGCCTCCACCCCGAGCCGCCGCAGCGAGCCCTCGCAGGCCCGCCGGAGGTGCTCAGGCCGTCCGTCGACCGTCCAGGAGCCGTCACCGGGCCGGCCGCGGCCGCCCTTGGTGGCGACCAGCACGGCCGCCCGCTCGGCGGCCGGCCGGGCGGCCAGCGCACGTGCCACCAGCCGCTCGTTGTGGCCGAGTTCGCCGGCGTGCCAGTGGTAGGAGTCGGCGGAGTCGAGCAGGGTGACGCCGGCGTCGAGGGCGGCGTGCAGGGTTGCGAGGGCCGCGTCCTCGTCCGGGCGGCCCTCGACCGAGAGCGGCATCGCGCCGAGGCCGATCGCGCCGACGGTGACGCCGCCGATGGTCCGCTGTCGCATGTCAGGCCGCCTTTCCGGGGAGAGCCGCGTCGGAGGCCTCGGAGGCCTCGGAGGCCTCGGCAGCCTCGGCGACGGCGCCGGGCAGCCACCGGGCCGTCGGTGAGAAGCGCAGGCCGAGCTCGGCCGCCCGCCGGCCCGCCATCGGGTACCAGCGGTCGAAGGAGAACGGCGAGGCGTCCGCGCCGTCCGTGAACCGGTAGCGGGCGGTGGTGCCCAGGCGTTCGGCGACCAGCTCGCTGAGGGCGACCACGTCGAGCGCCCCCTCGGAACCGGCGTTGACCGGGCCGACCGCCGCCCCGGCGGCCACCTGCACCAGGGCGGCGGCGATCTCCTCGTGGTGGACGAAGGAGGTCGGCTGCGGCTGCGCGTGCACGGCGACCGGCCGGCCGGCCGCGATCAGCTCGGTGTAGTGGGCCAGCCGGCCGGTGAAGTCCCGTGCGCCGCCGCCCAGGACGTGTGCGCTGCGCACGCTCGCCCAGGAGAACGGAGGGTCCCCGGCGAGCACCGCCTCAGCCTGCCGCTTGCCCTCCGCGTAGCCGGTCGCCTCGTCGAAGTGCCGGGCGAGCGCCGCCGGATCGTGCCACGGCAGCGCGAGGTCCACCGGCCAGTTCGCGGGGTCGACGGCCTCCTCGGGCACCGGTACGCCCGGCACGGTGCGCACCAGCGGCGAGGTCGCCGGGTCGTACACCTCCATGGTGGAGGTCATCACGTACCGGCCGGTGCGGCCGGCGAAGACCCGGCGGGCCACCGCCGCCTGGGCCGGGGTGTACAGCACCTGGTCGATCACCGCGTCGAAGGTCCGGTCGCCGAGCGCGGCGGACAGTGCGGCCTCGTCGGACCGGTCGGCGACCACGTGGTCGACGCCGGGCGGCGGCGGGGTGGCACCGCGGTTGACGACGGTGACGCGGGTGCCGGCTTCCCGCAGCAGGGTGACCAGGTGGAGACCGAAGTACCGGCTGCCGCCGATGACGCAGACGCTGTGCAGTCGGTTTCGCGTGATGTTTTGCATGGCCCCCACTCTGCTGCCGTATCGTCCCCAGCAGAACTGCCGACCTGCTGAACGCGTCATCAGCAGAACTGTTGACTGGGGAGCACGATGATCGACGTCCGACGGCTGAGCATGCTCCAGGCGGTAGCCGAGCACGGCAGCTTCAACCGGGCGGCAGCCGCGCTGCTGCTCACCCCGTCCGCCGTCTCCCAGCAGATCGCCGCCCTCGAACGGGGCCTGGGCACCGTGGTGGTGGAGCGTTCGACCCGCGGGGTGCGGCTCACCGAGGCCGGGCGGCTGCTGGTGGAGGCGGCCGGCGCGATCGACGCCGAACTGCGCAACGCCCGCGAACAGATCGGCCGGCTGGGCGCCGACCGGCCCCGGCTCACCCTCGCCACCTTCACCAGCGGCGGCCGGCGCCTGCTGCCCGCCGTCCTGGCCCGGTTCGCGGCCGACCACCCGGAGGCCGAACTGTGCATCCTGGAACGGGAACCCGAGGACAGCCTGCCGATGGTCCGCGAGGGCACCGCCGACCTCGCCCTCGCCTACCACTTCGACGGCCCGCTGCCCGTCCTCCCCGGTGACCGTTCCGGCCTCGACTGGACGCCGCTGATGGACGACCCGCTCTCGGTGGTGCTGCCGGACGGGCACCCGCTGGCCGACCGGGACGCCGTCGACCTGGCCGAACTCGCCGGGGAGCGCTGGGTGCTGGGCTGCCTCAAGACCGAGGACTTCCTGCGCCGGCACGCCGCACTGGCCGGCTTCGAACTCCGGGTGGCCGGCTCCACCACCGACTACTTCTTCGCCCGCTCGCTGGTCGCCGCCGGCGTCGGGGTCTCGCTCGTCCCGTACGTCGCCCTCGAACCGGCGCAGCCCGGCACCCGGGTGGTCCCGGTGAAGCCCCCGCGCCCCGCCCGTCACTTCGGCGTCGCGCTCGCCCGGCGCCGCCGCCCCAACCCGTACGCCGAGGCACTGGCCGGGCTGCTCCGCGCGCACGTGGCCGGTCCGCCGTCCAGGTCCCGTCCGCGCTGATCCGCGCTGATCCGCCACGATCGACCGGCCAGGACCTAGGGTGAACGGATGACCTCCCCCTACCCTCACGTCCCGGTGCGGACGGCTACCCCCGCGGACATCGACGCCGTCGTCACCACGCTGACCAGCGCGTTCTTCCACGACCCGCTCTGGGGCCCGGCCTTCCCCGACGTCGAGCGGCGCGCCGAGCAGGCGGCCGCGATGTGGCGGCTCTACGTGACCTCGGCGCTGCGCTACCCCTGGCTGCTGGTGACGCCGGGCGTCGAGGCCGCCGCCGTCTGGATCCCGCCGGGCGGGCGCGAGCTCACCGAGGAGGAGGAGAGCGGCCTCGAAGGCCTGCTGACCAGGACCACCGACGCGGAGACGGCCGGCGCGATCCTGGCGATCTACGACCAGCTCTACGCGGTCGCCCCCGAGGAGCCCTGCTTCTACCTCACCCTGCTCGGCACCCACGACGACCACCGCGGCAGGGGGCTCGGTATGGGGCTGCTCGCCGAGAGCCTGGCCCGGATCGACGCGCTCGGCGCCCCCGCCTACCTGGAGTCGTCCAACCCCGCCAACCTGGACCGCTACCGGAGCCTCGGCTTCAGCCCCCGCGACGAGCTCACCACCGCCACCGGCCACGTCGTCACCACCATGTGGCGCCCGGCCCGCTGAGGACTTCCCGGTGCCGCATCAGGCGACGTTCGCCCTGACGGCCCGCCACCCGGACCGGCTCACCGGGGGCTCGGCTACTGGCCGGCCTCCTTCGCCTTGCGACTCCGGTAGGAGCGCATGGCGACCTGGGCTCCGCAGCGGTTCGGGCTGCAGTAGGCGGCGGAGGAGTTGCGCGTACGGTCGTAGAACCCGAGGTGGCACGGTGGGTTCCGGCAGGCCTTGAGGCGCATCCAGGAGCCGCGAAGAGCGACGTCGGACGCTGCCGCGAGCATCCCGGCGAGCGCACCCGGCACCCCGCTGCGGACGGGCGTGAGCCGGACGCCGGAGGCGGTGATCACAGGCGCCAGGGGGTACAGCTCCGCACCCCGGCGCAGGTACTCCTCGGCTTCGGCCCGGCCCGGCTCGTCCTGCTCGCCCGCGTGCGCGAGCAGCACCAGGACCAGGGCGTCCCTCAGTTCACGGGCGGCGGCGGCATCGGCGTCCGTGACCAGCGCGGCGGAGTCGATCAGACCCTCCTGTCGCAGCCACCGGGAGAAGGCGGCACCGTCGCGGAGCTCCTCCCGACTGCCGTCGATCGCACGGGTGTTGACGAAGGTGAGGACGGTCTCAGCCGCCGCCGAAGGGGTGAGCATCGACTCGCTCGCATCCATGGCCATGAGGTCCACAGTACCCGATGCGGGAGAGGCGTCACCTCTGACACTCATAGACACCAGCGCGAACCCGGGCTTGTAAGTTAGTAGCTACCTGCCTATGGTCATAACCATGACGAACAGCGGCAACACCACGGACACGCCCCGCACCTGGTTCATCACCGGCTCCTCCCAGGGCCTCGGCCGCTCACTCGCGCTGGCCGCACTCGACCGCGGCGAGCACGTCGCGGCCACCGCCCGCCGCAAGGAATCGGTCGCCGACCTCGTCGACCGCTACCCCGGCCGGGCCGTCGCGCTCGAACTCGACGTCCGCGACGAGGGCGCGGCCCACCGCGCCGTCGAGCAGACCCTCGCCGCCTTCGGCCGCATCGACGTGGTCGCCAACATCGCCGGCTACGGACTCTTCGGGGCTGTCGAGGAGGCGACGGACGCGCAGGCCAGAGCCGTCTTCGACACCAACCTCTTCGGCCCGCTGAACGTGCTCCGCGCGGCGCTGCCCGTGCTGCGCGGGCAGCGTTCGGGCCATGTCATCCAGGGATCCTCGCTCTACGGGCAGTCCGCACACCCCGGCGTCGGCCTGCTCTCGGCGAGCAAGTACGCGCTCGAAGGTCTCTCCGACGCCCTGGCCGCCGAGCTCGCCCCACTCGACATCAAGCTCACCCTGATCGAGCCGGGCTACCTGGGGACCGGCTTCCTCTCCCACCTCGTCTTCGCCGAACCCACCGCCGACTACGACCCGACCGTACGCACCGTCCAGAGCTCGCTCGGCGGGCTTCCCCCCGAGGCCTTCATCGATCCCGCCCGAGTCGCCGCGGCCGTCCTGACCGCCGTCGACGCCGCACGGCCGCCGCTGCGCCTGGCCCTGGGGCGCGCGGCGGAGGACGGCCTCCGGGAGGCGCTGACCGCACGTCTCCAGGAGCTGGACGACTGGGTCGCCGTCACGCGCGGCGTGGACAGCGCTCCCCAGCCGGTCTGACCCGCTGGGGAGGCCCGTTCACCAGCCGGCGACCGCAGCCGGCCGGCCCACCAGCCGGCCGGCCTGGCGTCAGGCAGTCGTCATCGCCCGGCGGGACATGAGCTTGCCCGCCTCCCACAGGAGCAGGAGTGCGATGGGGGCCAGGAGGGCCCAGCCGAACTGGGCGAGGGTGATCTCGGTGGTGCCGAGGATGCGGCGGAAGGCGTCCATCTGGGTCACCAGGACCGCAAGGACGAACTCGGACAGCGCTGCCAGGTTCATCGGCCTGCTGTCGAAGGTGCTGGTGGTCAGCACGGTGGCGCGTTCGCTGCGGCATTCGTAGGCCGCCACGATCAGGCAGAGTGCGAAGGCGGTGAAGGCGATCGAGCTGCCGGTCTTCAGGCTGCCGTAGTGGTGCTCGCCCAGCTCGATCAGCAGGAGCAGGGCCACGGTGACGGCCAAGCCGCTGAGCCCGACGGTGAGCATGACGGACCTGGTCAGCAGCGATTCGCCGCGCGGGCGCGGGGTGCGCCGCATCAGGCCGGGGCTCGCCAGGTCGAAGCCGAGGGCGAAGCCGAACGGCGCGTTGACCACGAAGTGGATCCACAGCACCTGTGGCGGGGTGAACGGCTCGCCGGCGGCGATGTTGAAGACCGTCGCGCCGAGGAAGGTCAGGACGAAGGTGACCAGCAGCATCAGGACGAACCGGACGTACTTGGTGAGGTTGTCGTAGAGCTTCCGCCCCTCCTCGACGGCGTACACGATGGTGGCGAAGTTGTCGTCGGAGAGGATCATCCGGCCGGCGTTCTTGGCCACGTCGGTGCCGCTGCCCATGGCGATGCCGATGTCGGCGGCCTTGATGGCGGGTGCGTCGTTGACGCCGTCGCCGGTCATCGCCACGACGTCGCCCTTCTTCTTGAGCGTGTCGGCGAGCAGGACCTTGTGCTCGGGCGCGACCCGGCCGACCACCCCGATGCCGTCGATCCGGGCCAGCCGTTCGTGCTCCGGCATCGCCGCGAAGTCGGCTCCGAGGATCGCCTCGCCCGGGATCCCGAGCTGGCGGGCGATGGCCTCGCCGGTGGTGACGTCGTCACCTGTGACCATGCGGACCCGGATGTGGGCGGCCTGGGCGCCGGCCACGGCGTCCCTGGACTCCGCGCGGGGCGGGTCGACCATGCCGACCAGGCTGGTCATCCGAAGGCCGGTGACGAGTGCGAGCAGGTCGCTGTCCGGGTCGAACTCCGACGGGTCCAGGTCGCGTTCGGCCGCCGCCATCACCCGGCGGCCCTCGCCGCCCATCCGTTCGGACTGGATCGCGGCGCGGCCGCGCAGGCCGGCGTCCCAGGGGATGGTCCGGCCGGCGGCGAGTGCGGTGGTGGCGCGGGCGGTGACGGCGGGCGCCGCGCCTTTGACGAAGCAGCGCACCACCGGTCGGCCCGTCGCGTCCACGGCCGAGTTGAAGGTGGCCATCAGCTTGTATTCGGGGTCGAACGGCAGGGTGGCGAGCCGGGGGTAGCGCTCCCGGGTGGCGTCGATGTCCAGGCCGGCCTTGTGGCCGAGGAGGAGCAGCGCTCCCTCGGTCGGGTCGCCGACCACCGTGCCGTCCACCAGCTTGGCGTCGCTGGCGATCAGGTACGGCAGGATGGCGTCCTCGATGTCGGCGGAGGAGCCGGCGGCGTGGTGCACCCGCCCCTCCAGACCGTAGCCGCTACCGGAGACGGTGTAGCGGTCGGTGGGGCTGAGGACCTCGACGACCGTCATCTGGTTCATCGTCAGGGTGCCGGTCTTGTCGGAGTTGATGGCGGAGGTGAAGCCCAGGGTCTCCACGGACGGCAGTTCCTTGACGATGGCGTTGCGTTTCGCCAGGTTGAGGCTGCCGACCGAGAGGATCACCTGGGTGACGGTGGGCAGGGCCTCGGGGATGGCGGCGATGGCCAGCGAGACGGCACTGACGAACAGGGCGTCCCAGGCCTGGCCGCGGCTGCGGCCGAGGGCGAACATCACCACCATGGTGAGGCCGGCCGCCGCCACGATCCACAGGGTCAGGGTGTTGAGCTCCCGGGTGAGCGGTGTCTGCTCCTTCTCCGTCGCCGAGAGCATCCCGGAGATCTTGCCCAGCTCCGTGCCGGCGCCAGTCCCGGTGACGATCAGCACGCCACTGCCGTGGGTGACCGGGGTGTTCATGAACGCCATGGTGGACTGGTCGCCCGGGCCGAGCTGATCGCCCGTCAGGGTGCCCGCCTCCTTCACCGCCGGGACGCTCTCGCCGGTCAGCGCCGACTCGTCGATCTGCAGCGAGCTGGCCCGCACGATCCGCCCGTCCGCCGGGACGGTGTCGCCGGCGGCGATCAGCACGACGTCTCCGATCACCAGCTGTTCGGCCGGGATCTCCGCCTCGGCCCCGTCCCGCCGGACCCGGGCCGTGGTCTCCAGCATCGACCGCAGCGCGTTCATCGCGCTCTCGGCCTTGCCCTCCTGCCGCAGCCCGACGACCGCGTTGAACAGCGTCAGGACGATCAGCAGGATCGCGGTGCTCCACTCCTTGATCGCCAGCGCGACCACCGCCGAGGCGACCAGGATGAGCTGCATGTAGCTGCGGTACTGGTCGAGGAAGCGCAGCCAGCCCGGCCTCGTCTTCTCCTCCGGCAGCGCGTTCGGGCCGTGCGCGGCCAGCAGCTCCACCGCCCGGGCGGCGGAGAGTCCGACCTCCGGGTCCACGCCGAGCCGTGCCGCGACCTCGTCCGGCGGTGTCGCGTACCAGGGCCGCATGGCCGGGCCCGATCCCGGCGGGTCAGTCCGTTCCGCCATGGCAGCACCTCCGATACGTTCCGTTCCTCGCGAGGGGTCGGCCCCTGCGGTGCTCAGCCACGGTGCCCGTTGCGGTGCTGGTGCTCCGCTGCGTACGGGTCGCGGGCGGCGCCCTGAGGGGCGTCCTGCTCCAGCAGGCTCTTTGCGGCGCGCAGCTGTTTGCGGGCCTTCTTGCCGACGACCGGGTACCGGGGGTCGATCTCCATCAGCGTGTGCACGAGCACCGCGGCGGCGCAGATGCGCGCGAACCACTTGCGGTCGGCCGGCACGACGTACCACGGTGCCCACGGGGTGCTCGTGGCCGAGAGCATCTCGGAGAAGGCCTGCTGGTACTCGTCCCACCTCCCGCGCTCGCGAAGGTCCGCGGCCGAGAACTTCCAGTTCTTCTCCGGGCGGTCGATCCGTTTCAGGAAGCGAATGCGCTGCTCTTCCTCGGAGAGGTTCAGGAAGATCTTCACCACCCTGAACCCGTTGTCGCAGAGGTAGTGCTCCCAGTCGTTGATCTCCCGGTAGCGGCGCGCCCAGACGTCCCGGCCCTTCGCCTCCTCGGGCAGTCGTTGGCGGTCGAGGTTCTCGGGATGCACCCGCACGACGAGGACTTCCTCGTAGTGCGACCGGTTGAAGATCGCGATGTCCCCGCGGGCCGGCAGGCGCCAGGCGTAGCGCCACAGGTAGTCGTGGTCGAGCTCCTCGGCGGAGGGCACCTTGAAGCTGCTGACGTGAACGCCCTGCGGGTTGACCCCGCTCATGACGTGACGGATCGTCCCGTCCTTGCCGCCCGCGTCGATCGCCTGGAGGCAGAGGAGCACACCGTAGGTGTCCTGGGCGGCCAGCTTCGCCTGGTACTCGGCGAGCAAGGCGACACCGGTGCGCAGCAGTTCCGCGCCGTCCCGTTTCTTGATCCGGGCCTTGTAGCGGGGGTCGAAGTCCTCGGCGAGGTCCACCCGTGAGCCCGGCT
Source organism: Kitasatospora sp. NPDC032757 (assembly GCF_055579305.1). Lineage (NCBI taxonomy): Bacteria > Bacillati > Actinomycetota > Actinomycetes > Kitasatosporales > Streptomycetaceae > Kitasatospora > Kitasatospora sp. NPDC032757. The sequence continues at coordinate 22,001 of NZ_JBVINN010000051.1, read as the reverse complement.
CCACGCGCAGCGGCTCGATGAACTTCGCGATCCGTCTGGCCTGCTTGTCCGCCATCACCGGCAACGCTTCCTCTCGGTCCGCGACTGCTGTGGCTCACCCGCCCGGTCCCTGCCGTCGTCATCGCCCCGGCCGGCCGGTCGGGTCCGGTGCCCGGCGCGCGGCCGCTCACGCTGCTGCGGTGACCCGGCCCACCGTGCGGTGGGCGTCGGTACCTGTCACCCTCCGACCGGCCGTCGGGCCCGTCCAACCGGACGGGCCGTCCGGGTGGCCGCGCGGCTCACCGCCGGGACGGGCAGGTTCAGAACGCCGCGCGCACCGCCGGCAGCAGCGTGTCCTGGGCCCAGTCGATGAACGCGGGCTGGCTGTCGCCGCCGACCTGGACGAGGGCGACCTCGCCGAAACCCGCCTCGACGAACGGTCTGACAGCCTCGACGAAGTCCTCGACCCGTTCGCCGCAGGGGATGGCCTCGGCGACGTCGTCGGCGCGGACGAACCGGCTCGCGGCGGCGAAACCCGCCGTCCCGGGCAGTTCGGCGTTGACCTTCCAGCCGCCGCCGAACCAGTGGAACTGCTCGTGGGCCCGGCGTGCGGCCGCGTCCCGGTCGGCGTCCCAACACACCGGCAACTGGCCCGCCGCCGGTTTCCCGGCTCCGCCGTGCTCGGCGAACCCGGCGATCAGCTCTTGGTCGGGCCCCACGGCGAACTCGAATTCTGGCAGAACAGCTCTCTTCTGCCCGAATCGCTGCGGGCTCCCGTCGCGGCCGCCTCCAGGTGCCGTTGACCCGGACCCAAGGTAGGTGCTCAGCCGGCCAAGTCGTCGAGCGGCAGGGTGACCGACGGGGCGGAGGCCGGGTTGATACGCAGGTCCAGGTTGCGTGTCAACTGGGTGAGCTGTCGCCCCGTCAATCGGCTCACCCGGGCCAGTGGTCAGGCCGGGCGGTGCGTTTGACGGTCTCGGTGACCTCCGGGTCGGCGCCGTGCACCGGGGCCCTGACCCGGTGGCAGATCTGCTGATGCCAGGCGGGCAGCGCGTCGATTCAGGCGTCGACGCGCGGATCGGTCGTGTAGGCGGCCATGGCGCTCCTCCTCGGGTGGTGCTGCGGACCGGAGCTCACTTCGGACGATTGTGCTCCTGCTCCATGGGGACGGCGGCGAACACTGCGCCGCCGGCGGCCCGTTCGAGGCGGTACCGCCTGAGCGCCCGGTCGAACCGGGCCCGGCTGCCCGGCGGGGCCCCGCGAAGGTCGGCTATCAAGGCGTCGTCCGGTACCCGGGCGGCGAGTTCGGCGACCACCCGGTCCGTGCCGGGGCTCCGCAGTTCCGCCGCCGGGTACAGCGGCAGCGTGGGGCCGGTCAGGTTCAGGAGGTCCCAGAAATCGTCGGCGTACGGCTGGATGCCGTTCTCGAAGCCCGTCTCGTCGACCAGCTCCTCCGCGGTGCCGATCACCCGGTCCAGCCAGTCGGGCAGGGAGTCGGCCTCGACGAAGAGTCCGCCCTCGCGGTACTGCATCAGCACCTGGCCCCAACGGCCGTCGGTCTCGATGTCGACCCAGGTGACGCCGCCACCGCCGTCGTCGGTGACAAGCCAGTGCGGGTGCGGGAGGCCGTGGTCATGGGACTGGCGGGGGTGGCCGGTCAGCGTGAACTCCACGGGCGGCACCGAGAAGCCGCCCAGGCGGCGCAGCAGTTCGCGGGCCTCGGACGGCACCGGGACGGGCCAGCCGTCGAAGTCGTCGGCCGTTGCTCCGGGGCGGACCGCGAGGTCGAACGGAACGCGGGCGGCCAGCGCGCGCAGCCGTGTCGTGAGGACGTCAGCGAAGATCACGCGTACACGCTAGCCGAGCGGTCGGACACCCCTCCTGGCGCCCGGACCTCCTGGCGCCCGGACCTCCGGGCGCCCGGGCCGTCCCTGCCTCGCTGCCCGGGTCAGCCCCGCGCGGCGGCCCCGGTGAGCCCGGCGCGGACGGCGACCGCCAGCGCCGGCTCCGGCTGCAGCGGGTCCCGCCCGCCCCCGGGGCCGGCTGCCGCGAGCAGGTCGGCGACCAGGGCGGCGTCCACGATGCCGGTCTCGGCGTGGCGGACGAAGCGGTCGAGGGCGGTGGCGAAGGCGGCCGTGTCCGCGCGCGCCACGCCGGCCAGGCCCGCCGCCTCGTCGGCGAAGTCCTCGGCCGAGCCCAGCCAGGGGGCGGCCCCGGCCAGCCCGTCGTCGTCCAGCTCGTCGGGGTACGGGATGCGCTCCCAGCCGTCGGCGTGCGACCAGTAGACGAAGCCGAACAGATTGCCCCGGGCGTCCTCGCGCAGCTGCTTCCAGGGCAGCCAGTCCGGGCCGCCGGCAAGGAAGTCGATCTGCCGGCCGTCGATGTGGGTCTCGCTGCCGTCGGAGTCCTGGCCGCAGAACACGACCTGCCCGTCGGCCACCTTGGTGACGCGCCACCAGTACGAGCCGGCCGTGGCGTCGCACCAAGCGCCGTCCTCGTCCAACCAGTAGCCCTCGGTGTCCCCCCGGGCGGCCTGGAGCAGGGCGAACGTGACGGCGCGCGCCCACGCGCGGGCGGCTGGGGCGAGATCCTCGGGTCGGCTCGGTGTGTGCATGGCGGTGATTCCCTCCGATTGGTCGGGGACAGCCTGGCACGCCCGCCGTCCGGGAGGCACCTCGCCGTCCGGCGGCCCGCCGCCCCCGGGTAACGGAAGGGTCTCGGGGTGGCGGTCGGCCGCGCAGAGGGCTTGACGGGGCCACGAGGGTGAGCGTTTGCTGTCTCCCACCCCACAGGCCTGTTTGGTTCTGCTCGGTTTTGGGGATTTGAACGTTCAAATTCGGGAGGGATCTCATGCCGGTGCGCTCTGTCCCGGAGTACCTGCGGCAGTTCGGCGAACCGGCCGGGTATCTGGACTTCGCGCGGTTCGGGCCGGTGTCGGCCGCGGTGCACGAGGTGCTGGCCCGGTCGGCCACGCAGATCAGTCACCTGGGCTGGGAGGCGCTGGACTCCCTGGACGCGGCGGGGGAGGAGACGGCGCGGACGGCGGCCGAGCTCCTCGGGTGCGCGCGGCACGAGATCGCGTTCGTCGGCTCGACCTCGCACGGCATGTTCGCCGCGGCCCACGCCTTCGCCACCGCGCCGCCGGGGAGCACCGTCCTGGTCGGCCGGTCGGACTTCCCCGGCGCGCTCTACCCCTGGCTGCGGGCCGCCGGCAACGGCGGCCTGACGGTGCGGCTGCTGGACAACCCGGTCACCGCCGACACCGTGCGGGAGCACCTGGACGAGCGGGTCCGCGCCGTCTCGGTCTGCGCGGTGGACGGCGCCACCGGGTTCCGTGCGCCGCTGGCCGCGATCAAGGAGGTGATCGGCCCGGGGCGGGTTCTGGTGGTGGACGCGGTGCAGGCGCTGGGGGCGGTGGAGTTCGCCGCCGACGCCGCGGACGTCCTCGCCTCCGGCGGCCAGAAGTGGCTCCGGTCCGGCTGGGGCGCGGCTCTCCTGATGGTCCGTGACCGGGTGGCCGGGCTGCTCGCCCCCGGGCTCGGCGGCTGGTCGGGCGTGGTCGACCCGATCGACGCGCGCGACCACCCGCGCCCCGCCAGGACGGGCGCCGTCGCGCACACGCTCACCAACCCGGACGGCCCGGCCGTCGCCGCGCTGGGCGCCGGCCTCGGGCTGGTCCGGGACGTCGGCGTCGGGCGGATCAACGCCCGGATCGGCGAGGTGCTCGGCGTGCTGCTGGACGCCGCCCGGGCTGCCGGCGCCGAGACCGCCGGCGGCCCGGACGCCGGCGGCGGAGCGGCCGGGGTCAGCGGGATCGCCCGGCTGCGGCTGCCCGGCGCCGACCCGCAGGCCGTCCACGACGTGCTGACCCGGGCGGGCCTGGCCACCACCCGGCGCGCCGACTGGATCCGGCTGTCGCCGCACGCCAGCACCGACCGGCACGCCGCCGCGCGGCTGGCCGAGGCGCTCAAGCGCGCCGCCACCACCTGACCGGCACGCACGGACCGGCGCACAGCCGCACGACTCCCGCCCTCGCGCGAAACCCGCCGTCGCGCACCCCCCGCCGTCGCACCCCCCCCCCGCAGCCGCACCCCCCGCCACGGCCTCAAGCCCCCGCAGCCCCAAGCCCCCGTAGTCGCAAGCCCCCGCAGGATCGGGCCCGCCCCCTGAATCGGGCCACCCCTCAGAGAGGAATGCAATGTCACACCTTTCCCGCCGCGATCTGCTGCGCGCCTCCGGAGCCGGCCTGCTGGCCCTGGCCGCCGGTGGTGCGATGTCCGCCTGCTCCGGCTCGGGCGGCGACGTCGCCTCGGGCGGAGACGCCGCCACCGGTACCGTCACCGTCTGGTCCTGGGCCACCGCGGCCGAGGCGCTGCGCGGCGTGGTTCCGGCCTTCGAGAAGGACAACCCCGGGATCAAGATCGACGTCCAGGACGTCGGCGAACCGGCGATCTGGGACAAGATCACCGTCAGCATGGCGGCCGGCGGCCAGGGCCTGGCCGATGTCCTGCACATCGGCTGCGACTACCTGCCCGGCTACATGGAGAAGTTCCCCGGCGGCCTGGCCGACCTCTCCGCGCTGGGCGCCGACGCCCACAAGGACAAGTTCGCCCAAGGGCTCTGGCCCGTCGTCACCGGCAAGGACGGCCGCGTCCACGCGCTGCCCTGGGAGGTCAACCCGCTCGGCTTCTTCTACCGCAAGGACATGTTCGACAAGGCCGGAGTCGATCCGACGACGTTCCAGACCTGGGACGACGTGCTCGCCATCGCCGACCGGTTCAAGGCCGCCAACCCCGGCAAGGCCCTGATCGGCCTCAACAAGCCCGCCACCCCCGGCGCCGACCTCGACTTCCTGCAGGCGCTGATGCAGCTCCAGGGCGCCTTCTACTTCGACCTGAAGGGCGACATCACCCTCGGCTCCCCGGAGGCGGTGCGGGCGCTCACCATCATCAAGCGCCTCGACGAGGCCGGGCTGGTCGCCGATGCCGCCGGCGACCACGGCTGGCGCAACCTGATGAAGGCCGGGACACTCGCCACCGGCCCGCTGCCCGCCTGGGCCGCGCACTACCTGGAGGCCAAGTTCCCCGACCAGAGCGGCAACTGGCGCCTCACCCGGCCGCCGGCGGTCACCCCCGGCGGTCGGCGCACCGCGATCGTCAACTCCACCTACCTGGCCGTCGCCGGCTCCAGCCCGCGCCGCGTGGCCGCCTGGAAGTTCGTCGAGTACGCGCTCACCCGGCCCGCCTCGGTCAACGCCATGTTCACCTCCGGCGGCGTCTTCCCCGCCCTGACCGCCGCCCACGCGGACCCGATGTACTCCGCGCCCAGCGACTACTACGGCGGACAGCCCGTCCTGAGGCCCTTCGCCGACCTGCTCGCCGAAGGCGCCGAGGCCACCAACTACTCCGCCGACTTCGCCCGTGCCCTCAAGCTCGCCAGCGACGCCCAGGTGAAGGTGTTCCTCAAGGGCGGCGACCCGGCCACCGTGCTCCAGGAGGCCGCCAAGCAGCTCGGCCAGCAGACCGGGCGTGCGGTCCGGTGACCGCGATCGCCCCACCCGCCGCCACGGTCCGGGCGGAGTCGCCGCCGGCCCGCCGCCGGGCCGTGCTGCGCCGCCGGGCGCTGCCGTACCTGCTGCTCGCCCCCGCCCTGGTCACCTTCGCGGTGTTCAAGGCCTATCCGATCGTCTCCTCGCTACTGCTGTCGCTGACCACCGGCTCCGGTGCGGCCACCCACGGCGCCGGCGCGGCCAACTACCGGCGCCTGCTCCACGACCCGCTGTTCTGGACCGCCCTGGGCAACACCGCCCGGATCCTCGTCGTCCAGGTCCCGCTGATGCTCGCGCTCGCGCTCGGCCTGGCCGTCGGCATCAACTCGGCCGTCGTCCGCTGGCGCACCGTCTGGCGCCTGGGCGTCTTCATGCCCGCCGTCACCGGCCTGGTCGCCACCGGCGTGGTGTTCGCCTTCCTCCTCAACACCCGCCAGGGCGCCGTCAACCACGTCCTCGAACAGCTCGGCCTGCCCGGCGTCGACTGGCTCGGCAGCCCGTTCTGGTCCCGGATGGCCGTCGTCCTCGTCCTCACCTGGCACTACACCGGCTACAACGCGGTGATCTACCTGGCCGGTCTGCAGGGCATCCCCAAGGAGCTGTACGAGGCCGCGATGATGGACGGTGCCGGGCCGCTGCGCCGGTTCGCCTCCGTCACCCTGCCCGCCCTGCGCCCGGTCCTGCTGTTCACCGTCGTGCTCTCCACCATCGGCACCCTCCAGCTCTTCGACGAGCCCTACGTGCTGACCCGCGGCGGCCCGGACAACGCCACCCTCACCGTGTCGATGTACCTGTACGACAACGGCTTCCGCTACTTCGACTTCGGCTACGCCTCGGCCATCGCCTACGCGCTGACCCTGCTGGTGTCGGTGCTCGGCGCGGCCCAGATGCGTCTGATGGGAGAACGCCCATGAGCACCGCGAGGTCCGCGCGGCTGCGCGGCTGGCCCCTGACCCTCGTCCTGGCCGGTGTCGCAGGCCTCTCCGTCGGCCCGTTCTACTGGCTGGTGGTGGCCGCGACACGGTCGGACTCCGAGATCTTCGACTGGCCGCCGAACCTGCTGCCCGGCGGCCACCTCGGCGAGAACCTCGACCACCTCCAGGCCAAGATCGGCCTCGGCCGGGTCGTCTTCAACTCCCTGGCCATCGCCGGCCTGCAGACCACCGGCGCGCTGGTCGTCGCCCTGCTCGCCGGGTACGCCTTCGCCAAGTTCCGCTTCCGCGGGCGCACCGTGCTGTTCGCGCTGCTGCTCTCCACCCTGGTGGTGCCCGAACAGGTCATGCTGGTGCCCCTGTTCAAGATGATGATGTCGCTCGGCCTGCTCGACAGCTACCAGGCCGTGGTGCTGCCCGGCCTCTGCGTGCCGTTCGCGATCTTCCTGATGCGCCAGGCCCTGAGCAGCATGCCGGACGAACTGCTGGACGCCGCCCGGGTCGACGGCGCCGGCGAGCTGCGGGTGCTGTGGAGCGTGGTCGTCCCCGTCATGCGCCCGGCCCTGGCCGCGCTGGCGATCTTCCTCTTCCTCGGGTCCTGGAACCAGTTCGTCTGGCCGCTGATCGCCCTGCGCAGCCCCGAGATGCACACCCTGCCGGTGGCGCTGGCCACCCTCCACGCCAGCGAGAGCACCACCGACTACGGCGCGATCCTCGCCGGAACCGCAGTGTCCACCCTGCCGATGATGGTCCTCTTCCTGGCCCTCCAACGGCAGTTCATCTCCGGCCTGCTGGCCGGCGCCACGAAAGGCTGACCCATGGACGACATCTGGGAGCCGCACGCCCCCACCGCCGGCGGACTCCGGCCGCTGCCCGCCGAGGGCCTTGACCTGCGGGTGAGCGGTGAGGCCACGGTCCGCCCGGTCACCGAGGGCGTGACCGAGGTGACCGCCGAGAGCGAGGGCGAGACCCGGATCGAGTGGCGCGTCCCCTGCGTCGACGCCACCGCCTTCTGGACCCCCGAACCCCGCGGCACCGGCTGGCTGCCCGCCGCCTGGAGCGCCCCGCGCCGCACCGGCCTCGCCAAGGGCGCGCCGGTCGCCGCCCTGATCGGCACCGGCGACGTCGCGCTCTGCGCCTTCGCCGCCGACCGCACGGACGTCCTGGCCGGCGCGGGAGTCGTCGAGGAGAACGGCGAGTTCCGCTTCTGGGCCCAGGCCACCGGCCGCCTCACCGTCCGGATCGACACCTCCCGCCGGCACTTCGCCCGCAGCCTGGCCGACCTCGCCCGGTGGTGGGGGAGCGGCCGGACGGCCCACGTCCCCGACGCGGCCCGCCGGCCCGCCTACTCCACCTGGTACACGCTCCAGCAGAACGTCACCCCCCGGACCGTGGAGACCCAGGCCGCCCTCGGAAAGGCCCTCGACCTCGACACGATCATCGTCGACGACGGCTGGATGACCCGTGACCGCACCCGCGGCTACGCCCACTGCGGCGACTGGGAACCGCTCTCGCTGCCCGACACCGCCGCCCACGTCGGCCGCGTCCACGACCTCGGCGTCCGGTACCTGCTCTGGTACGCCCTGCCGTTCATCGGCAAGGAGAGCGCCGCCTGGGACCGGCTCGGCCGCTACGCGCTCGCGGACGCCGCACACATGGGCGCCGTTGTCGCGGACCCCCGGTACCCGGCCGTCCGCGAGCACCTCACCGACCGGCTGGCCCGGGCCGTCGAGGAGTGGGGGATGGACGGGCTGAAGATCGACTTCATCGACTGGTTCGCCGTCCCGGATCCGCCGGCGCCCGGCCCGGAGGCGGACTGCGCCACCGTCGACGAGGGCGTCGAACGGCTGCTCGCCGCCATCCACCGCCGGATCACCGCCGCACAGCCCGAGGCGATGACCGAGCACCGCCAGCCCTACACCAGCCCCGGTCTCTGGCCGTACACCACCATGGTCCGCGCCACCGACTGCCCGCTCAGCCCGCAGGAGAACCGTCAGCGCACCATCGACCTGAGGCTGGTCGCCGGGCCGGTCGCGGTCCACGCCGACATGCTCATGTGGCATCCGGCCGAGCCGGCCGAGCAGGTCGCCTGCCACCTGATCAACGTCCTCTTCGCCGTCCCGCAGATCTCCGTCGACCTGGCGGCCCAGAGCCCGGAGCAGCGCGAGGCGCTCGCGTTCTGGCTCGGCGTCGTCCGCGAGCACCTGCCCACCCTGCAGCTCGGCGAACTCCTCCCGGCCCGGCCCGACCTGGGCTACCCGATGGTGACCGCCACCGGCGACGGGACGGTGGCGGTCGCCCGCTACGCGCCGCTGCCCGTGCGGGCCGGTAGCGGCCCGTGGCACACCCTGCTCGTCGCCAACGCCGACGACGACCCCGAGGTGCGCGTGCTGGGCGTCCGCGGCCCGGCCGCGGTCACCGTCCACGACGCCCGCGGGCGTATCGTCCGTAGCGACACCGCCGACCTGGCCGGCGACGGCGTCGTCACCGTTCCCCGCGGGGGGCTGCTGACCCTGCGCCGACCGCAGGCGTAGCCGCCCGGGCCGCCTGACACCCTACGGAGCACCGATGACCCAGGGAGCACGCCCGCCGCGCCGCGCCACCACCATCGCGGAGGTGGCCAACGCGGCGGGCGTCTCCCGTCAGACGGTCTCCAACACCCTCAACGCCCCCCACCGCGTCCACCCCGACACCCTGGCCCGGGTCACCGCGGCCATCGAGGAGCTCGGCTACCGGCCCGACCAGTCGGCCCGCTCGCTGCGCACCGGCGAGCGGCGCACGATCGGCTACCTCGCCCCGGTGGACGACCCGTTCGACCCGAACCCGCTGATGGCGGGCTTCCTGGAGGCCCTGGTGGACGCGGCCGGCGCGGAGGGGCACCGCGTCCTGCTGGTCCGCCCGGCGCCGGGCGAGGCGGCGGCCCGGGCGGCGATCGACGAGCTCGTGGCGGCCCGTCAGGTGGACGGCCTGGTCTTCGCGGACGTGCTGCACGACGACGCCCGGGTGGCCCGGGCGGCCCGGGCCGGCGTCCCGTTCGCCGCCTTCGGCCGCACCACGGCCGACCTCCCGCAGCACTGGGTGGACATCGACAACGGCGCGGCGATGGCCGACGTGGTCCGGCACCTGGCGGCGCGCGGTCACCGCAGGGTCGGCTTCGCGGCCTCGGCCGCGGACCTGCCATGGATGGCGGCGCGGCGCGAGGGCTTCCACGCCGAGGCCCGCCGGCTGGGCCTGGACGTGGTGCAGCCCCCGCCGGGCGTGCCCGGGGCGCCCGGGGTGGCCGGCGCGCCGGGGGTGGCCGCACTCCGCGCCCTGCTACGAGGCCCGGACCGGCCGACGGCGGTGGCGGCCGAGAGCGACCTGTCGGCCCTGGACGTCTACGAGGCGATCCGCGCCGAGGGCCTGGCCGTCGGGAGCGGCGTCGCCGTGACCGGCTTCCACGACACCCCGCTCTGCCGGCACCTGCACCCCGCGCTGACCTCCGTGCGGCTGCCCCTGCGGGCCATCGCCTCCGCCCTGGTACGGCTGCTGCTCGCCCAGGTCCGCGGCCAGACGGTGCCCGCCGCCGGCCAGGTGCTGGCCACCGAGCTCGTCGTCCGGACCAGCTCGGAGTAGTCGGGAGCAGCTCGGCCGGCTGGGACCGGCCCGGCACGGAGCAGCCCGGCACGGCTCGGCCCTGGCACGGACCGGCCCGGCAGCCCGTCGGCCACCGTTCGTACCCTCGGGCCCGCGTGTCGTCCATGCGGACCTTCCTGTGGGCTTCCGGCTTCTCTGTTGAGTAATGTTCGATAATGTTTGCTCCCGGTTTACTCCCGTCGCCGTGCAAGGAAGACGAAGAACACATGGCCGAGACCGCCGCCGCACCGACCGTCAGGACCGTGACCAGGCTGGCCGACGGGCGCGAGCTGATCTACTACGACCGTGGTCCGGCGCCCCGCCGGGACACCGCCGACCGCCGTCCGCTGGACCGGCCCTCCGGTGGCTCCGAGATCCGCCTGGACGCGGCCACCGGCGCCTGGGTCACCATCGCGGCGCACCGCCAGGCCCGGATCTACCACCCGCCGGCCGACGAGTGCCCGCTCTGCCCCTCCCGGGGCGGCCGGCTGAGCGAGATCCCGGCCGAGGAGTACCAGGTCGCCGTCTTCGAGAACCGCTTCCCCTCCCTGGCCGGCCTGCCCGACCCCGACCTTCCGGCCGGCGAGGACCCGCTGCGCACGTCGCGGCCGGCGGCCGGCCGGTGCGAGGTGGTCTGCTTCACCGCCGACCACGACGCCTCCTTCGCCGACCTGGACGAGGAGCGTGCGCGGCTGGTGCTGGACGCCTGGACCGACCGCACCGCCGAGCTCGCCGCCCTGCCCGGCGTCCGGCAGGTCTACTGCTTCGAGAACCGCGGCGCCGAGATCGGCGTCACCCTCGCCCACCCGCACGGCCAGATCTACGCGCTGCCCTTCACCACCCCGCGCACCAGCCGCATGGCCGAGCAGGCCGCCCGCCACCGCGCCGCCACCGGCCGCAATCTCTTCGAGGACCTGGTGGCCGCCGAACGCGCCGACCCCGCACGGGTGGTGGCGTCCGGGGAGCACTGGGCGGCGTTCGTGCCGTTCGCCGCCCGCTGGCCCTACGAGGTCCACCTCTACCCGCACCGCCGGGTGCCCGACCTCACCCGCCTCACCGAGGACGAACGCGCCGAACTCCCCGGCCTGTACCTCGACCTGCTCCGCCGCTTCGACCGCCTCTTCGGCACGCCGCAGACCCCCGTCCGGGCGCCCTACATCTCCGCCTGGCACCAGGCGCCCGCCGTCGGCGGAGGCGAACTCGCGCTCCACCTCGAACTGTTCACCGTCCGCCGCACCGCCGAGAAACTCAAGTACCTGGCCGGCACCGAAGCCGGCATGGAGGCCTACATGAACGACGTCGCCCCCGAGGACGCCGCCCGCCGCCTGCGCGAGGTCGCCCGATGAGTGCCACCGCCTTCCAGCAGCTCTACGGCCACGCCCCCGACGGCACCTGGGCCGCTCCCGGCCGGGTCAACCTGATCGGCGAACACACCGACTACAACGACGGGTTCGTGCTCCCGATCGGACTCCCGCAGACCGTCCGCGCGCAGGCCCGCCGCCGTGACGACGGCCTGCTGCGCCTGCACTCCACCCGCAGCGGCGGCCCGCCCGTCGAGCTGGTCGTCGACGATCTCGCCCCCGGCGCCGTGGACGGCTGGGCCGCCTACCCCGCCGCCGTGGTCTGGGCGCTGCGCGCGGCCGGCCACCCGGTCGGCGGCGCCGACCTGCTGTTCGCCAGCGACGTCCCGGCCGGTGCGGGCCTCTCCTCCTCGGCCGCCCTGGAGTGCGCCGTCGCCGTCGCCTACCGCGACCTCCACCAACTCGACCTGGACCGGAAGCAGTTGGCGCTGATCGCCCAGCGGGCCGAGAACGGGTTCGTCGGCGTCCCGTGCGGGGTGATGGACCAGATGGCGTCGATGTGCTGCCGCGCCGGTGCCGCCCTCCACCTCGACACCCGCGATCTCAGCGCCCGGCAGGTCCCGTTCGACCTGGCCGCCGCCGGACTGACCCTGCTGGTCATCGACACCCGGGTCAGGCACGACCTCGGCGACGGCGCCTACGCCGCGTTGCGGGCCGGCTGCGAACGGGCCGCCGCCCTGCTCGGGCTGCCCGCGCTGCGCGATCTCCCGGCCGCCGACCTCGACCGTGCTATCGCCCGACTGCCGGACGAGCTCGGGCCTTTGGTGCGACACGTGGTGACCGAGAACGACCGGGTCCGGCAGGCGGTGGCGCTGCTCGACGCCGCCGACCCGGCCGGCCTCGGCCCCGTCCTCACCGCCGGCCACACCTCCCTGCGCGAGGACTTCCGGGTCTCCTGCGCCGAGACGGACCTCGCGGTCGAGGCGGCCGTCGCCGCCGGGGCGCTCGGTGCCCGGATGACCGGCGGGGGGTTCGGCGGCTCCGTCATCGCCCTGGTGCCCGACCGCGCCGCCGCGGCCGTCGCCACCCGGGTCACCGCCGCCTTCCGGGCCGCCGGCCACACCCAGCCGCGGATCTTTCCCACCCTCCCCGCCGAGGGAGCCCGCCACCTGGCCTGACCGCCCCGCGGTCTGCCGGAGCCGGGCCGGAGAGCCCCGAGCGCCATGAAACGGCCCGGGCGCGGTGCCGGACCAAGTCCGCCACCGCGCCTTCGGGCCGTGGTGAAGGTCAGCAGGTGAGAACGGGGTTCGCCCAGTCGGCGTGGTCGCTGTTGGTGCCGTCGCCGCCGTCGGTGACCACGAGGTGCAGCTCGTCGGCGCCCGTGAGGTCGGCGGTGAGGTGCTTGGCCGCGGACGCCGCGAGCATCAGGCCGCTGTCGGCGACCTTGGCGGCGTCCTTGTAGATCTCGAAGGTGACGCTGCCGCGGCCGTTCGCCTCGGCGTCCACGCCCACGTCGGTGGTGAGGGAGGTGCAGGAGCCGCCGAGGTAGTAGACCACCTCGCTGAGCGCGTTGACGCCCAGGCCCTTGGCGTACGTGGTGCCCGCGATGGTGATGGTCTGTCCGTCCCGGGCCTGGTTGTCGCCGTTGCTCATGTCCCTCTCGACCGGGCCCCAGCTGTTGCCGGCCGAGGACCAGGGGAGGCTGGAGAGCTGGTGGGTGCCGGCGGCCGGGCCGCTGCCGCAGGCGATGTGCGCGCCCGCCCAGTCGGCGTGGTCGTAGCTGGTGCCGTCGCCGGCGTCGGTGACCACCAGGCGGACGGTGGTGGCGCCGGTCAGGTCGGCGGTGAGGTGCTTGGGCTTGTCCTTGCCGGTGACGGTGCCGCTGTCGGCGACCTTGGCCCCGTCCTTGAAGACCTGGAACACCACCGAGCCGTTGCCGTAGGTCTCGTCGTCGAGCCCCACGTCGGTGACCAGGTTCCGGCAGGCGCCGCCGAGGTGGAAGCTGACGTCACTGGGGGCGTGCACGCCCAGGCCCTTGGCGTAGGTGGTGCCGCGGATGCTGAGGGTGTGCCCGTCACCCGGCTGGTGATCACCGTTGCTGCGGTCCCGCTCGACCGGGCCCCAGTGGTTGGCGGCCGCGCCGAACGGGAGGTCGCTGAGCTGGGTCACCCCGGTCGGCGGGGGGACGGGCGAGCCCGGGGTGACCCGGAACATCGCCGTGCCGTGCCCCGGGACGGTGGCGCTGACGGTCCCGTTGCCGGTGGTGGTCTTCTTCGACCACAGGTCCTTGACCTTGTAGGAGTCCGCCCCGCCGATGCCGAGGGTCTGCGCGGTGGCCGTGATGGTGGCGTCGTAGGAGCCCTCGTTGGTCAGGGTGACCGCCCGGCCGCCGTCCGCCAGCGGCTTGGACATCACCACGAGGCCCTGTTCGCTGGAGACCACGGAGCCCTGCCGGCCCAGCGGGTCCTGGTCCACCGCGATCACGTCGGTGTTGGTCAGGATCTCGAAGGTCTCCGGTTCGGCGCTGCGCAGGTCGGTGCCGATCATCAGGGGTGCGGCCATCTCGGCCCAGAGGCTGAAGTGGGTCCGGTACTCGGTCGCGGTCATCCCGCCGTTGCCGACCTCCAGCATGTCGGGGTCGTTGAAGGCCCCGGCCTTGGCGTAGCCGGCCAGGCCCTGGTTGGCCTGGGCGATGGAGATCATGCTCTGCCAGGTGTCGCTGATGTCGCCGGTGGTGCGCCAGGAGTTGCCGACCGACGGTGCCCAGTTCCACGGGCCGGTGCTGCCCCACTCGCAGATGCTGTAGAGGATCGGGCGTCCGGTCGCCTTCAGCGCGTCGCCCATCGCCTTGTAGCGCGTCTGGGCGTCGATGCCCAGGTTGTGGCAGTTGTCGTACTTCAGGTAGTCCACGCCCCAGGAGGCCCAGAGCCTGGCGTCCTGCCGCTCGTGGTTGAGGCCGCCGGGGAAGCCCTTGACGTCACAGGTGTGGTCGCCCGCGCTGGAGTAGATGCCGAACTTGAGGCCCTTGGCGTGGACGTAGTCGGCGAGCGCCTTGATGCCGTTCGGGAAGCGGACCGGGTCGGGGACGAGGTCGCCCGCGGCGTTGCGCTGCGGCAGCGCCCAGCAGTCGTCCAGGTTGACGTACTGGTAGCCGGCGGCCTTGAGGCCCTTGCTGACGAAGAGGTCGGCGATACCCTTGATCATCGCTTCGTTGAACTGGGCACCACACTGGGTGGAGTTCCAGTTGTTGAAGCCCATCTGCGGCGTGAGGGCGAGCCCGTTGTCCGCTGCCAGCGCCGGTGGCGCGGTGGCGAGTTGGAGTCCGACGGCGAGGGCGCCGCCACCGGTGAGCAGGGTCAGGGCCGTCAGTGCCGACGCGATGCGGCGGGACGGCGCGGAACGGCGGGACTGCGAGGTGCTGGGGGAGCGCAAAGGTCCTCCAGAGAAGGTGTGTTGGGTGGGACCCCCGGCCCCGGCGAGGAGCCGGAGCCGGGGGAGCAGGGGGTGGGGAGCGTCAGGAGAGCAGGCTCCAGGACTGCCCCGCCGCCGATCCGTCGGACGGGCTGAGGACCACCGGGGAGGTCGCGGCGGCCTGCGGGGCGGCCAGGACCAGACCGGTCGCGACGTTGGTGATGGTCAGCGCTCCGGTGGCGGTGTTCTGGACGACGCGCCACTTCTGGGCGGGGTTGCCGGGGTCGTAGGCGTTCTGGACCCGGGCGGGCTGGCCGGGCGTGCCCGGTCCGGTGAGCGTGCCGTGGATCTGCGTGCCCGTGTAGCAGTTGTCGGTGATGCGCACCGTGCCGTCCGCGTTCGCGGCGAAGTTCCACTGCTCCGACGTGTGGGAGCTCCACCAGGTGTTGATGTCGACGGGGGAGCCGTCGGGGGCGCTGCACGTGCCCTGGACCTCCAGCGCCTGGCCGCCGGTGCCGCCGGCGCTGATGCCGTGGTACCGGCCGTCGCCGATCACCGTCGCCGGGACGGTGCCCGGCAGCGCCTTGAGGCGGTACAGGGTGACGCCGTGCGGCTCCACCTGGGCGCTGAGGCTGCCGGTCACGTTGCCGGTGGCGCCGGTCCAGAGGTCCTTGGCCGAGTAGCCGGGCCCGGTCAGACCGAGGTCGGCCAGGCTGGTGGAGACGGTCCGGTAGCCGGTCGGGTCCTGGTTGATCAGCAGGACTGCGGTGTCACCGTCGGCGAGTCGGCGCTTGAGGACGACCGGTGCCGTGCTGCTGTTGGGCGGGGCGCCGACCAGGGTGGCGGGCTTGGCCAGCCGGTCCTGGTCGATCGCGATGACGTCGGTGTTCTTGTAGACGGCCAGCTGGTCGGCGGTGATGCCGGTGGACCAGGTGAGGCCGTCCCGGGTGTGCTGGGAGTTGGCGGCGGTGCGCAGGTCCGCGCCGGAGATGAGCGGGGAGGCCATCATGGCGAGGATCGACATCTCGCTGCGCGACTCGGTCAGGGACATGGGCTTGTGGCAGGGACAGGTGTCGGTGACGCCGTAGACGCCGTAGGGGTTCTGCCAGCCCGCGAACATCATGTCCATGTCATTCCAGCTGCCCGGCCGGGCGTTGCCGGGGTACTTCAGGGCCGTCTGCAACTGCCCGTTGTAGAGCACGCCCTCCAGGTCCGGGCCGCGGTCGCCGCCGATCCGGCAGAGGTTGGCCACCTGCCCGCACCACACGCCGGTCGGGGCGTAGCCCGGTGCCTCGTTCGCGGGAGTGCCGGCCGCGACGACCACCGGGTCGGTGCGGGCGGGGTCGTCGGAGGCCAGGAGGTAGGGCACGCCGGTGTGCACCGGCTGCGCGGAGACGCTCAGCGCCACCCGCGGGCGCCCCTGCGACTGGGAGGCGGAGTCGAGCGCCCGCTGGAAGTCGCGCACCCGGGCGTAGATGGACCGGGTCAGCTCCCTCCCCTCGCCCTGCGTCCAGTAGTTGTGGCCGTCGGGGCCGATGATCTGGGGGCCGTACGGGCAGTCGTCGTACTTGACGAAGTCCACGCCCCAGGCGACGAAGTCGGCGGCGTCGGTGGACTCGTGGCCCAGGCTGCCGGGGCGGCCCTGGCAGGTGGTGTAGGTGTCCGTGGCGTAGAGGCCGAACTTCATGCCCTTGCTGTGGGCGTACCAGGACAGGTACTGGATCCCGTTCAGGGACTGCCCGTTGACGGTGTGCGCGGGGAAGCGCGCCGGGTCGGGGACGAGGTGGCCGGAGGTCAGGTCGAACCCGGAGCCGTCGGTGCCGCTGGTGGGGTTGCGGTTGGCGTCGTAGAGCTGCATCGCGCCGTAGGAGTTCTTGACCAGGTCGGTGGTCTGGCCGTCGCGGTGGCCGAGCGACCAGCCGTCGTCGATGGTGACGGTGTCGTAGCCGGCCTGGACCAGCCCGTTGGCGGACATGAAGTCGATGGTCTGGACGACCTGTTCCTGGGTCACTCCGGTGCCGAGGGTGTTCCAGGAGTTCCAGCCCATCGGCGGGGTGAGGGCGAGTCCGTTGTCCAGGGCGGCCGCGGGGGCGGCCGCACCGAGGACGACGGTGCCGAGCCCGGTGGCCGCGAGCGACAGCGCGACCAGGACACGGGGCAGTGAGCGGGGCAGGGGTATCCGCATGGGCGCTCCAGAGTGCGCAGGTGGGGGGTGGGGGATCGGCAGTCCACTGCCGTTGATTTCTGTTTGAAGTCCCAACAGAAAGCAACGCAGCATAGACACACGGACACGCCGGGCTCAAGTGCCTTGCACGGAGCCGCCGGTGACGGCCGCTCGACCCGAGTGGCACGGAGGGTTCCGCCATGTGCCGTGGCATGTCACAGGTTGATCTCGGCGTGACAACCTGCTTGACGCCAGCTCGGTGCGTCATGTGATATTTCACATCGCGTTGAAATTCGTTCAGTTCTGATCGCTTATTGAACAGGTGCGCGATCCCGGGCCTGTTCGGCGCACCCTCGATCCCCACCCGTGCCGGTACCGGTCCCGCACCGGCACAAAGGAGCGTTTCCCCCATGATCCGAAGCACCACCGGCCGTGCAGCCACCACCGCCGGCCTCCTGCTCGCCCTCGGCCTGACCACGACCGCCTGTTCCACCGGTCAGGAGTCCGTGAAGTCGGGCGACGCCTCCGTGGCCACGGTGAGCGGGAAGATCTCGATCACCTACCTGCAGAAGCAGGGCGACCAGGAGTACTTCGTCGGGGAGGCGGCCGGAGCGAAGGCGAAGGCCGCGGAGCTCGGCGTCGACCTGAAGGTGGTAAACCTGGGCAGCGACGCCAACAAGACGGTCAGCGAGGTGCAGTCCGCGATCGCGCAGAAGACCAACGGGGTGATCATCGTCGTCCCGGATCCGGCGGTGGGGCCGCAGGTCGTGCAGACCACCCGGGACGCCAAGGTCGCGCTCCTCGCCTCCGACGACCAGGTCTGCGCCACCGGCCCGGACCCCGCCGCCTGCGCCAAGAGCGACCTGGTCGCCCGGATCGGCTTCTCCGGCCAGCAGATGGGCACCGAGGTCGGCAAGCGCGCCGCCCAGGAGTACAAGAAGGCCGGCTGGAACCCCGCCGACACCCGGATCATCTCCGCCTGGAAGCAGGACGTCACCGTCTGCGGCGACCGCGTCAAGGCCGCCAAGGAGGCGTTCAGTGCCGACGCCGCCCAGGTGCAGACCATCGACGTCGCCACCGACAACACCCCCACCGGTGCGCAGGACAGGGTCGCCGCGACCGTCACCGCCAACGCCGGCGTCAAGCACTGGATCGTCTGGGGCTGCAACGACGAGAACGTCCAGGGCGGCGTCACCGCCCTGCGCAACGCCGGCGTGAGCGCCGAGAACGTGGCCGGTGTCGGCCTCGGCGCCTACCTCGCCTGCAAGGACTGGAGCGGCACCCAGCCCTCCGGCATGAAGGCCGCGCTGTTCATCAACGGCCGGGACGTCGGCGCGCTCGCCGTCCAGACCATGTACGACAAGCTCAAGAACGGCAAGGACATGCCCGCCGAGGCATTCGCCAAGACCACCATGGTCGACGCCGCGACCTGGAAGAGCGCCGGGGTCACCTGCAGCTGACCGACCGTCACCGGCGGCCGCCCGGCCCGTACGGGCCGGGCGCGCACCCGGTGCTGCGGCCCGGCGGAACGTCGTCGGGGGCGCGCTGCCGGCGGCCGCCGTGGTCGTCCGGCAGCGCGCAACGGCGACCGCGCCGCGAGCCCGCCCGGGTAGGGCCGCACCGGGCGGCGGTGGCCGCCGAGGCGTCGCGCTCAGGTCGCGGGCACCTCGGCGACCACCAGCTCGCCGACCGCCTCCGCCAGGACGCCCCGGGCGTGCTCGCCCAACCCGGAGTCGGTGACGAACACGTCGATGTCCTCCAGCGCCGCGAACCCGCTGAGGCCGACGACGCCCCACTTGCTGTGGTCGGCCACCACCGCGACGCGCCGGGCGGAGGCGATCAGCGCCCGGTTGGTCTGCGACTCGGCGAGGTTCGGCGTCGTCAGACCGGCCTTCTCGGACACCCCGTGGGCACCCAGGATCAGCAGGTCGACGTGGAGAGCCCGGATCGACTGGTCCGCGAGCGGTCCGACCAGCGCCGCGGACGGCGTTGGGGAGCCCCCGGTCAGCAGCAGCGACGGCGCATCCGGATCGTGCTGCTCCCCGGCCGACCGGATCAGGTCGGCGACGGGCAGCGAGTTGGTGACGACGGTGAGCCGCGGCACCCGCAGCAGCCTCGCCGCGACCGCGAACGCCGTCGTCCCCGCCGAGATCGCGATCACGCTGCCCGGTTCGACCAGGGCCGCCGCCGAGTCCGCCACCGCCGCCTTCGCCGCGGACTCGAGGCCGGACTTCACCTCGAACCCGGGCTCGGCCATCGCCGTCTCCGACCCGAGCACGGCACCACCGTGCACCTTCTTCACCGTGCCCGAACGCTCGAGCGCGTCCAGGTCCCGGCGGACGGTCATGTCGGAGACGCCCAACTGCTCGACCAGATCGGCGACCCGCACCGCACCGCTGCGGCGCACGATCTCGGCGATCAGCGCCTGCCGCTGATGGGCCAGAAGTCCGGTATCCGCCACAGCCCCGCTCCCCTCACCACCACACCGAAAACACCAGAACCAAACAGCTACAGAGGATACGCAACCCGCGGGCGCAGCGGCCCGGCGCGTACCGGGGAGCGCCTTCGAGGCGGTGCCCACCGGGATCGTACGTCGTCAGCCGCCGGCGGAAGGCCCGCCGTCGAGCTGCTGCGCCAGGGCCGTCAGCGTCGCGCCGAGTGGCAGGGAGAGCGTCACCTCCGCGTACGCGTCCCCACGCGTCGCGCCCTGGTTGACGATCGCGACGGGCTTGCCGGTGGCGGCGGCGTGCCGCACGAAGCGCAGGCCCGACAGGACGGTGAGGGAGGAGCCGAGGACGAGCAGCGCGCGGGCGTCGTCGACCAGGTCGTAGCAGTGCCGGACCCGTGGCCCGGGCACGTTCTCGCCGAAGAAGACGACGTCGGGCTTGAGGATGCCGCCGCACGCCGTGCAGGGCGCGACGCGGAAGGACGCGGCCGCCGCGTCGGGCAGCTCCACGTCCCCGTCCGGGTTCACCCGGGCGTCCGCGCCGGCGGCAGCGCCGTTGAGGGCGTGCAGGCGACGGCCGAGCTCCTCGCGGGTGCTGCCGCGCCCGCAGCCGAGGCAGACGACCCGGTCGAGTCCGCCGTGCAGTTCGACGGCGTCGCCGGTGCCGGCCGCGCGGTGCAGCCCGTCGACGTTCTGGGTGATCACCGCCGACACCAGGCCGGCCCGGCGCAGCCGCTCGACCGCCCGGTGCCCGGCGTTCGGCCGCGCCTCGGCGATCGCCCGCCACCCGGCGTGGCTGCGGGCCCAGTACCGGCGCCGGCTCGCCTCGCTCCCCACGAACTCCTGGTACGTCATCGGCGTGTGCCGGCGAAGCAGGCCGGTGGCACCCCGGTAGTCGGGGATGCCCGACTCCGTCGACAGCCCCGCGCCGCTCAGGACGGCGACGCCCCGCCCCGCCAGCAGCCGCCGGACCTCGTCCAGCCCCTCGGCCTGCGGCACGCGCTCACGGGCGGCCGGCCCTTCGGGTCCTCGATGTACGGGCATGCAGCCAGCGTAGGACAGCCGCCGCCAGGGCGGGCCGGAGGGCCGCCGCTCGTCGCTCGGGGAAGGACGAGCGGCGGCCCCCGGGGTCAGCGCGCGGCGGCCCCCGGGGTCAGCGCGCGGCGGCCTCCGGGGTCAGCGCGCGGCGGCCTCCGGGGTCAGCGCGCGGCGGTGCCCAGCGCGGCGACCTCGGCGCGCAGGGCGGGCAGGCTCGCGTACATGGAGCCGCCGGGGCAGTCGGTGGCGAGCCAGTCGCGGTGGCCGCTGATCATCTCGACCGGCTTCGTCACACCGTTGACCGGGTTGACGAAGGTGACGTGGGCCTGCGGGTCGAGGTGGTGCGTGCCGGTGACGAGGGCGAGCAGGGCCGTCAGGGAGCGGCGGGCCTGCGGGGTGGGGTCCTGGGTGCTCAGGGTGCCGAGCAGGGCGATGCCGAGGTTGCCGGAGTTGAAGCCGGCGGTGTGGAAGGCGGTGACCACGTTGCCGGCGCCGTCCTCGGCCGGGGCACCGTCGTCGCCGGACCAGCGGCCCTCGTAGATCCGCCCGGCCTCGTCGATCAGGAAGTGGTAGCCGATGTCGCCCCAGTCGTTGGTGATGGCGTGGTACTCGTAGATCGCGCGCACGGTCGCCGCCGGGTCGGGGTCGGCGTTCGGGGTGTCGGTGTGGTGGACCGTCAGGGTCTGGAGCGGGTAGTACTTCGCGGGGGAGTTCTCCACGCCGTTCTTGAAGCGCTTGGACTCGTCGGCGCCCCAGGCCGCCCGGGAGAGGTACTCGGCACCGGCGAGGGTGACCGGCGTGGTGGGGGAGACGGCCAGGCGGCGGACCGGGCCGTGCACGGTGTCGATGGCGGCGGTGCGGACGTTGCCCGCGCCGTCGGGCAGACGCAGGTCGTAGCCGGGCGCGCCGCCGGCGGCGACCAGCGCGGTGGCGGTACCGATGCCTCCCGGACGGCCCGCGCCCTCGGGGCCGTCCGGCCCGCCCGCGCAGCCGGCGGGCAGCGGCTGCCAGGCGCCGGGTGCCGCGCCGTCCTGGTGGAGGCGGATCGCGGCGCCGCGCCGGGGGCCGTCCCAGCTGACGCCGACGTACCGGATCGGGAACCCGGCCCGCACGCTCGCGGCCTCGCTGCCCGCCGCGGACTGCGCCCGGGTGGCCGGGGCGCTGACGGTCCGCGCGCCCCGTCCGGCGGCGGGCGCGGCGGGCGCGGCCGGAGCGGTGGACGTGGCGGCCGCGGCAGCGGCGGCAGGAGCGACGGCGAGGGCGGCGGCAGTGGCGCCAATCGCCCCGACGACGGTGCGCCGGGTCACGGCGGGCTGCGGGTTCGGCATCAAGGGTCCTGTCCAGGGTGCGGGAACGGCTCGGAGGCGCGACGACCTGCTCCGACTCCACGCCCCCGGTGACTGACCATCAGTCAGCCGCGAATTTACCCGATTGATCGTTTCTGCTGGTCGTGTGCCACGAACGCTGAAGGAGGCGTCGATGTAGGAGCTTCTGGACGCGGTGCTGTGCGAGAGATGGAGGTAGGTCCTCCGGGGTCGCCCTGCAGGGGGAGGCTCCAAACCACCGT
>NZ_JBVINN010000050.1:42050-61855 GCF_055579305.1 Kitasatospora sp. NPDC032757 | reverse complement strand
CACGCCCTCCCGGTCGGTGGTGTGGTCGTCCGCGAAACGACGGTCACCCGTCGCGTCCGGCACGTACTTCACACAGACAACGATCCTCAAGCTCATGAGCGGTTCTCCTGATTACGGGTGCACTGGATCCATGGCCTCAGGTCATGCCAAGGGTACTGAGTGCCAAGTCCGGCCAGGGTGCGGCCTGCGCGCAGCAAGCGCGACCTTGACCGGCAAGCCGTGTCGGCTCTCTTCGACTGGCGTCAGAGGCTCAACCGAGACAATACGGCACTCAGTACCCCGCGTAAAGGAACTCAGTACCCTTTTGCCGCTCACAGCCCCGGGCCGCCCAGGACGACGGCGGCCTCGCCGGTGTAGAGGCGGAAGGTCATCGACTCCTGGAGGTAGAGGGAGACGGAGTCGGCGTCGTGGGAGAGGTAGCCGACCGAGACGTCCTGGCCGAGGAAGAGTTCGAAGTCGCCGCCGCGGGCGGAGAGCAGGTAGGCGCCCTGGATGGCCGGTGCCCAGATGATCTCGCCGTCGAGGAGGCGGGCGATGTGGGCGGCGACGGGGTAGCCGTGGTCGCTGGTCTCGCTGACGGCGGTGAAGGGGTCGGCGCCGAGGAGGAGCGAGTAGGGGCCGCCGACACCGGCCAGGCGCAGGGCGGTGAGGGCCTGGCTCACGGTGGTGGGGTAGTCGCGGACGTCGGCGGGGAGCGGGATCGGCGGGTTGGTGGCGCCGGCCCGGATACCCTCGATGGCGGCGGCCCGGTAGCCCTCGAAGATCGCGCGGTCCTCGGCGAGCGCGAGGGTGCGGGCGGCGTCCTTGACGGGCTGCCAGTCGGAGTCGCGGGAGCCGCGTTCGACGTCGTCCACGGCGGCGCGGCCGACGGTGAAGGGGACGCGGAGCTCGACCAGCGGCTGGGCCTCGCGGGTGTGCGCGAGGACGCCGTCGGCGGGCGGGTCGATGCCGGAGAGGTGGCCGGTGCCGACGGCGGCGAGGGTGGCGCCGTCGGGGCCGTGCAGGTCGACCACGCGGCGGCCGGCGATGTGGAGCTTGAAGGTCTGCCGGGCCTCCTCCTCGATCTCCGCCCAGGCGTCGGCGGAGACGGGAGCCAGGTCGCGGTGCAGGTTGGTCATCGGGCGGGGGTCCTCTTCAGACTGCCGATGGCGAGCGAGCCATCGGGCACGGAGACGGTGACGGCGGCGCCCGCGGGGGCGGCTGCCCCGGCGGTGGCCCCGGCAGCGGAGGAGCGCGGCGCGGGGGGCGGGTCGTCCAGGAAGTCGGCGCCGGGGACGAAGTAGAGCGACCCGGTGACCGCGGTGGAGAAGTCGAGCAGCCGGTCGTGGGTGCCCGGCGGGCGGCCGACGAACATGTTGCGCAGCATCTCCTCGGTCACCTCGGGGGTGCGCGCGTAGCCGATGAAGTACGTCCCGGCCTCCCCCGCCCCCTCGAAGGAGCCGAACGGCATGTTGAAGCGCATGATCTGCCGCTCCTCCCCGTCCGGGCCGGTGACGCCGGTCAGGGCGACGTGCGAGTCGGGGGGCTTGACCGCGTCGGCCAGCTCGATGTCGCCGAGTTTGGTGCGGCCGACGGCCCGTTCCTGCTGCTCGACCGGCAGGGCGTTCCAGGCGGCGAGATCGTGCAGGTACTTCTGCACGATGACGTAGCTGCCGCCGGCGAACTCCCCGTCCTCCGCACCGACGGTGACGGCGGCGGCCGCCGCCCGGCCCTCGGGGTTCTCGGTGCCGTCCACGAAGCCGAGCACGTCGCGGTCGTCGAAGTAGCGGAAGCCGTGGACGGCGTCGACCACGGTGGCGGCGCCGGCGAGACGCCGGGTGATCTCGCCGGCTAGTTCGAAGCAGAGGTCCATCCGGGCGGCCCGCAGGTGGAGCAGCAGGTCGCCGGGGGTGGCGGGGGCGCGGTGGCGGGCGCCGGCCACCTCGCGGAAGGGGTGGAGGTCGGCGGGGCGGGGACCGGCGAAGAGACGGTCCCAGGCGTCGGAACCGATGCCGGTGACACAGGTCAGGCCGCCCTCCGGGGCCCGGAAGCCGACTGCGCGCCGCAGGCCGGCCAGGTCGGGCAGCAGCTCGCGGACGGCCTGCTCTCCGCCGGGGTCGACGGTGAGGACGAGGAAGATCGCGGCACTGGTGAGCGGGGTGAGAACGGCCTGCGGCACGGGTGTGGGCTCGGGCGGCACGGCGGGCTCGGGCGGCACGGCGGGCTCGGGCGGCACGGCGGGCTCCACCTCAGGGCTCCCGGGCGGGCGGGTCGGAACGGACCTGGGCAAATCTGATCATGCGTACGATTACACCCCAGAGCGGACATCGGGGCGAGGGCGACACACGCCCGGAAGGCCCCGGCGGGCGGGCGTCCGCCGGGGCCGGTGACCACCGCCGGGGCCTGCACCCGGCCTCACCCGCCGGCCCTCCGAGGCATGCGAGGAGGCCGGAGGAGCGGCCGGAGGAGCGGCGGGAGGCCGGGCTCAGAACGGAAGGGGCGGGCCCACGGGCCCGCCCCTTCCGTTCTGCGCCCGCGGCCGTCAGACCCGCAGGGCCGCCAGCTGCTGGGCGAACGGCACCACGGCCCTCGGCTGCTCCGCGGCCGCCGGACCGCGGCCGGCCAGCAGGGCGGCCAGCTCGCCCGCCGCGCGGTCGATCCGGCCCGGGAGGCCGTCGGTGTGCCCGTCCCCCGTCGCGCCCCAGTCGTCGGTGGCCGCGTACACGGCGGTGGGGACGACGACCGACCGCAGGTAGGCGAAGAGCGGCCGGACGGCGTGCTCCAGGGCGAGCGAGTGCCGAGGGGTGCCGCCGGTGGCGGCGATCAGCACCGGCTTGCCCGCCAGGGCGTCGTGGTCGATCACGTCGAAGAAGGACTTGAACAGGCCGCTGTACGAGGCGGTGAAGATCGGTGTGACGGCGATAAGACCGTCCGCGTGGGTCACCGTCCCGATCGCCTCGCGCAGCGCGGCGCCCGGGAACCCGGTCACGAAGTTGTGCGCGATGTCGGTGGCGAGGTCGCGGAGCTCGATCACCGCGACCTCCACCGAGCCTCCCCCCAGGCCGAGTTGACGGACAGCCGACTCGGCGAGCCGGTCGGCCAGCAGCCGCGTCGAGGACGGCTTGCCCAGCCCGGCACTGACCACCGCCAGCCGGTACGTGCTCACTTGGCCACCTCCGTCGTCTCTTCCTCACGCTGGGCGGCGAGTTCGGCCGCGACCCGCGCCGCGTGCGTCGGCCCGTCCGGGACGTCGGCCGGCCGGCCCTTGGCGAACTCGGCGCGCAGCACCGGCAGGACCTCCTCGCCGAGCAGGTCCAGCTGTTCCAGCACGGTCTTCAGCGGCAGGCCGGCGTGGTCCATCAGGAACAGCTGGCGCTGGTAGTCGCCGAAGGACTCGCGGAAGGTCAGCGTCTTCTCGACGACCTCCTGCGGGCTGCCCACGGTGAGCGGGGTCTGCTCGGTGAACTCCTCCAGCGAGGGCCCGTGCCCGTACACCGGCGCGTTGTCGAAGTACGGACGGAACTCGCGCACGGCGTCCTGCGAGTTCTTCCGCATGAACACCTGCCCGCCGAGGCCGACGTACGCCTGCTCGGGCGTGCCGTGGCCGTAGTGGGCGTAGCGCTCGCGGTAGAGCTCGATCAGCTTCTGGAAGTGCTCCTTGGGCCAGAAGATGTTGTTCGCGAAGAAGCCGTCGCCGTAGTAGGCGGCCTGCTCGGCGATCTCCGGGCTGCGGATCGAGCCGTGCCAGACGAACGGCGGGACGCCGTCCAGCGGGCGCGGGGTGGAGGTGAAGGACTGCAGCGGGGTGCGGAAGCGGCCGGACCAGTCCACCACGTCCTCGCGCCACAGCTGGTGCAGCAGCGCGTAGTTCTCGACGGCGAGCGGGATGCCCTGGCGGATGTCCTTGCCGAACCACGGGTACACCGGGCCCGTGTTGCCGCGGCCCATCATGACGTCCACCCGGCCCTCCGCGAGGTGCTGGAGCATCGCGAAGTCCTCGGCGATCTTCACCGGGTCGTTGGTGGTGATCAGCGTGGTCGAGGTGGAGAGGATGATGCGGTCGGTCTGCGCGGCTATGTAGCCGAGCATGGTCGTCGGCGAGGACGGGACGAACGGCGGGTTGTGGTGCTCGCCGGTCGCGAAGACGTCCAGGCCGACCTCCTCGGCCTTGCGCGCGATGGCCACCATCGCCTTGATCCGCCCGTGCTCGGTCGGGGTGCGGCCGGTCGTGGGGTCGGGGGTGACGTCGCCGACGGTGAAGATTCCGAACTGCATGCTGCTCACCACACTCCAGGTGAATCCCGGCTTCAGGATCCGATCGTCAAAGTTTCAACCATCTTAGCACCGGCCGCTCCGGCGGTATTCCCCGAGCACCGACCCGCGCCGACGGCCCTGTCGGCACGTGGCCTCGTGGACCGGCCGGGGCGGCGCCCCGGGCGGCGGGCCGGGGCCGCGCGACAATGGGAGGGCAAGGACGGCCGGCCCGGGAACTGCGAAGGACGGCGAGCCGATGGCGGCCTACATCTCGGTGAGCGCGCTGAGCCACGAGGGCCTGGTGCGGGAGCACAACGAGGACAGCCTGACGATCGGGCCGTGGACACTCTGCTCGACCGTGACCACCAACCCGCAGACGCTGCTCTTCCCGCTCGGCCTGCCCTGCGTGGTCGCGGTGGCGGACGGCCTCGGCGGGCACCCGGGCGGCGAGGTGGCCAGCTCGCTGGTCGCGCGGGAGCTGGCGACGGCCGGGCCCGCGCTGGACGGCGAGGAGGCCGTCCGGGAGGCGCTCCAGTCCTGCAACCGGGCCGTGTTCGCGGTGGCGGCCGGTGACCCCGAGCTGGCCGCGATGGGCACGACGGTGGCCGGCGTGGTGCTGCTGCCCGAGCAGGCGGTGGTCTTCAACGTGGGCGACAGCCGGGTCTACCGGATCGACGGCGACGGGCTGCACCGGGTCAGCGTGGACGACAGCCCGCCGCCGGCGCCCGGACGGCGCACCACCTCCCTGGTCACCCAGACGCTCGGCGGCTCGCTCGGCCTGACGTTCGTCGAGCCGCACGTGCGCAGCGCCCCGCTGGCGGTCGGGGACCGGTACCTGGTGTGCAGTGACGGGCTGACCGACCCGGTGCCCGAGGAGGAACTGGCCGGACTGCTGGCGCGCACCCACGAGGACGTCGAACGGGCCGACGGGCGGGCCGCGTTCGAGCTCTGGAAGGCCGCGATCGAGGCGGGCGGGCCGGACAACATCACGCTGGCGCTGGTCCGGATCGGCGCTTAGTACTGCAACCGCATCTGGGGGATCTGTACCCGGGGTGGCCGCTGTACAGCCAGAACGTGCCGAGGCGGTTGAGGTAGAGCTCGTCAGGTATGGCGCGGGCGAGAGCGACGTCACGTGGAGTGGCAGGCTGCCGCTTCGTGCAAACTGGCCGGGATTGGACTTATCTCCCCTGGGCGAAGCCCCGACGATGGCGGAAGTCTTCGAACAGGGGGAACTGATGAGGCGTCCGGCAAGGGCTGGGGCCGCAGTTTGTCTACTGCTGGCCCTGACGGCCTGCCAGTCAGGGGCGGCGTCCGGTAAGGCCCAGGGCACCGACGCCGAGTTGGCGTGCGCGGCCGTGAGTCGGCTGCCGGAACAGCTGCCGGGCACCGATGGCGGGCAGGCCTTCGACATCGTGGTGGCGCGCCTCGTCGGCGCCGAGGAACTGGCCAGGGCGGCTGCTCTGGCGGACGCCAAGTTCCAGCCGCTCGCCGATGCCCTGCGGGAGGCGCAGCAGCTGCTCTCCGTGACCTCCGACCCCCAGCAGGCCGAACCCGCAGTCAAGAAGGCCCGGACGTACTGCTGACGGACGAGCGCCACTACTGCCGTCGGTGTGCCTGCCTGTCGGGGCGTCGCTGGCGCGGGATCACTGCAGCCCGGCCCGTACAGGCCGCGGCGGGGGCCACACCGTTCGGTGCGGGCCCCGCCTGGATCGCCTTGGTGTGTCAGAGGGCGGTGCCGCCGGTGTAGTGGCCTCGGCGTTTGTAGTGGGATCGGTGGGCTCGGGCCTGGCTTCGTCGTCGGAAGCGTGACCAGCGCAGATGGTGCTCGTTGGTCCGGTGTCGGGGCCCGACGAGGTGGCCCATGAGCCGGCGGATCTCCGGGACGCTCAGGGGTATGAGTTCGTGTTCGTCGTCAGCGTCGCCCGTTACCTTTTTCACGGCCCCGCAACGGGGCTCCCGGCCTCCGGGCCCGGCATGACTTGTTGCCCCAGTCGATCATGATCGAAAAGGTGCTGTCACCGGGTACCGGAGGCATTGGCAGACCGCTGATTAGGGGCACGAGCGCCGATCCCGTTCATGGGTGAGGCAGGCTCTTCGTAACGTGGATGCCGGCACGCTGATGCCGTAGGTGAGGCCGGGGAGGGGCACGACCACTGTGGAGAGTACGCGTGATCGACACGGGTGACATCGACGTCTACCTGGGCCTGGACGTGGGCAAGGGCGAGCATCATGCCACCGCCCTGACCCCAGCTGGCAAGCGGGTCTTCGACAAGCGGCTGCCCAACACCGAGCCGAAGCTGCGTGAGGTGTTCAGCAAGCTGAAGGCCAAGCACGGCACCGTGCTGGTGGTGGTCGACCAGCCCGCCTCGATCGGCGCACTGCCCCTGGCCGTCGCCCGCGACACGGGTTGCCGCGTCGCCTACCTGCCCGGCCTGACGATGCGAAGGATCGCCGACCTCTACCCCGGCGAGGCCAAGACCGACGCACGGGACGCGGCGATCATCGCGGACGCCGCGCGAACGATGCCGCACACGCTGCGCGACCTGGCACCCTCCGACGCGACCGTCGCCGAGCTGGAGATGATCGTCGGCTTCGATGACGACCTGGCCGCCGAGTCCACCAGGATCAAGAACCGGCTGCGCGGCCTACTCACCCAGATCCACCCCTCGCTGGAGCGGGTGCTTGGCCCCAGAATGGACCATCCTGCCGTCCTGATACTGCTCGAACGGCACGGATCCCCAGCCAAGTTGAGGAAAGCAGGACGGCGTCGACTGGTGACCCTGCTGCGACCCAAGGCCCCCCGACTGGCCGAACGCCTGGTCGAGGACATCTTCGACGCCCTCGACGAGCAGAGCGTCGTCGTGCCCGGCACCGAGGCGGCCTCGCTGATCATCCCCAGCCTCGCCGGCTCACTCAGCTCCGTGCTCGACCAGCGCAAGCTCCTCGCCGCCCGCATCGAGGAACTGCTGGAGGCCCACCCTCTTTCCCAGGTCCTGACCTCCATGCCCGGCATCGGGGTCAGGACCGGAGCCCGCATCCTCATCGACGTCGGCGACGCCAGCACCTTCCCCACCGCCGGACACCTGGCCGCCTACGCCGGTCTGGCACCGGTGACCAGGAGCTCCGGCTCCTCTATCCGCGGCGAGCACCCCTCCCGCCGAGGCAACAAGCAGCTCAAACGAGCCTTCTACCTCGCCGCGTTCGCGTCGTTGTCCCAGTCCGAGTCACGCGCCTACTACGACAAGAAGCGACGACAGGGAAAGCACCACGTCGCCGCCCTCGTCTGCCTCGCCCGCCGGCGCATCGATGTTCTCTTCGCCATGCTCCGAGACGGCACCTTCTACGAACCCCCGGCCGCCACCGCCGCTTGACGAAAACCATAGGGGCACCTTTTGCGGCCTCACGGGCGCGAAGGGCGGTCAGGTGGGCGAGAGCGGCCATGGCCAGGGTGATGTGCCGGTACCAGGCGCGGTAGAGGCGGACCTGGTAGTGGTCCAGGCCGCACTCCATCTTCGCCGCCTGGAACGACTCCTCGATCGCCCACCGCGTGGCGGCCACCTTGACCAGGTCCTTCAGCCGGGTGCCGACGGGGCCGTAGCAGACGTAGTGGGCGATCTTGCTCGGGTCGCTGACGGAGCGGCGTGCGAGGACCCAGTGTCCGAAGCCGTTCTCCCACGCGGGCTGGATCGCTACTCGGGCCCAGTCGTAGATCCGCTCGCCGTGGGAGCCCTGGCCTCCGGAGATGCGCTTCCAGGCCTGCCGCGGCAGTGTCGCGATCAGCTTGTCCACCCGGACCTCGGCCCAGCCCGCGGTGATCACGGTGTCGTTGACCTTGGTGGCGAGCACGTGCGCGATGCGGCGTTCCTCCAGCCAGGACCTGAGGTGCTTGGCCTGGCCGTAAGCCTCGTCCGCGGTCACCCAGGCGAACGGGACGCGGGCGTCGATCGCGCGCTGCAGCATCCATTTGAAGTGCTCGTTCTTCGTCGCGAACGGCACCTCGTCCCCGATGCCGGCGGTTCGGCAGCGTTCCCGGTCATCGGTCCAGGACACGGGCAGATAGAGCTCGCGGTCGATCAACGCGCGCCCCTTGGAGGAGGCGTAGGCCAAGAACGTGCCGATCTGGCAGTTCTCGGTGCGGCCGGCGGTACCGCTGTATTGGCGTTGGACACCGGCCGACTGGGTGCCCTTCTTCAGGAAGCCGGTGTCGTCGCCGATCAGGATCCCGTCCCTAGCGCCGATGGTCTCCACCACGAAATCGCGCACGTCGTCGCGGACCGCGTCCTCATCCCAGTCGGAAAGGTTCAGCAGGCGCTGGACCCCGTCCGGACGGAGCTGCCCGACCTGCTCGGCCAGCGTCCAGCCGTTCTTCCGCTCCAACGGAGCCAGCAGCCCGGCCGGGTAGTCCAGCGCCCGATCGCGGGGCTCCGACCTGCCAAAACGATGCGCGATGCGGGCATGGAACCCGGCTATCCCCTCGAACCACGACTCGACCTGCTCAACCGTCAGCTCATCGGCACACAGATACACCAACGAGCCCCACACGACATCCGTCGCGCAGATGCGGTTGCAGGATTAGGGCTTGTCCGACGGTTCGCGTCGCGTCAGCGCGCGGCGGGACGTGCCGGACGACCCCTGGCGCCGCGGTCCCACGGACGACGGGGGAAAGCCGGGCACCCCGGCGGGGCGCTGGGTGCGCTCCGCCGGGGTGCCCGCTCACAGGTGTGTCACCGGCGCGTCTAGTACTCGGCCTTGATGTTCACCCCGTTGAAGCCCTGCTCCGCGTAGAGGCTGAAGTACAGGTAGCCGGCGGGCGGATCGGTGACCGTCAGGGTCTCGGTGTTGTTGCTCTGGTTGGTGGACTTGGCGGTGTACGCGTTCGTGTACGCCCAGCCGCCGGCGTTGTAGTAGAGGTCGGCGTTGCCGGTGCCGCCGGTGCTGCTGACCTTCAGCTGCTTCGTCCCGGCCGGGACGTACAGGTAGAAGTGGGCGTAGTTGCCGGTGGTCGCCGCCACGTTGCTGCGCCGGCAGTTCTTGTCCAGCTGGCGGGTGTCGGCACCCGAGCACTCCGGCAGGCGGGCAACGGTGACGCTCTGGCTGGTGCTCGCCGTGGCGCCCTTGTCGTCGGTCACGGTGAGCCGGACGGTGTAGGTGCCGGGCGCGGTGTACCACTTGGTCGGGTTGGCGGCGGTGGAGGTGGTGCCGTCACCGAAGTCCCAGGCGCGGGAGGCGATGGTGCCGTCCGGGTCGGTCGAACGGTCGACGAAGGTCACGCCCAGCTCGCCGACGGCGGTGGTGAAGGCGGCCTTGGGCGCCTGGTTGCCGGGCGGGTTGGTGGTGGTGCCGCAGGCACCGCCGGCGCAGGCGGTCAGCCAGGTGTCGAAGTCGGCGTTGTAGCGGGTGCCGATGGTGGAGGTCAGGTACGTACGGGCACCGTTCCAGTCGCCGGCGCGGTACTTGGCGAGGACGGCGTCCATGTCCGCGCGGTGCTGCTCCAGCATGTAGCGGACGGCCAGGTAGCCCCAGCGGTAGACCCGCTCGGTGTCACTGTTGTCGTAGGTGGTGTCGAAGAGGGTGCTCAGGCTGTAGGTGTGGAGGCCGGCGGCGGCGATCGCCGCGTCGTACGACACCTTGCGGTAGGAGTAGGAGACGTACTCGGCGAAGCCCTCGACCCACCAGACGGTCGGCGTCACCATGCCGGCGTTGAAGTCGCCGAACATGTCGAACCGGCCGTCGAGGTAGTGGGTGTACTCGTGGTTGAGGTTCCAGACCTGGAAGTCCGGGCGCACCCACTCGGCCTCGTAGGCGAGGAAGCGCGGCTGGTTGCCGACGGCGGCCGGGTTGCCCTCCAGGTACATGCCGCCGTTGTTGGTGTTGATGCCGTAGATCATCGCGGCGAACACGCCGTAGTCGAACCGGGTGTGGAAGACCACGACCTCGATCGTGGTGTTCTTGTCGTTGGCGACCGGGCCGTTGTCCTTGACCACCCCGTGGAAGAAGGCGTCCTGGCCGGTCAGGCTGGTGCAGGCGGTGTTCAGCTGGGTCGTGTCCAGGGCCTGGGCGAGGATCCGGATGCTCGGGCTGCAGGTGTAGTTGACCGTCAGGTTGGCCGCCTTGAGCCGGTTGGCGGCGTCACAGGTGCCGTAGTACGAGCAGTTGCCGGCGTCGTACGAGTCGGCCATCTCGGCGACGGCGGACCACTGGTAGGCCGTCCGGCCGGCGACCGAGGACTGGTCGGCCAGGCCCTTCATCAGCGGCCGGTCCTTGGCCTGCAGCGGGGCGTACTGGACGAAGCGGCCCAGCTCGCGGGCGGCGTTGTAGACCAGGAAGGTGTAGTCGCCGCCGAGTTGGGCGTTGTTGGCGGTGGCGAAGCTGTACAGCGAGTCCAGCACGCTCGGGTCGGCCTGCACGGCGGACACGAAGGCGGGGTTCTGGTGGCCGCGCCAGAGCACGGTGAAGACGCCGTTGAGCGCGTTCCCCATGCCGACCGGGTTGTGGGTGGCGCTGTTGTAGTCGGCCAGCATGCGCTTGACGACGTAGAGGTAGCGGGCGTTCTCCTGCGCGCTGTCGATCAGGGTGACGGCCTCGCCGAGGGTGCCCGCATTGTCCGAAGTGACGTCGCGGGAGTGCGAGTTGGCGAAGAACGTGTCCAACGCGCCGCGTATCGAGGTCTGCAGGGCGGTGCCGTAGGTGCCCACGTCGGCGGAGTGGTACCACTGCACGAAGTAGCCGGCGCGCAGGTAGAGCACCAACTGGCCGACGGAGGTGGTGTTGTTGCCCGGGTAGCTCGCGGCGGCGTCGCGCAGGGCGTCGGCCACCGTGACCATCTGCGCCTCGCGGAACGCCTTGTTGGCGTCGGTTCCGGTGAGGCTGAAGAGCTGGTTGACGCAGCCGAGGTCGACCGACTTGATCAGCTGGACGAGCGCGCTGCCGGTACGGCTGGTGAAGTCACCGATGTTGCAGGCCGCGGCGGTTGCGCTGCCGGTGGCGCCGGGGGCCTGCTGCGCCGCGGACTTGGCGGACTTCGCCGAGCTTGCGGACGCCGGGTCGTCGGTGGGCGCGGTGGCCGAGAGCGGGGCCCGGTCGCGGGCCGGAACCGGCTGGTTCCGGCCGTGGTCATCCGGGGTGGCGCCGACACCGGGCTGCGGGCCCGGGTCCGTGGGGGCGGCGGGCGCCGCGCCGCCGGACTGCGGCGAGGTCGGGACGGGGGCCGCCTGACTGCGCGGGGTAAACAGGCCGACCGCCAGGAGGAGCACCAGGACGATCGTCAACAGTCGTGCAACCTGGGGTAGTTGCGACAGAGGGCGTGCGGTTCTCACGTGGGGGGCCTCCGGGCCTTCTGCGGCCGCATTGGGGGGCGCGACCGTACGAGGGTGAGGACCGTTGCGACGGCGCCGCACAGCGGCTCCGACCAGCACACGGTGGGGAGTGTGACATGTACCATGGCACACATCACATGACGGTGGGAAGCCCCCGGACACGGACCTTCTGACGCCGACCTTCCCCGCCGCACCACGGACAGCCGGATGCGGCACTCGCACACGCGAAGGGGCCGCCGGTCGGACGACCGGCGGCCCCTCTCGAGCGCCTTGGCCCCGCCGGGTGCGGACGGCTTCCGCCGCGAACCCGGGGGGCCCGAAGGTCACTTACGCAGCATCAGGATGACGCCGGCGGTCACCAGGCCGACCGCGACGGCGGCAGCGCCGTACGCCAGGCGGTGGGTACGCAGCACCGGCAGGAAGCGGTCGACGGCGCAGCGGCCGGGCCCGGTCAGGGCGAGCGCGGCGGCACCGGCGGTGAGCAGCAGCTCGTACTCGCTGCCCTTGGGGGCGAAGAAGCCGCCGCCCCAGGTGACGGCGAGTGCGTTGACCATGGTGCCGAGGATCGCGGCGGCGGCAAGCGGGGTCAGCAGGCCGACGGCCAGGGCCAGGCCACCGAACGTCTCGGTCAGGCCCGCGACCACGGCCATCGTGTCGCCGGCCGGGTAGCCGCTCATGGTGAAGAACTGACCGGTGCCGTCGATTCCGCCACCGCCGAACCAGCCGAAGAGCTTCTGGCTGCCGTGCGCGGCCATGGTCAGGCCGAGGGTCAGGCGCAGCAGGAGCAGGCCGGCGTCATAGGCGTGCGGGGAGGTCGTCGCGGGGGCGGGGGTCGCCCGGCCCGGGAGGACGGTGGTGGTGGGGGCGGTCGTGCTCGGGCTGGTGCTCGGCATGCGCGTCTCCATCAATCGGGGTCGGTCGGATCGAGGGGGTGGTACGGGCAGCCGGGAGGTGGCGATGTCGTTCAAATTCGAACCGGCCGCTTCTCGACCGTACCCGGAAGTTCGAATTTGAACAAACATGCCCGAGGGCGGCGCCGCGCGCGCGGCGGCGAGTCGCGGCCGGATGGAGGCGGGAGCAGGGTGGAGGCATGGCTCATCGCAGGGAACACCGGCGGGCCGCACAGTCCGGCACGCCCTACGCCGAGGCGCTGGCCGCGTTCGGCGACCGCGTCCGGCTGGTCACGCCCGACCAGTGGGACGCGCCGACGCCGTGCGCCGACTGGTCCGTCCGCGACCTGGTCAACCACCTCACCGGCGAGCAGCTCTGGGTGCCCGAGCTGCTCATGGGCTCGACGATCTCCGAGGTCGGGAGCCGCTTCGACGGCGACGTGCTCGGCTCCGACCCGGCCTCCGCCTGGACGGCCGCCGCCGACGCCGCCCGCGCGGCGTTCGAGGTGCCCGGCGCCACCGAGCTGACCGTCCACCTCTCCTTCGGCGACGTCACCGGCCAGTACTACCTGGACCAGCTCACCACCGACGCCGTCGTGCACACCTGGGACCTCGCCGAGGGGATCCGCCGCCGCACCCGGCTGCCGGCCGGACTGGTCGAGTTCGCGCTCGGCGAGGTCGCCGGCTACGGGGACCTCGCCGGCAGCGGGCTGTTCGACCCGCCCCTGCCGGTGCCGGACGACGCGAGCCCGCAGACCCGGCTGCTCGCCCTCACCGGGCGCCGCGACCGGCTCTGACGAATCCGGCTCCGGGGGAGGCACGGCACGGGGACGTGGGGCCCAGGGAGGCGGGGCACGGGGAGGGTGGGCCCGAGAAGCCCGGATCCGGGGAGCACGGGACCAGGCAAAGCGCCTCTGACCTGCAGTGATCCCTCCCAACCGGCCGGTATGAGCATGCGACGCCGGATACTGGAGTTGTCGGGGGGCAGCACCGGACGAGAGGCGGGCGCACCATGAGCCGCAGGCCGGACATCCTCGGCGAGTTCACCGCCGACCATCGGGCGGTGACGGAGCTGCTCGCCCGGATCGACGAGGCACCACAGGGCGGGCCCGACCGCGCGGAGCTGCTCGGGCGCCTCACCGACCTGCTGTTCAGCCACTGCGCCGCCGAGGAGGAACACCTCTTCCCGGTCGTCCAGCACGACGTGCCGGACGGCGGAGCCCTGGTGTTCACGAGCATCCACGAACACCTGGCGATCGGCCAGTACCTCTCCGACCTTCAGGGTGTCGGCCCCGGCACCCCCGCCTTCGGGACGCTCTACGAGGGCCTGGCCGACCTCGTCCGGCGGCATCTGGCCACGGAGGAGGAGCAGGTCTTCCCCGCCGCGCGGAAGGCCCTGCCGGCCGGCGCCCGCGCCGCGCTCGGCGACCGGCTGCGGGCCGAGCGGGAGGCGGTCGCCGAGGCCGGGCCGTAGGGCGTGTCCGGCGGTTCCCGCCAGGCGTGCGACGCGAATCGTAGACCCGCCCCACGGCGCTCCCGGCCTCAGCCCTTCGGGCTGATCACCGCGAAGCGCCCGCCCTCGCGGTCCTGGAGGCGCGCGACCCGCCCGTACGGCGAGTCGAAGGCCGGGCCGATCGCCGTACCACCCAGCTCCTCGGCCCGGGCGAGCGCCGCGTCGGTGTCCGCCACCGAGAACGACACCTCCCAGTGCGGCGGCATGCCCGCCGGGCCGCCCGACTGCTCCCTGGCCAGGGCCGCGACGCTGTGCCCCTCCGCCCGCAGCACCACCCGGTCGTGCTCCCACCGCACCTCGAAGCGCTCGGGGTCACGACCGTCCCAGCGGAACACCTCGCCGTAGAAGAGCGCCGCGGCGAACGGGTCCGGCGTGCGCAGCTCGATCCAGACCGGCGCGCCCAGCAGGTCGAGCTTCCGGGCCCGGCCGAGCGGGCCCTCCCAGATGCCGAACACCGCGCCCGCCGGGTCGGCGGCGAACGCCACCCGCCCGGCGTCGAAGGCCAGCGGGCCCACCGCGAGGGTCGCGCCGCGCTCGCGGACGGAGTCGGCGGCGGCGTCCGCGCTCTCGGTGCCGAAGTAGGCCGTCCACGCCACCGGCATGGCCCAGCCGCCGCCCGCGACGCCCAGACCGGCCACCGCCTCGCCGCCCGCCACCGCGTGCACATAGGGGCCGAGGTGGTCGGGCCCGGGCTCGAACTCCCAGCCCAGCAGCGGCCCGTAGAACGCCTTCGCCGCGTCGAGATCGCGCGCCATCAGGCTCACCCAGCACGGAACGGCCGCCACACAGCGCACCCTGGCGGTCTCACCGCTGCCCATCGCGCACCTCCTCGACGCCCGGCCGCCGGGCCCCTCCCGACTCCCGCGGCCGACCGGCCGCCCGGGCGCCTTCAGCCTAGGCCGCCGACCCGACCCGGGCGAGGCACGGCGCGCAGGGGGGAGGCGGTGGATGGCCGACGGTATGCCTCAGAGCTGCGGGGCCTCCCCGAAGCCGCCGTGGCCCGCGCCGGGCGCCGTCAGGGCGAGCCAGCCGTGGCCTCGGGCCGGGGTCGCGGGGGTGATCGCGGCGGGGTCGAGGGAGAGGTGGACGGCGGCCGCGCCGATGCTCTGGGTCTGGGAGGCGTTGGGCTCGGGGTAGGCGTCCTCGTAGTCCTCCTCCTCCTCGAAGTCGGCCTCCGTGAGCACCTCCTCCCAGGGCAGCGGGTCGCCCGTCCACTCCGGGGCGCTGTAGCGCCAGTAGCCGCGCACCACGGTGCCGTGCTCGGCGGTGGCCCAGATCACCGAGTCGGCGAACGGGTCCTGGTAGTAGACCTGGGCCTTGCCGCAGGCCGCGCTGAGCCGCTCGATCACCTCGTGCGGCCACCAGGTGGTCTCCCGCAGCGGGGTCTCGGCGTAGATCAGGCGCCAGCCGGCGTACTCGGGCGTGACGAAGACCCGGTGCACCGCCTCCGGGGTGTACTTCTCGTCGCTCGTCTGGGAGGTGAGCCCGTAGTGCACGGTGACGGGTATCCGGTCGTGCAGGCCGAGCACCTCGAACGCCGCCTCGTACGTCTCCCCGGGGACGGCCAGCCACCAGTGGTCGGGCAGCGCGCCGGGCCGTTCGTCGGCGAAGGCGCGGCGGGCCGTCTCCTCCAGGGCCGCGCGGTCCGCACCGGTGGTGTCCTCGGCGAGCAGGACGTCGACCAGGGCGGCGAGGGCCTCGGGGGCGGGCAGGTCGGTCACGGTGTTCATGTCGGCGACCTTAGGCCACCGGTCCGACATTCCGTCACCAGTACGGGTGAACCGGGCTCGAACCGGCCGTCCCGGCGGCCGGCGGGGCGCGTCGGGCGAGCGGACGGGCCATCCGGTCGACTTCGCTTTCCTGCAGGAGTGTCGAGCCGGGCGACCAGGTGCAGCCGGTCGTCGTCGGCGGTGTCGGCGGCCGGGGCGCCGTCGGCCCAGCACGGGTCGGTGCGCGGGCCGGGCCGGTCGTAGAGGGCGAGGACGGTGAAGCCGTTGGCGGCGAGCAGGTAGCGCAGCTCCTGCGGGAAGAGCAGCCGCCAGGCGGAGTGCTGCGTGACGGCCGGGGCGCCGTCGTCGCTGGTCCAGGTCCTGGTGCGGCACAGCAGTTGGGCCGCGTGGTCGATCCGCAGCGTGGTGCGGGAGGTGAAGGTGGTGCCGTCGCGGGTGACGGTGTCGGTGCGCGGGGTCTCGAGGAGTTCGGTGCGGCCGAGGAAGAAGGCGCCGTTGCGCATCTCGGCGACCAGCAGTCCGCCCGCGCGCAGGTGGCGGCGGAGCCGGCCGCACAGGGCGTCGAGGTCGTCGTTGGTGTGGCAGTAGAGCAGCGCGCTGTCCAGGCAGAGCGCGGCGTCGAAGCGGCCGGGTAGCCGGAAGGTCCGCATGTCGCCGACGTGGTACGCGGGCCCGGGGTGGCGTGCGCGGGCGTATTCGATCATCGCCTCGGAGCTGTCCAGGCCGGTGACGGTGCGGCCGGCGGCGCGGTGCAGCCATGCGGCGTCCCGGCCGGTGCCGCAGCCGAGGTCGAGCAGATCGGCCCCGGCGCCGTACGCGCGGAGCACCGACTCGGCCCACCGGGCGGCGGTGAACCCCGGGTCGGGGAAGCGCAGTTCGTAGAGCTCGGGGGTGTCGGTGAGCAGG
Organism: Kitasatospora sp. NPDC032757; assembly: GCF_055579305.1. Classification (NCBI taxonomy): domain Bacteria; kingdom Bacillati; phylum Actinomycetota; class Actinomycetes; order Kitasatosporales; family Streptomycetaceae; genus Kitasatospora; species Kitasatospora sp. NPDC032757. Next base: position 45,267 of record NZ_JBVINN010000050.1, on the reverse strand, counting down.
TTGCGGCCGTTCATCGGGCCTCGCTGGGGAGTGGGCGGGCGGGGGCGGGGCGGGCGCCGGGCGCGGGACGCGCTCCCCCGACGGGCCCCGGCCCCGGCGTCGGCGTCGGCGTCGCCGTCGGCGTCGGCGTCGCCGTCGGCAGCACGCCGAGCCCGGCCCGGTCCGGTGTGCGGACGGTGCCGTCGGTGCCGCCGATGCCCTGCCAGGGGTCGTGGGCGAGCAGCAGGTGCCCGTCGAGGTCGATCCAGCGGGCCCGGTCGGCGAGGTGGACGGCCGGGGCGATGCCGAGCGAGCTGGCGGCGAGGCAGCCGAGCATCAGTTCGGTGCCGCTGCCGTGCAGGGCGGCCTGGATGCGCAGCACCTGGTGGACGCCGCCGCACTTGGCGAGCTTGAGGTTGACCCCGTGCACCCGCCCGGCGAGCCGGCAGACGTCCTCGTAGCCGACGGCGTCCTCGTCGGCGATCACCGGGATCGGGGAGCGTTCGGCGAGGGCGGCCAGGACGGCGGGGCGGCCCGGCGCGATCGGCTGTTCGACGGCCTCGACGCCGGCCGCGGCGAAGACCGGGAGCAGCCGGTGCGCCTGGTCCTCCGTCCAGGCGCCGTTGGGGTCGAGCAGCAGCCGGGCGCCGGGGGCGCTCTCGCGGACGGCCCGGACCCGGGCGAGGTCCTCGGCCGGGTCCGCCGCGCCCGCCTTGATCTTGAGCACGTCGAAGCCGGCCGCGGCGAGCCGGGAGGCCTGGACGGCGGCGCGGGCGGGCGGCTCGATGCCGATGGTCCGGGCGGTGGCGGCGGCCACCGGGGCAAGCCGGCCGAGGAGTTGGTGGACGGGCGCGCCGGCCCGCTTGCCGACCAGGTCGAGCAGGGCGGCCTCGACCGCGGCCAGCACCCCGGCCGGCAGGCTCTTGAACGGGGCGGCGCCGCGCTGGAGTTCGACCAGGGCGGTCTCCGGGTCCGGGTGACGTTCGAGGTCCGGCCGGAGTGCGTCGGCCTCGCGGCGGATCAGGTCGGTGGGAAGACACAGGTAGACGCTGCTGACGGCCTCGCCGTGGCCGGTCAGGCCGCCGTGGCGCACGGCGAACCGGACGGCGTCGCGTTCGGCGGTCACCGAGCGGGAGATCCGCAGCGGCTCGGCGAGCCGGAGCCGGACGGTGCGGACGTCGAGCCTCATCGGTACTCCTCGGGGCGGCTCCGGCGGCCGGTCCGGTCAGGTTCGGCCCGGCGTTCCGCCGGGTCGGTGCGGCCCGGCCGGGCGGTGCGGCAGCGGGCCCAGCCGGAGACCTCGACGGCCGCCGGGTGCGGGATCTCGGTCGGCCGCAGCGCGGCGCGCTCCGGCTCCAGGCCGTGCCGGTGACAGAAGGCGTCGTCGTAGACGGTGCCCAGGTAGCGGTGCGGACCGTCGGGGAAGACGGTGGCGACGGTGGCACCCGGGTGGACGCGGGCGGCCCAGGCGGCGACCAGGGCGACCGCGCCGGTGCTCCAGCCGCCGCTGACGAAGGCGCCGCGGGCCAGCCGCCGGCAGGTGTCGACCGCCTCGGCCGGGCCGACCCAGTGGATCTCGTCGAACGCCTGGTGGGCGACGTTGCGCGGGTGGATGGAGCTGCCGAGGCCGCGCATCAGCCGGGGGCGGGCCGGCTGGCCGAAGATGGCGGAGCCGACCGAGTCGACGCCGATGATCCGCAGCGCCGGCCAGCGGCGCCGGAGCGGTTCGGCCAGACCGGCGCTGTGGCCGCCGGTTCCGACGCTGCACACCAGGACGTCCAGGTGGTCGAGTTCGCCGGCCATCTCCTGGGCCATCGCCCGGTAGCCGGCCGCGTTGTCGGGGTTGTTGTACTGGTCCGGCCAGTAGGCGTCGGGGAGTTGACCCAGGACAGCCCGCAGCCTGGCGAGCCTGGCGGCCTGCCAGCCGCCGCGCCGGGCGGGCCGGTCGACCAGTTCCAGCCGGGCGCCGTACGAGCGGAGCAACTGCCGCATGGACGGTTCGAGTTCGGCGTCGCCGACCAGGACGACCGGGTGTCCGAGGGCCTGTCCGGCGAAGGCCAGGCCGATGCCGAGGGTGCCCGACGTGGACTCCACCACCGTGGCACCGGGCCGGAGTTCGCCGCGCGCGTGGGCGCCGCGGAGCATGGCGACGGCGGACCGGGCCTTCATGCCGCCCGCGGCGAGGCCCTCCAGCTTGGCCCAGAAGCCGGGGTGCGGGTCCGGTAGCGGCGTGCTGATCCGGGCCAGCGGGGTGCGGCCGAGCAGCGGCAGCAGGTCGGGATTGCCGACGGCGGCCGAGGCGAGCAGCGCGGTCACCCGGCACCGCCTCCCGCCGCCCGGCCCTCGCGGTGCGGCCCTCCCCCGCGGAGGCCTTCCCCGCGCGGCTCCCGCCCGACCGGCCCTCCCCCGGGCAGGTCTCCCCCGTACAGGTGGAGGACGGTGGGGCCGCCGTCGAGCCAGAAGAAGGGGTACGGCTCGGCGCTGACAGCACTCACGCCGTGGCCGAGCAGGCGCGGGAGGACGGCGCTGCCGGTCTGGGCGAACAGCACCAGCGGTTTGCCGGTGGCGCGGGCGTGGGTGAGCAGCGGGTCGAGCGTGCCGTTGCCGAGGGTCATGCCGGAGGCGAGGATCGCGTCGCAGTCGTCCAGCCGGGCGCGGGCGTCGGCCTCCACCGGCTCGCCCCACTCGGTGGTGCCGCCCTTGAGGTCGCACGGAACGTACTCGACTCCGCTCGAACGGAGCTGCTCCAGCAGGGAGTTGACCACGCCGACGACCAGGACCCGGCGCACCGCGGCGAGCGGGAGCAGCCCGGCGACGGCGCGGGCGCGTGCGCGGGACTTCTCCAGCGACCCGCCGGCCGGGACGGTCACCGGCCGGGAGCCGTGGGCCGGGGTGTGCGGGCGGCAGTGCATCAGGTAGGCGTCGAGGGCGGCGACCCGGACGGGGGTGAGCGGGTGGCCGAGCAGCTCGTCGACGGTGGCGCCGACGGAGTCGGTGAGCGCGTCCGCGGGCAGTTCGCCGGGTTCGACGGCGCAGGAACCGACGGCGGCGCCGAGGCGCAGGCCGAGCACCTCGTTGCGGTAGCCCCGGGCTCGGCCGGCGTGCCGGACGGCCTGGGCGGTGGTGAAGGCGAGGGCGATCCGCTGTCCGGCCGGGTCGGGCCCGTACGCGCCGGCGCGGGCCCGTTCGGCGATCAGCTCCAACGCGCCACCAGGGGCGGCGGTGAGGGCAGGGGCGC
>NZ_JBVINN010000050.1:4005-41952 GCF_055579305.1 Kitasatospora sp. NPDC032757 | reverse complement strand
GACGGCCGGAGCGTTCCCAGGGGCGGCGGTGAGGGCAGGGGCGACGGCCGGAGCGTTCCCAGGGGCGGCGGTGAGGGCAGGGGCGACGGCCGGAGCGTTCCCAGGGGCGGCGGTGAGGGCAGGGGCGACGGCCGGAGCACCCGCGCCACCGGGGGCGGCGGCGGTCACGCGGGGACCGCCGCCGCACCGGCGGGACGGTCCGCGGCGGGGCCCGCGTCGCCGGCGTACCGGGGCACCAGCGCGGCGAGCAGTCGCTCGGCATCGCCCCGGGCCCCGGCGCCGGCGGTGTCGGCGGTCATCACGTGTCCCAGGTACTCGTTGTTGCTGGTGGCGGGCCGCACAGCGCGGCCGGGCCCGGCGAGGGTCAGCTCGACCACGGCCGGGTCGCGCCGGACGGCCGCCTCGCCGTCGAAACCGTCCAACTGTCCGGACGCCTCCTCCCCGGGGACCAGGAAGGCGATCGCGGCACTGGCGACCCCGGTGGGGTGGACGGTCAGGTCGGGCCGGCGGCCGAGGGCGACGTCCACGCAGGCGGCGGCGAGGTCGACGCCGGTGACCCGCCGGACCAGCTCGGTGATCCGGTTGCCGGCCGGCCGCGGGTTGACCTCCACCACCCGGGGCCCGGTCGGGGTGAGCTTGATCTCGGTGTGCGCGACGACCTGGTCCAGGCCGAGCGCGGCCAGCGCGGCAACGGCGGTGTCGGAGGCGGCCGTTGCGGCGGCCCGGTCGAGCGCGGCGGGGTACATGTGGCCGGTCTCGATGAAGGCCGGGGCCCCTCCGACGGTCTTGTCGGTGACCCCGACGACGTGCACCGCACCATCGGCGGAGACGGTCTCGACGCTGACCTCGGGCCCGGTCAGCAGCTCCTCCAGCAGCACCACGGGCTCCCGGCGCTGCCCCCGCGCATTGACCGGGAACGCGGCCAACGCCCGGAGCGCGGCGCGCAGTTCGTGCTCGTCGGCGACCTCCCGGACGAGCATCCCGGCACAGAGGTCGACCGGCTTGACCACCAGCGGGAAGCCGATCACCCGGGCGGCGGCGAGCGCCTGCCCGCGGTCGGCGCAGAGCGCGTACGCGGGCCCGGGGACACCGGCCCCGGCGAGTGCGCGCCGGGCGAGGTCCTTGCGGCAGGCGGCGGTGACGGCCTCCGGGGCCGGGCCGGGCAGCCCGAGCCGGTGGGCGACCCGCGCGACCAGCGGCAGGTAGTAGTCGCAGGAGGAGAGCACCCCGTCGAAGCCGAGCAGCTCGTGCAGCCGCCCGGCGTACGGAAGGAGGACGGCCGGGTCGTTGGTGTCGGCGGTCAGGATGTTCTCGGCGGCGAGCAGGGGATGCGGGGCGGCGGCGGGGGCGGCCCACAGGTAGTGGTGCAGGTCGCGGGTGAGGAAGGTGAAGCGGTGGCCGCCCTCCCCCAACGCCCGGGGCAGCAGCCCGCTCATGGAGCCGACCCAGCTCTCGATCACCAGCAGGTGCGCCACAGGTCTCCCTCTCGACGGCGGCGGCAGGCCGGTCCGACGTGCCGAGGGAGAAGGTAACGGCATTAGTTTTCATTTTCAACACGCTCGCGGGCGGCACCCGTCGAAGCGTCAGATGAAAGTCGTTTCCATGTAGGCTCGCAGGCACCCACCCCCTCCAGACCCGCGGAGCTTTTCTGATGGATCGTCAAAATGCCTACCTGATCAGGCATGCCCTCCCCGGCGACGTGCCGGGCGCGCGCCGGCTGATCCTGGACACCTTCTACCGCGAGTTCGGCTACGGCTACGTACCCGACTGGCATGCGGACGTGGTCGACCTCCAGGGCCACTACCTCGACCACCCCCGGCACGCCCTGCTGGTCGCCGCCCACCACGGCGAGGTGGTCGCCACCACCGCGCTGCACTCGACCGGGCCCGTCCACCCGCCGCACCCCCGCGAACTGGTCGAGCGCTACCCCTCCGGCAGCACCGCGCAGCTGGTCCGGGTGTACGTCCGGGCCGAGCACCGACGGCACGGACTGGCCCGCGAACTGGTCCGCCGTGCCTGTGAGTTCGCCGCCACCGAGGGCGGCTACGAGCGGCTCTACCTGCACACCAACACCGCGGTCGCGGGCGCCGAGGCGTTCTGGCGCAGCCTCGCCGAGGAGGTCTACGACGCCCGCCCGAGCGGTGAACACGGCCCGGGCGTCGCCACCGTGCACTTCGAGATCCCGCTGCGCCGCCCGGCCGTGGTCTGAACGGCGCGCGGCGTCCCCCGGGAGGGTGAACCGCCGGGTACCGCCTTCCACGGGGTGCGGACCTGCGCCAGGCTGGTGATCACCCGAGGGGAAGGGTCCCACCAGCGATGACCACCCGCACGCCGGCCCTGCCCGGCGTCTTCACCGGCCTGCCCGCAGGCCTCGGCCACTCGGCGCAGCGTGCGATCGCCGCCCTGGCCCGCCCGCACGCGGCCACGGGCCTGCAACCACGCCCGCCCGTCTTCGCCATGCCCTACCAGGTCCGCATGAACCCGCACCTGGAGGCGGCCCGCGAGCGCGCGGCCGAATGGGCCGAACGGACCGGCCTGACCGGGCCGGGCGGCGTCTGGGGCCGGGAGCACTTCGATCTCCTCGAACTGGCACTGTTCACCGCGCTCACCCAACCGGACCTGTCCCGCGAGGAGTTGCTGCTGGTCGGCGACTGGAACGTCTGGGCCTTCGCGGTCGACGACCACTTCCTCCGGTACAAGGCGGCCGCCGACGAGCCGGGCGCGCAGCGCTTCGTGACGCGTCTCGCCGCCTGCATGCCACTGGGCTCCGCCGCCGCCCCGGCCCCACAGCATCCGGTGGAGGCCGCACTGGCCGACGTCTGGACCCGCTCCGCGCCCGCGCTCCCCGCCGGGCTCCGCCGCCGGCTGCGGGACGCCGCACTGGACTTCGCCGCCGCCAACCTCTGGGAGCTGGCCAACAATCTGCGCGGACGCATCCCCGACCCGGTCGAGTACCTCCAGATGCGCCGCCGCACCGCCGGCACCCCGCTCTCCACCGTGCTGCCGCTGCACGCCTCGGGGCAGGACCTGCCGCCACAGCTGCTCGGACACCCGATCGTGTCGGCCCTGATCGACGCCTTCGCCGACAACGTGGACCTGCGCAACGACCTCTACTCCCACCGCAAGGAGACGGAGCTGGAGGGCGAGTTGAACAACGCCGTCCCGGTGTTCCAGCGCTTCCTGCGCTGCCCGCTTCAGACCGCCGTGGACACCGTGGGCGATCTGATGAACGCCCGGCTGGACTGCTTCGACCGGCTCATCCGCGAGGAACTCCCCAAGCTGGCCGACGAGTTCGGCCCAGAGGGATACCGGGTGGTGGCAGCCTTCGCCGACGGCCTGAAGGACTGGCTGGCGGGCGACCACGCCTGGTATCCGCGGACCGGCCGGTACACCGCCGGCCTCGGCTGAACCGCCGCCCGGCAGGGCCCGGCCGGCCGCCCACCGCGCACCCCGCCCGTCGGGCAGTCCGGCCCGCGACGCAGCGCCGGCCCGTCACGCGCAGCCGGCCCGTCACGCGCGCCCGGCTCACCCTGCGGACCGGACCGCCTCGCGGGCCAGCGCGAGGGTGGTCTGCAGCGCCCGCAGGTAGCCGGACCGCATTCGCTCGGCGGCGGCGTCCTCGTCCGGCCCGCCGCCGAGCTCCAGCTCACCGCGGAAGGTGAGCGCGAGGCCGTTCTCGTCCTCCTCGATGTCGTTGTGGATCACCCAGGCGGCCTTCTCGTCGTCGCGGAAGAAGCTGACCCCGGTCTTCGGCCGGAAGACGACCTCCTCACGGACCCGCTCGCCGTGGAAGACCACCTCGCGGACCAGCCCGTTCCCGGTGCGCTCGAGCACGGTGCACTCGTCCATGGCGGCGACGAACGGCACCGCGTTCTCGGCCTTGCGCTCCAGCGCCGCCCAGACGTCGTCCCGGGTGAGGCGCAGCCGCTCGGCCGGCTCGTTGACGCGCACGCTCTGGCTGACGACTCGCATGACTGTCTCCTCTTCGATCCACCCCGGCCGCATTGATTGCGCGGCCAAGTAAATGCTTGCGCGGCCAAGTAAACGCCTCGATCACGCTGGCCGCAAGGGCTTTCAGAAAGGCGTACAGGGATACCGGGGCAGCCGCTTGCGCGTACAATCACCGCGTGCGCGCTCACCAGAACCAGCCCCTCGCCGACGCCGGCGGTACCAGTCAGGCCATCGCCCGGGTCTCCCGACTGCACCGGGCCACCGCCGAGCGGCTGCTGCGCCCGCACGGGCTCCACGCCGGACAGGAGCTGCTGATGATGCTGCTCTGGGACGGCGGGCCGCAGCCCCAGGCCGCACTGATCGAGCACCTGGGGATCGACGCCTCCACCGTCACGCGCATGGTGCAGCGCCTGGAGCAGGCCGGCTTCGTCCGCCGCCGGCGCAGCGAGAGCGACCGGAGGGCCGTACTGGTCGAGGCGACGGCGGCGGCCCGCGCGCTGCGCGACCAGGTCGCGGAGACCTGGCGGGAGCTGGAGCGGATCACCCTGGCCGGACTGGACGAGATCGAGCAGGCCGAGCTGGCCCGACTCCTGGGGCGGCTGGAGGAGAACCTCGACCGACCCGCCGCCGAAATGTGACACAGGTCACACTCGATGCTGAAATTTCCGGGGACTGAATCCCCGTTTGCTCCTGCGTAGGCCTAAGCGGGGAAAACATCCCCGGTATGTTGGGAGGAGCACGCAGTGAGCAGCACCGCCGCCGTCACGCCGGTCCGCACCGCGGAGCCCGTCCGCACGCCCAAGCTGCGTGCGGACGCGACCCGCAACCGTGAGCGGATCGTCATGGCGGCACGTGACGCCTTCGTCGAGCACGGTGCGGACGCGCCGCTGGACGAGATCGCGAAGCGGGCGGGCGTCGGCAACGCGACGCTGTACCGGAACTTCCCGGACCGCACCGCACTGATCCGCGAGGTGGCGCTGCTCGTCAAGAACCGCATCCTGACCCTCGCCGAGACGGCGTCGGCGGAGAGCGACGGCCCGTTCGACGCCCTCCAGCGGTTCGTGCACGCGACGGTCGCGGAGAAGGTCGGTGCCCTGTGCCCGATCCTCACCAACCGGATCGACCCGAACGACCCGGACCTGACCGACGCCCGTCTGCGGCTGACGGCCACCGTGGGCGACCTGATGGAACGCGCCCGGCAGGCCGGCGAGCTGCGGCCGGACGTCGACCACGGTGACCTGTTCATCGCGATGAGCCAGCTCACCCGCCCGCTGCCGGACACCTCCTGCCAGCTCCTGGAGGAGTTCGTCCACCGGCACCTGCAGCTGTTCCTGGACGGCATGCGGGCACCGGCCCGATCGACCCTGCCCGGCCGGGCAGCGACCTTCGAGGACTTCCACACGGACCACTGACCCACGGCCGCACCGGCGGCCGGCACCGAGCACCAGCACCAGCACCAGCACCAGCACCAGCACCGACGATCGCCCGGACCGTCCGCGCCGATCCGCCGTGATCCCGCGCCGACGCACGCCGGCCCATGCCGGCGCGCGCCGATCCGCGACCCCGGCCGCCGAAGACCATTCGCACACCGACCGCCCCTGATCCGCACACCACGCACCGCGAAGTGAGTACCCCCATGCCAAAAACCGATGCCCTGCCCTCCACGCAGCCCGATCCGAGGCGCTGGAAGGCACTGATCTTCATCGGGCTCGCCCAGCTGATGGTCGTCCTCGACGCCACCATCGTGAACATCGCCCTGCCGTCGGCCCAGAAGGACCTCGGCATCACCGACGGCAACCGCCAGTGGGTGATCACCGCCTACGCGCTGGCCTTCGGTGGCCTGCTGCTGTTCGGCGGCCGGATCGCCGACCTGTGGGGACGCAAGCGCACCTTCGTGGTCGGCCTGACCGGCTTCGCGCTCGCCTCCGCGCTGGGCGGCGCCGCCGCCAACACCGCCATGCTGCTCGGCGCCCGTGCCCTCCAGGGCGTGTTCGGCGCACTGCTCGCGCCGGCCGCGCTCTCGCTGCTGGCCGTGACGTTCACCGAGGCCAAGGAGCGTGCCAAGGCGTTCGGCATCTACGGCGCCATCGCCGGTGGTGGCGGCGCGATCGGCCTGATACTCGGCGGCCTGCTGACCGAGTACATGAACTGGCGCTGGACCTTCTTCGTCAACATCCCGTTCGCCGTCGCCGCGGCGGTCGGCGCGGTGATGGTGATCCGTGAGCCCGCCGGGGGCCGCAACCGCAACCGGCTGGACATCCCCGGCGTGGTGCTGGTCACCCTCGGTCTGGTCTCGCTGGTCTACGGCTTCACCCGCGCCGAGTCGGACGGCTGGTCCTCCGGCGTGACGATCGGCCTGTTCGTCGCCGCCGCGCTCCTGCTGGCCGCGTTCGTCATGGTCGAGCGGAAGGTCAAGGCGCCGCTGCTGCCGCTGCGGGTCGTCCTGGACCGCAACCGTGGCGGTGTCTACCTGTCGCTGGGCCTGGCCGTGATCGGCATGTTCGGTCTCTTCCTGTTCCTGACCTACTACCTGCAGATCGTGCTCGGCTACAGCCCAGTCCTGACCGGCGTCGCGTTCCTGCCGATGGTGGCGGGCATGATCACCGGCTCGACCCAGATCGGCGCCCGGCTGATGACGAGGGTCCCCGCGCGCTTCCTGATGGCGCCCGGCTTCCTCGTCGCCTCGATCGGCATGCTGCTGCTCACCCAGATCGGCCTGGACACCTCGTACCCGGCGCTGATCCTGCCCGGCCTGATCCTGATGGGCCTCGGCATGGGCACCGCCTTCATGCCGGCGATGAGCCTGGCCACGCACGGCGTCCAGCCGCGCGACGCGGGCGTGGCGTCCGCCATGGTCAACACCTCGCAGCAGGTCGGCGGCGCCATCGGCACCGCGCTGCTCAACACCATCGCCGCCAGCGCCACCGCCACCTGGCTGGCCGCCCACGCGGGCGCCGCGACCACCCCGGCCGCGGCCAAGGCGGTGCAGTTCCAGGGCATGGTGCAGGGCTTCTCCACCGCGATCTGGTGGTCCTTCGGGATCCTGGTGACGGCCGCCGCGATCGCCTTCGTCCTGATCAACGCCGGCCGCCCCGGCGACGCCACGGCCGCCTCCGGCTCGGGCGCGGGCGCGGCGGAGAGCAACGACGTGCCGGTGCTGGTGCACTGACACCTCGGGGGCGACTCGGCCGACGCGGCCGACGCGGGTGCGAAGCGGCCCGTCCGGTGTTCCGACACCGGGCGGGCCGCTCGCCGTTTCACCCGTGTCGCTCACCGGGGGCGCACACCCCGCCCGCGCCCGCCGAAGACCGCCGACGTGCACCGGCCCACCGCAACACGAGCGGCCGCAGCCCCTCGAACTGTCGGCCCCGGTGGACGAGAATGGAGTCGCCCACCCGGCCGGTGCGCTCACACCCGCACCCGTGTCAGGACGACAGGCACGCGGAACGACTGGCGTACGGAACAGCGGGCCGCGGAACGACAGGCACGCGGAGCAACGGGCACGCGGAACGACAGGCGACACCGGCCCTGCCCTACCCGGAACGAGGGAGGACATCGTGCACGACCGTACCGACCTGCTCGCCGACAGCAGATACCTCCTGCTCACCACCTTCGGCGCGGACGGCAGCCGGTTGTGCTCGCCGATCTGGGTCGTCGCCGACGGTACGGCGCTCGGTATCTGGACGCCCGCCCACTCCGGCGAGGCCGAACGGATCCGGCGCCACCCGAAGGTGCTGGTCGGCCCCTGCGACGCCCACGGGCGCCCCACCGGACGCCAGCTCCCGGCCCACGCGGTCGTCTGCGACGAGGACGCCACCGCGCGCTACCGCACCTCGCTGATCAACAAGTACGGCATGGTGGCGCTGATCGCCCTGGCCCGCAGCCGCCTCCGGCTCGGGCTGGCCGGGACGGTCGGCATCCGGATCACGCTCAACGAGCTGGAGCAGCGGCTGATCGGGCCGGAGTGGCAGCTGCCGACGACGTACTGCCCGAACTGAGGCGCGCAGGAGGGGCCGCGCGGACTCGCACGTGCGTGGGCGTGCAGTCGCGTGGCCGGGCAGACGCGGGGACGGGCAGACGCGGGGACGGGCAGACGACGGGCGCAGCCACGTACGCGCCGGCGCTCCGGCCGCCCCGCGTCCCGTCGGGTGCGCGGGGCCGCCGTCCGGTGTCAGATCCCGTTCTCCGGCACCTTCGCGAGGTCGCCCGGCTCGCAGGCCTCCCGGCCGGTGCCGACGTGCACCACCTTCACCGCCCGCCCGGGGCCACCCGGCACCACCTGCTGCTCGTGTCCGCAGCGCGGGCAGATCAGCGGGATGCGTGGCCTCCGGGGTTCCGGGGCAGCGGGGCCGGTGGACGCGGCAGGGCCGGCGGACGCACCGCGCCCGGCGTCGCGGTCCGGCGTCGTCACGTCAGCGGGTGGGTCGGGACCGGGCTGACCTCCTGGATCTCGCCGTGGGCCTTGGTGAGCAGCTGCGAGGCGAGGTCGTTGAGCGCGCGGGCGGCCGCGATCTCCTCGCCGACCCGCAGCTGTTCCGGGTCCGACGGGTGACGGCTGGTGTAGCCGTGCGCCCGCAGCTCCGAACCGTCGCCCAGCCGCAACAGGGCGGCGGCTGCCGTCCGCGGCCCCTCCTCGCGGAACTCCATCTCGATGTGCCAACCGACAAGAGTCTGCATGGCGGATCACCTCCAGCGGTTACTCCTCCAGGGTGCGCCGCACCCAGCGTGAACACCAGACGAGGGCGGCGGGGCGGCACCCCGGGGGCGACTTGAACGCGTTCAACATCGCGGCGTAGAGTCGCCGGCGCACGGCTTGAACGCGTTCAGGACGGTTCGGGCGAACATGAGAGAAGGGGTGCGGCCGCCATGGGCACAGGCACCACCGAACTGGTCGACCTCCTGGTCCTGCTCGGCATGGGCGCCGTCATCCCGCTCGGCCTCGCCCTGATCGACGAGCCCGGCCTCGCCCGCGTCCGCCAGCTCTGGCCGCTGTCCGCCGTCCCCGGCGCCCTCTCGCTCTGGCTGCCGCGCGGCGGCCTCGCCACCGGCTGCGCCGTCCTCTACGCCCTCGGCACCCTCGCCGTCGCCGCCCACGCGCCGCTCCGGCTCGCCCGCACCCGCTCGCTCGCACCCGCCGAGATCGCCGTGCTGACGGCGCTCGCCACCCCGTCGGTGGCCGGGCTCGCCCTGGTCGCCGAACGCTCCGGGCACCGGCTGTTCGGCTTCGACCTCGACATCCTGGCCCTCACCGTGCCGCACTTCCACTACGCCGGGTTCACCGCCGCCCTCGTCGCCGGACTGGTCTGCCGGGCCCGGTCGAGCAGCGCCGCGGCCCGGTTCGCCGCGCTCAGCGTGCCGCTCGGCACCCTGCTCGTCCTGGCCGGCTACTTCATCGACGACTGGGCCGAACTCCTCGGTGCCGTCGTGCTCACCACCGGGATGTGGCTGGTCGGCCTGCTCACCTGGCGCGACCTGCGCACCCGCACCCCCGACCGGACCACCGCCGCACTGCTCGGCACCGCCTCCGCCGTCCTCGCCGCCACCATGGTGCTCGCCCTCTGGTGGGCACTCGGCGAGGCCTCCGGGCTCCCCCACCCCACCCTCACCTGGATGGCCGCCACCCACGGCGTCGGCAACGCGCTCGGCTTCGCCCTCTGCTCGCTGCTCGCCTGGCGCCGGCTCGCTCCGCTGCCCCGCCCGCTTCCGGTTCCGCCCCCGCTGTCGAAGGACGTCGCACGATGACCACCCCTGCGGCCACCGACCTCAACTACCCCGAGATCGGCGCCAGTACCACCCCCGGCCGCCCGCTCCCAGCCGGCTACAACCACCTGCGCCACCGCGCCCTGATCGGCCACGGCCGCACCGCCCTGGAAGCCGCCGGCACCGCCGTCCTCGGCTGGCGGATGCACCGCGCGGCCGGGGTCCGCATCACCACCGACGCCGGCCGGGCCGCCCCCGGCGCCGCCGTGCTCTGCGCGATCGGCATCGGCCCGCTGCGTGCCGCCGCCCCCTGCCGGGTCATCTGGACCGCCGACGGCCCCGACCGCTACGGCTTCGCCTACGGCACCCGGCGTGGCCACCTCGCCGTCGGCGAGGAGACCTTCCTGGTCGAGATGGGCCCCGACAAGGCCGTCTGGTTCACCGTCAACGCCTTCAGCCGCCCCCGCAGCTGGTACGCCCACCTCGCCGGCCCCCTCCTCCCCCTCGGCCAGAGCCTCTTCGCCCACCTCTGCGCCCGGGCCCTGACCCGCATCGCGGCAGCCGCGGCGGCGGCGCCCCGGTGAGAGCACCCGGCCCGGGCGGCCGGGCATGATCTGCGGGTGACCAGCTTCCTGACCCACCGCCGGCTCGTCCACGACGGCGGGCTGCCGGTGCACCGGCGGCATGCCGCCCTGCGGAGGTGCCTGGCCCGGTTCGCGCCGTACGGCCTGCGGGCGACGCACCACCACCTGACGCTGAGCGCCCGGATGCCGCGCAGGCCGGAGGCCGACCCGCCGACGCTGGTCCGGGCGGTCGAGGAACTTCACGAGGCACGCGTGCTCCGGCTCGCGCAGTCGGAGCGGTACGCGGCGCGGCGGCGGGCCGAGAAGGGGGCGGGCCGCAGGGCCGTCACCGGGCCGCCGGCCTGGTGGGAGGCGAGCTGGTGGGACTCCCCGAACGACGCCTGGCTGCACGATCCGACCTGCCCTCCGCCCCTGAGCCTGCCGGAGTACGTCCGGCGGCAGGGCGCGTTGCTGGACGGCGCGGCGCTCGCCGGGTGCCCCGCCTGCGGGGACGAGCGGCCGGCGGCGCTGCGGTCCACCGGGCACGGGTTCGTCGAGGCGTGCCGGGCCTGCGCGCGGGTGCTGCGGCCGTGTCCGTGCGGGCGGCGGCACCGCCTCGACCCGGTGGCAGGGGCCGGCTGGGCCGGCGTCCGGCGCCGCGACCACATGACCGACGCCGGCACCCCGAACCCGCACTGGCCCGTCCGCGCGGCGGCCTCGATCCTGCTCGGCCGCCGCGCGGACGGACGGCTCAGGCGGTGCGAACCGGGACGGTGACCAGCAGGGTGGCGCCGTCGAGGGTGCGGATCTCGAAGTGGTCGATGTCGGCGGGCTGGAACCCGGTACCACCGCTGGTCCGCAGGGCGGCCGGGGCGGCGCCCGTGGTGCCGTAGCCGGCGGCGGGGACGCTCCAGGTGGTGACGGTCTGACGGTCGCCGGCACGCGAGACGGCGACCAGGTCGCAGCTCAACGGTCCTTGGACGTGAGAGAGTTCGAGGCTGATCTGGCTCCCCCAGGTCTTGGAGTCGACGCCGACGGTGGCCCGGGCACCGGTGGCCGGGTCGGTGGCGGAGAACTGCTGGGCGGCGACGGCGACGACACCCGGCGAGTTGTCCGCGGTGACCACCACGGCCGTGACGGCGGGACCGGCCACGACCATCACCGCCGCCGCGGCGACCAGCACCAGCCGGCGGACCCTGCCCCGGCGACGGCCGGCCGTGACCTCGGCGACCAGCCGGTCCAGCAGCAGCGGGTCCGGCCGGGGGGCGGGGTCGGCCGGGTCCAGCCCGGCGGCCTCGGCGGAGGCCGCGTACTCGGCCAGCAGCGGTTCCATGAAGCCGAGTTCGCCCACCTGCTCGGCGCACTGAGGGCAGTCGGCGAGGTGCTGCTCGAATGCGGCGCGCTCGGCCGGTTCGAGCAGGCCGAGGACGTAGGCGCCGACGTCCACGTGGTCGCCCCCCGGGACGTGGTCGCGCTCGGGGCCGGTCGGACCGGACGGACTGGTGGGACCGAACGGGCCGGTGGGGTCAGAGGGGCCGGACGGACCGGGCTTGGACGGTGTCACGATGTCACTCCCCGTTCCTCCAGCGCGAGCTTGAGCGAGCGCAGCGCGTAGAACACCCGCGACCGTACGGTACCGGCCGGGACGCCGAGTTCGGCGGCCGCCTCGTTGACCGTACGGCCCATGAGGTAGGTCGCCACGATGACCTGGCGATGCGCCTCCGACAGGTCCCCGAGCGCCTCGGAGATCGTCATCAGCCTCAGCGCGCGGTCGAGTTCGTCCTCGGCGGGCAGCAGCTCCAGCGGCGCCGCGTCCACCTCGCGCGGGCGGGCCAGGCTGCTGCGGTGACCGTCGATGACGATCCGCCGCGCCACCGTCACGAGCCAGGGCCGCAGCGAGCCGGCCTCCGGGTCGAGCCGGTGGATGTTGCGCCAGGCCCGGACCAGCGTCTCCTGGACGACGTCCTCGGCCCGCTGGCGGTCGCCCGCGACCAGGTGGAGCACGAAGCCGAACAGCGGCCCCGCGTGCTCCTGGTACAGGGCACGCATGAGGTCCTCGTCCGGTGCGCCGGTGCCGCGTGCGGCCGCACCGCCGCCCGGGTGCTCCTCGGTCACGACGCCATCTTCGCGCACCCGCACCTCCGGGTCGAGAGTTCCACGTCCGGTCCGGACTGTCATCGATACCGATCCCGATGCCGCTCAGTAACCGCCGTAGCCGCTGCCGGGGGTACTGGGCATCGTCCCGCCGGAGGGGGCGCCGGCCCCCGCCTTGGCGCCGGTCGGGGTCAGGGCGAACCAGGTACCGCCGACGCCCTGGCCCTTGGTGTCGCCGGGCTTCGTGTCGGGCGCGTAGCGGTAGGCCGGCCAGCCGTTCAGGGTGATCTGCTTGCTGCCGTCGGCGCGGGTGACGGTGCCGACCAGCTTGCTGTCGATGCCCTTGACGGTGACCGCGCCGTTGGCCGGCGCGGGCGGCCAGGTCGAGGCGCAGTTGCCGTTGCAGTTGGACATCGGCGGGTTGGCCGTGTCCTTGTCGAAGCGGTAGAGGGTGAACCCGGCGCTGTCGGTGACGACGGTGCCGAGTTTGGGGTCGGTGGCGGTCTGCAGGGTGGCGGCGCCGGCCGGTGCACTCGAGCCGGAGGGGCTGGAGCCGGCCGGGCTGCTCGGCATCGCGGGTGCGGTGGCCGTGGAGCCGGAGCCGGACGACGTCGAGGAGCCGCCGCCGGACGACCCGCAGCCGGCGACCAGGGCGGCCGCGGCGATTCCGGACGCGGCGAGCACGGCGATCCGGCTGGTACGACTGTTGCTGTGCATGGTGTTCTCCCCCGGTGGACACGCACGGGCGCCTCTGCCGGCGCGCCGCGCTGAAGCGGACACCCACCTGTACGGACGGGAGCGGCGGAGTGCTCAACGGGCGGCCAAGATTCTTCGGAATAGCGCGCGGGCGGGCGCGGTTGTCGCGGGCACATGGCCTGAGCCGCCGCCTCCCGAAGGGCAGGAATCGCGACATGAGCAGCACGGTCGAGCTGACCAAGGAGAACTTCGACGAGATCGTCCCCGGCCAGGAGGGCAAGGATTTCGTCTTCATCGACTTCTGGGCGGCCTGGTGCGGCCCGTGCCGGCAGTTCGCCCCGGTCTACGAGAAGGCCGCCGAGCGCCACTCGGACCTCGTCTTCGCGAAGGTGGACACCGAGGCGCAGCAGGAGCTTGCCGCCGCCTTCGGCATCCAGTCCATCCCGACGCTGGCGATCATCCGCGAGGGCGTGCTCGTGTTCTCTCAGGCGGGTGCGCTGCCGGAGGCCGTCTTCGAGGATCTGATCGGTCAGGCCCGGAAGCTGGACATGGCCGAGGTGAAGCGCAAGGTGGCGGCGGAGCAGGACGGCGGTCACGAGGTCTGACGGGTTCCGTCCGATGATCTGACGGACCGACGGTTTCCGCGACGGTAGGCCGGGGGTGACGATGCCCCCGGGCCCGTCGGCATGCGCGCGGCGGGCATGACAGGCGGCCGTTAGCGTGAGCCCGTGCACCCCGCCCGGCGTAAAGCCCGTGGACCGGGCCCGTGGGCCCGGCGCGGGGTCTCAGCCCCGAGGCAGGTCCGACGGCTCGGCCCCGGGCGCCAGGCGGGCCGCGAGGCCGTCGAGGAGCAGGCGCAGGGCGAGTTCGAAGCCGCGCTCGTCCAGCCCGGGCGCGCCGGTGCCCGGCCCCCCGCGCCCGGCGGAGGCCTCCAGTGCGCCGGCGAGGGCCGGGTAGCGGGGGCGGTAGTCGTCGGCGGGGCTGCTGAAGCCCGCGCTGAAGGTCTCCAGTGCGGAGCCGAGCACCAGATAGTCGAGCGCCGCGGCGGCCTCGGCGGCGTCGGCGGGCGCGAGGCCGGCCCGGCCGAGGGCGGCGAGCAGGGTGTCGTAGCCGAGCAGCTGGCGTTCGGCCCCGACCCGGCGGCGGGCGAGCAGCGCGATGGTGTTGGGGTGGCGCAGGAAGGCGGCGCGGTAGCCGCGGGTGTAGGTGGTGATGCCGGCCCGCCACCCGGTGTCGTCGGTGCCGGTGAGCGGGCCGAGGTCGATCTCGGCGTTGACCAGTTCGGCGAGCCCGTCGATCAGCTCGTCCTTGCCGCTCACGTGGTTGTAGAGGGAGGCCGCCTTCACGCCCAGGCGGTCGGCCACGGCGCGCATGGTGAGGCCGTCCGGCCCTTGTTCGTCGACCGTGTCGAGGGCGGCCCTGGCGATGATCTCCCTGCTCAGCAGTGCCCTGCTCGGTCGTCCCACGCCTGTCGCCCCTCGCTGCCGGCCGCGTCGCCCACGGTGTCCGGCTCACGTTATTACAGCCCGGTCTCGGCTCTTCCGCTGCCCCGGGGCGACGCGTTACCGTCCCGGACTAACAAAGTTAGTTTTCCATGGCGGTCCTCCCCGGGCCCGCCGTGGACGACGGCAAGGTGGACGCCCCATGACCGAGCACCCCCCAAGATCCCGGATCTCCCAGGCCCCCGGCTCAGGCACCGGGGCCTCGCCGGCCTCGGCCCGCGCGACGGACACCGGCGCCGACCGAGGCACCGGCGCAGGCATCGGCGCAGGCTCCGCCACCGACGCCGAGCGGCTCGCCGCGCTCGGCTACCGGCAGGAGCTGCGCCGCAGCCTGGGCGTCCTCGGCAACATCTCGATGGGCTTCGCCGTCGTCTCCCCCGTGGTCGGCCTCTACGCGGTCAGCCAGGTCGGCATCGGCGTGGCCGGCGGCGCCTGGGTCTGGGCGCTCCCGGTCTGCCTGCTCGGCCAGATGCTGGTGGTGGCGGTCTACTCCGAACTCGCCTCCCAGTGGCCGCTGGCCGGCGGCGCCTACCAGTGGAGCCGGCGCCTCGCCGGGCCGGCCTTCGCCTGGCTGACCGGCTGGATGTGGCAGTTCGCGGTGATGTTCGCCAACACCACCGTCGCCTACCTGGCCTCGCCCTGGTTCTTCGCCCTCTTCGGGCTCACCCCGACGCCCGTCCAGCTGGTGCTGGTCTCGGCCGCGTTCATGCTGGCCTGCACGCTGGTCAACGCCTACGGCATCAACCTGCTGCGCCGGTTCGTCTCCCTGGGCATCGCCGCCGAGGCCGTCGCCTCCGTGCTGGTGGGCTTCGCGCTGCTGCTCTTCTTCCGGCAGCACGGCTTCGGCCTGCTGACCGACCTGCTGGACGCGCCCGCCACCGCCGGGGTCTCCACCGGGGCGGCGTTCCTCGCCGTGGTCGCCGTCGGCGGCTGGGCGTTCATCGGCTTCGACGCCTGCGTCTCCACCGCCGAGGAGACCAAGGACGCCGCCCGACAGGTGCCGCGGGCGATGTGGTGGGCGCTGCTGAGCGTCGGCGTGGTGGTCATCCTGAACGCCGTCGCCGTCGAGCTGGCCCACCCGGACCCGGCCGCCGTGGTCCGCGGCGAGGACCTCGACCCGGTCACCACCGCGGTCACCGCCGGGTTCGGCGACTGGTCGGCCAAGCCGTTCGTCGTGGTCGTCCTGGTCTCGTTCACCGCCTGTCTGATGGCCTCGCAGGGCGGCGCCGCACGCGGTCTCTACTCGCTGGCCCGCGACGGCGTCTTCCCGTTCTCCGCCCAGGTCCGCCGGGTCAACCGGCACAAGGCTCCGATCGGCGGGCTGGTCGCGGCCACCCTGGTCAGCTCGGCCGCGCTGCCGCTGGGGCTGGAGTCCACCGCGATGGGCAGCCTGATCACCTTCGGCACGGCCGCCACCTTCCTGCCGTTCTTCCTGCTCAGCCTGGCCGCCCTGCTGGCCCGGCTGCGCGGCGCCTGGCGGCCGTCCGGCGCCGTCTCGTACGGGCGCGCCGGGACGGTGATCAACGCCCTCGCGGTGCTCTGGACCGGCCTGGAGGTGGTCAACATCTGCTGGCCGCGCACCATCCTCGCGCCGCCCGGCGCGCCCTGGTACCAGGTGTGGGCCGCCGTGCTCGGCGTCGGCCTGGTCACCCTGGCGGGCCTCGGCTACCTGCTGGTCCGCCGTCCGCAGCGGCTGATGCGCGGGCCCGGAGCGGGGGACGCGCCCGGCGAGCGGTCGGGTGACGCGGACGAGCCGGCGCCGGCGGTGCACTGACGGGGGCGTGCACCGGCCGAGTGCCGAAACGGGGCCGTGCACCGGCCGAGTGCCGGGCCGGGGGCCGGGCTCGGCAGGATCGGACCGCCGGCCGTACCGGCCTCAGGACGCTAGGGCTCGGACGCGTCCTCGCTCCACCCGGTGAGCCGGGCGGCGAGGGCGCGCACCTCCGTGCGCAGGGCGTCCGGGGTACGGACGGTGAACGGCCAGCCGAGGCCGGCCAGCATCACCGCGCAGCCGGCGAGGTCCTGGGCCCGGGCCCGCAGCAGGACGCGGCCGTCCCCGGTCTCGGCGAGGCTTCCGGCCGTCGGGGGGATGCGGTGCCGGGCCTCGGCCAGGGTGGTCGTGAGCACCACCTCCACCTCGTGCGTCCACGGCACCGATCCCAGCGACTCCATCACCCGCTGGACGGCGTCGAAGCCCTCCGGCGGTTCGAAGCCGGCCTCGCCCTGCTCGGCGGCCTCGATCCGGTCCAGCCGGAAGGTGCGCAGCTCGCCGCTGCGGTGGTCCAGCCCGGTGGTGTACCAGCGGCCGGAGTGGAAGACCAGCCCGTACGGGTCGAACTCGCGTTCGCCGGCCGCACCCGTGCGGTTCCGGTAGGCGAGCCGGACGCGGCGCCGGCGGCGGGCCGCCTCGGCGAGCGTGAACAGCGCGGCCGTGTCCGGGCTCGGGCCGGCCGCGGGCGCCGAGGTCAGCCCGAGCGTCTGCTCCACCGCCGCGACCCGCTCGCGCAGCGTCGGCGGCAGCACCCGCTGGATCTTGGCGAGCGCCGACTCGGCGGCCTGCTCCCCCACCGACAGCCCCGAGCGGCGCCCGGCCAGCAGCCCGAGCACGACGGAGGCCGCCTCGTCCCCGGTGAGCATCAGCGGGGGCAGCCGGAAGCCGGGCATCAGCCGGTAGCCGCCGTAGCGGCCGCGGTCGGCCTGCACCGGGATGCCGAGACCTGCCAGCCTGGCCGCGTACCGGCGCACCGTGCGCTCGTCCACGCCCAGCCGCTCGGCCAGCTCGGCGCCGGTGAGGCCGGGCCGGGCCTGGAGCAGCTCCAGCAGGGCGAGGACGCGGCTGACCGGGTGGTCCATCGACACTCCTTCGATCCGGCCGGTAAATCCGGTCGTGTTCTGTCCGGATTCGATCCTAGGGTCGGCGTAGCGAGGTCGGCGTGGCGGCGGGCGGAGCGTGACGTCGCCGGTGCGCCGATCGCCTTGCACCGCAAGGAAGCAAGGACGGCAGGGAAGCAAGGACGGCAAGGCCGCCGAGTAAGCAAGGCCGCCAACGCCGGAAAGGGCCGTCGGCACAGTGCTGACGGCAAAGTTGCCCGGAGAGGACCGATCAACCATGAGCACCTTCGTACTCGTCCCCGGTTTCTGGCTCGGAGGTTGGGCCTGGGACGCGGTCGCCGAACCCCTGCGCGCGGCCGGGCACACCGTCCATGCGGTGACCCTGCCCGGTCTCGCCGAGCGGGCGGGCGAGGCCTCGCCCGAGGTCGGCGCGGAGACCCACATCGCCGACCTGACCGACCTGCTGACCGGGGAGGACCTCCGGGACGTCGTGCTGGTCGCCCACAGCGGCGGCACGATCGCCGTCTCCGGCGCGGCCGACAGGGTCCCCGAGCGCATCCGCCGGGTCGTCTTCGTCGACTCCGGCCCGCTCGACGACGGCGTCGCGCTGAGCGACCTCTGGGAGCCGGCCTACCGCGAGACGCTGGAGGCCTCAATGGTCGACGGGTGGCGGCTCCCGCTGCCGGCCTGGGACGTGCTGGCCTCCGGCGGGGCCGGCGTGGAGGGGATCGACGAAACCGGGCTGGCCCGGTTCCGTGAGCTGGCCACCGACCAGCCGGCCCGGACGGTCAGCGAGCCGGTGCGGCTGGCCGGCCGGGCCGCGAAGCTGCCGAAGGCCCTGATCTCGTGCTCCATCCCGCTGGAGCAGGTCCGGGCGATGATCGCGGCCGGCCACCCGTACTTCGCGGCGCTCGGCGGTCCGGAATGGGAGCTGCGGGAGGTGCTGACCGGCCACTGGCCGATGTTCTCCCGGCCGGCCGAGACGGCGTCGGTGCTGGCGGAGCTGGCGGAGCTGGCGGAACTCCCGACGGCCTGAGGCGTTCGGGGCCGTCCGGCCGGGCGGGTCGTCGGGCCGGGCCGGGCGGCCGGGCGGGTCGGGCGGGTCGGTCCCCCGCCGTGCAGGCCCGGCTTGCCTCCGGGGCCCTGGGCCTGTGCCGAGAGCGCACCGTCCGCGTGTTCGGCTGCGCCGAGCGGGCGAATCGTCGCAGGATGGGCACGGCGTCGGCACCCGCCCGGCGCCGACCCACCGACAGCGAGGGCGAGCCCGCGATGAGCCAGAACCCGACCAGTCCGACCGTCAGTACAACCGTCGACGGGAGTACCGCGCCGGGCGCCACGCAGGACGACGCGCAGGCCGCCGCCCCCGAGTTCCGGCGGGTCACCACCGCCCTGGTGACCGGAACCTCCGCCGACGCGCCGTTCCATGTGGACGTGAAGGCGGGCACGCACCCGCTGACCTCCGACGAGCCGGTGCGGCGCGGCGGTTCGGACAGCGGGCCGGAGCCGTTCGCCCTGCTGCTCGCCTCGCTCGGCTCCTGCACCGCGATCACCCTCCGGATGTACGCGGAACGCAAGGAGTGGCCGTTGGAGTCCGTCCGGGTCAGGCTCGGGTACGAGACGGACGGGCGCAACGGCCGGATCACGCGCCGGGTCGCACTCAGCGGCGCGCTCGACGACACCCAGCGCACCCGGCTGCTCGACATCTGCGAACGCACACCCGTCACCCTCGCCCTGCGCGCCGGGGTGGCCATCGACACGACGGAGGACCACGCGTGACGACCACTTCTTCCGCCTCTTCTTCCTCCTCGGCCGCACCCGAGGAGTACGACGTCATCGTGGTGGGCGCCGGACCCACCGGCGAGAACGTGGCCGACCGCACCGCCGCCGCCGGCCTGCGCACGGTGATCGTGGAGAGCGAGCTGGTGGGCGGCGAGTGCTCGTACTGGGCGTGCATGCCGAGCAAGGCGCTGCTGCGACCGGTCGCCGCGCTGGCGGGCGCCCGGGCGGTGGCGGGAGCGCGCGAGGCCGTCGGCGGCCGGGCGCTGGACCCGGCCGCGGTGCTGGCCCGGCGTGACTCGTTCACCTCGCACTGGCAGGACGACGGCCAGGTGAAGTGGCTGCGCGACACCGGCATCGAGCTGGTCCGCGGCCACGGCCGGCTGGCCGGGGTCCGGACCGTCACCGTCGAGGCCGAGGACGGCAGCGAGCGGGTGCTCACCGCCCGGCACGCGGTCGCCGTCTGCACCGGCAGCCGGCCGGTGCTGCCGCAGGCCGTTCCCGGACTGGCCGAGGCCCGCCCCTGGACCAACCGCGAGGCGACCGGTTCGCCCACCGTTCCCGGGCGGCTCGCGGTGGTCGGCGGCGGGGTGGTCGGCGTGGAGATGGCCACGGCGTGGCGGGCACTCGGCTCCGAGGTGGTGCTGCTGGTCCGCGGCGACGCGCTGCTGCCCCGGATGGAACCGTTCGCCGGCGAGCTGGTCGCCGAGGGTCTGCGGGCGGCCGGGGTGGACGTGCGGTTCGGGGTCTCGGTGGCCTCGCTGGAGCGGGTGGACGGCTCGGGGGCCGACGGCTCTCACGTCACCCTGGTGCTGGCGGACGACGAGCGGCTCACCGTCGACGAGGTGTTGTACGCCACCGGCAGGGCGCCGCGCACCGCGGACGTCGGCCTGGAGCAGGTCGGCCTCAAGCCCGGCTCCTGGCTGGACGTGGACGACAGCTGCACGGTGCTCGGCGCGGCCGCCTCGGACGGCTCGGGCGACTCGGGCGGCTCGGGCGGCTCGGGCGGTGCCTGGCTGTATGCGGCCGGGGACGTCAACCACCGTGCGCTGCTCACCCACCAGGGCAAGTACCAGGCGCGGATCGCGGGCGCCGCCATCGTGGCGCGCGCCCAGGGGCGGCCGCTGGACACGTCGCGCTGGGGCGCGCACGCCGCGTCCGCAGACAGCGCCGGTGCGCCGCAGGTCGTCTTCACCGAGCCGGAGGTGGCGGCCGTGGGCCTCACCCTGGACGCCGCCGAGCGGCTGGGCCTTCGCGTCACGGCGGTCGACCACGACCTCGGCGCCGTCGCAGGCGCCTCGCTGTACGGCGACGACTACCGGGGGAAGGCCCGGGTCGTCTTCGACCTGGACCGGGAGGTGCTGGTCGGCGCCTGTTTCGTCGGCCCCGGGGTCGCGGAGCTCCTGCACTCGGCCACCGTCGCGGTGGTCGGCGAGGTGCCGATCGACCGGCTCTGGCACGCCGTGCCCGCGTACCCCACGATCAGCGAGGTCTGGCTGCGGCTGCTGGAGGGGTGCCGGGGCTGAGGAAGCCGTCTCGCCGCGTGCGGCGGGTACCGGCGAAGGACGGTCGCCGGAACAGGGCCGTCGCCGGCGAAGGACGGTCGCCGGAACAGGGCCGTCGCCGGCGCGGACCCGCCACCGCCACCGGGCCGTCACCGGCGCGGCGAGATGTGCCCTCGGGTGGACGGCGGGACACTGGCCGGTGGAGGGGGTGCCCGGAGGGGGGCCGTTTCGCCGACCAGGTGGTGTGTGGCATGACCGAGGTGCTGTTGGCTGTCGGAACCGAGAAGGGCCTCTTTCTCGGCCGCAGTCGCGACCGGCTGAACTGGGAGTTCAGCGGGCCGCACTTCCCGATGAACGCGATCTACTCCGTCTCGATCGACCGCCGGGCGGGGAACGTCCGGTTGCTGGCCGGCGCCGACAGCAGCCACTGGGGGCCGTCGGTCTGGCGCTCGGACGACCTCGGCGCGAGCTGGTCCGAGCCGCCCAAGCCCGCCATCCGCTTCCCCGAGCACACCGGCGCCTCGCTCACCCGGGTCTGGCAGCTCCAGCCGGCCGGCGACGAGGCGCCCGGGGTCGTCTATGCGGGCACCGAGCCCGCCGCGCTGTTCCGCTCCGAGGACGGCGGCGAGACCTTCGCCCTGGTCGAGTCGCTCTGGGCACACCCGCAGCGCTCGGAGTGGGGCGCCGGCTACGGCGGCCAGGGCCTGCACACCGTCCTCACCGACCCGCGCGACGCCGGGCGCCTGCTGGTCGCCGTCTCCAGCGGCGGTGTCTACCGCAGCAAGGACGGCGGCGGAAGCTGGGAGCCGTCCAACACCGGCCTGCGCGCGGAGTTCCTCCCCGAGGAGAACCAGTACCCCGAGTTCGGCCAGTGCGTGCACAAGATCGCCCGCGACGCCGTCAACCTCGACCGCCTCTACCTGCAGAACCACGGCGGCGTCTACCGCAGTGACGACGCCGGTGCCAGCTGGCAGTTCGTCACCGACGGCCTGCCCGCCGACTTCGGCTTCGCCGTCGCCACGCACCCGCGCCGCGCCGACACCGCCTACCTCTTCCCGCTCGGCGGCGCGGACGACCGGATCCCGCCGGACCGCCGCTGCCGCGTCTTCCGCACCGACAACGGCGGCGACAGCTGGCTCCCGCTCAGCAAGGGCCTCCCCGGTGAGGACCACTACGGCGTCGTGCTGCGCGACGCCCTCCGCACCGACGACGCCGAGCCGGCCGGCATCTACTTCGGCAACCGCAACGGCGACGTCTTCGGCAGCCCCGACGAGGGCGAGAGCTGGTCCCTGCTCACCTCCCACCTGCCGGACGTGCTCTGCGTGCGGGCGGCGGTGGTCGGTTGAGGCCCGGGGCGTAGTCCGGCGCGAGTCCGGCGCGAGTCCGGGGGCGGGTACGGCCGAGGACGCGCCTGCCGACGCCCCCGGCCCGCACCCGGACGGGAGCCCGCCCGCCATGCGGGACACCGCCCCGGAGCCGTCCCCGCGCGACGGTCTCACCGCGCTGTTGCACGAGGGCTTCGCCTCCGGGGCCCGCCGGAAGCCCGGCTGCGCCACCGCGGCTCCCGTTCGCGGCTTCGGCTCCCTCGGCCCGCTCGGTAACGGCCCGGGCGGGCAACCCGGTTGATCCCGAGAGGGGCCATCGCCGAGCATGGCGGGTGGACGGCTGCCCTCGGAGATCGGACGGACGGCATGGCGGAGAAGGAAACTGACTGGGAGTTCGGGCGCGACATCGACGGCCTTCCTGTGGTGCGGTTCCTGCGCGGTGAGCGGGAGGGGCGGCCCTGGGCCAGCCTGCTGGAGGCCTTGGCGCCGGGCCAGGCCGGCGGCGCTGCCGTCAGTGCCGCCGATCCGGTGGAGTTCGTGCTGGCCTCCATGGCCGGCTGGATGGTTACCTGTCCCGTCGAGTTCGGCGAGCGGCTGCGCGGCCGCGGGGCGGCCGTGGTCCGCCACGGCCACAGCATGCACCGGGACCTCACCGGTGATCCTCCTTCCGTCGGCTGGGCCGCGTGGGCGCGGACCCCGCTGCGGGACGGGTTCCGCGCGGTGCCGTGCGATCGCGACGCCGGGACGATGCTGGCGGCGTGCCGCACCGCCTTCGGCCCGGGCCACCCGGACCACCGGCCCACCAGTGACGAGCAGCTTCGGGAGGAGCTGCGACGCGTCCTCTCCGGAGAGGTCATCGGGCCGCTGCTGCCGGCCGGCTCCCTGGTGGTGGACGACGAGGACGAGGTCGTCGGCGGCCTCGTCCTGACCGACTTCGACGGCGTGCCGTGGGTCGCGCAGATCTTCCGCCACCCGGAGCGCAGTTACCCGGGCCTCGGCCGCGAGCTGCTGCACCGCTGTTTGGGCGACCTCGCCGGCCACGGACGCACCGAGGTCGGACTGGCGGTCACCGAGGGCAACCCCGCCCGGCGCCTGTACGAATCGCTCGGCTTCCGGGTGACCAAGTCCACCCTGACGGTCGCCGTCCCCTGAGCCCCGCCGCCAGGCCCGAGACCGGGCCGCAAGCCAGGCCCCGCCGCGGCCGCCCGCGGCGCGCAGCCCGGGAGCCCCGCGCCCCTCAGCCCCACCGCCCCATGGCCCGGGAGCCCCGGAACCCCCGCCGCCGAAACGGGCGGCCCGGTCTACGGGTGGGCCAACTCCAGGACCGCGATGCCGGCCAGGACGATGGCACTGGCGGTCATCCGCAGCCGGCCGAGGCGCTCGCGGAAGACCACCGTGGCTATCAGCGCCGCGATGACGATGCTCGTCTCGCGCAGGGCGGCGATGCTCGCCAGGTTGCCCCGGGACTGCGCCCAGACCACCAGCCCGTAGGCGGTCAGCGAGAGCACCCCGCCGGCGAGCCCGACCCGCACCACCGAGCCGCTGACCCCGGCGAACAGGCCCCGCCCGCGCCGGAGCCGGACGATCAGGGCCAGGCTCGGCCCCTGCAGCAGGAAGAGCCAGGCGACGTAGCCGCCGACCGTCCCGGCATGCCGCACGCCGCTGCCGTCCAGCACGGTGTACGCGGCGATCATCACGCCGGTACCGGCGGCCGCCCCGAGCGCGGGCAGCTGCGCCCGCCCGGGTATCCCCTTGGCGAAGGCGAGCCCGATCAGGCCGGAGGAGATCACCAGGACGCCGAGCAGCTGCCCGCCGCCGAGGCCCTGCCCGAGCAGCGTCACCGAGAGCAGTGCCACCAGCATTGGCGCCGAACCGCGGGCGATCGGGTACATCTGCCCGAAGTCCCCCAGCTGGTAGGCCCGGAGAAGCAGGATCTGGGCCGTCACCTCGATCACCACCGAGGCGATGAGGAACGGCCAGGACTCGGCGGCCGGCAGCGGACAGAGCACGACCAGGACCACCGCGCAGGCCGTGTAGGCGAGGTTGATCAGGGCGAAACCGACCAGCTTGTCCTGGATCCGGTGCGCCAGCCCGTTCCAGACGGCGTGCAGGACCGCCGCGGCGAGGACGGCGACGGGCACGGCCGCCGCCGACCCGCCGCCCGGCAGCGCGAGCGCGATCTCGGGCATGGCAAAGCTCCCTCCAGCCAGGTCTGGAACCGGATTCCACGCTACAGTAGATCCATGGAAGACCGTTCCGATTTTTCTCCCCTGGAATCCCAGCTGGCCGCCCACATCCGCGCCCACCTCGGCGAGCTGCGCGGCACCGAGGCCCGCGTCGCCCAGGTCGTCCTGGACCGGGGAGCCGACCTGGTGCACCTGAGCGTGAGCGACGTCGCCGAGCTGGCCGGCACCGCGTCCTCGTCCGTGGTCCGGGCCTGCCAGCGGCTCGGGTTCCGCGGCTACCAGGAGCTGAAGATCGCGGCCGTCCGGCAGGCCCCGGCCCCGACGCCCTCCCCCGACGACCGGCGGGACCCTGCCGCCCGGGCGCTCGCCGACACCGTCCGGGCCGCCCGCGAGGCGCTCGACGGGATGGCCACCACCCTCGGCGCGGACGACCTGCGAGCCGCGGCCGAGGCGCTGGACGCCGCCCGCCACGTGCTGCTCGTCGGCGCAGGCCTCTCCGGTGCGGTCGCCCTCGACGCCGCCTACCGCCTGCGCGCCCTCGGCCTGCTGGTCGACGCCCCCGCCGACCCGCTCACCGCCCAGCTCGCCGCGGCCCAGCTGCCGCCCGCCGCGGCCTGCCTGGTCGTCAGCCACACCGGCGCGACGCAGACGGTGGTCGACACCGCCCGCTGCGCCCGTGAGGCCGGCGCGGCCGTGATCGCCCTCACCAGCTACGCCCGCTCCCCCCTCACCGAGCTGGCCACCCACACCCTCGTCGCCGGCGGCCAGGACCTCGTCTTCGGCCTGGAGACCACCGCCAGCCGCATCGCCCACCTGACCGCCGTCGACGCGCTGACGCTCACCCTGCTGGCGCGGAGGGGGGAGGCGGCGGAGCGGGCGCTCACCCTGTCGGCGGACGTCGTGGCCGACCAGTTGTACTGACCGCGGCGGGCAGGGCCGCCGCGCGGCCGGGAAATGCCGGGCCGGACGGTCAGAGGTGGTGTGTAGGCTCGCAGACATGGCGAGGGTGACGCGGGACGATGTGGCGAGGGCGGCGGGGACGTCTACCGCAGTTGTCAGTTATGTGATCAACAACGGGCCGCGGCCCGTGGCGGCGGCGACCCGGGAGCGGGTGCTGGCGGTGGTCGAGGAGCTCGGGTACCGGCCGAACCGGGTCGCGCAGGCCATGGCCCGGCGGCGGACCAACCTGATCGGCATGGTCGTCCCGGACGCCCGGCAGCCGTTCTTCGCGGGGCTCGCGCACATGGTCGAGCAGGCCGCGGCCGAGCGCGGCCGGCTGTTGCTGATCGGGAACTCGGACTACGCGGACGAGCGCGAGGCCCACTACATCCGGGCGTTCCTCGGGATGCAGGTGGACGGCCTGATCCTGGTGACGCAGGACCCGGCCGTGCCCGGGGTGTCCGGGGTCGACGCCGGCGACGGCACTCCGGTGGTGCTGCTGCACCACCGGGCGGAGACCGAGAGCGGTGTGGCCGTCGTCGCGGACGACGAGGGCGGGGCGCAGGAGGTGGTGCGCCACCTGCTGGCGCACGGCCACGCCGGGGTGCACTGCTTCGGCGGCACGTTCGCGCTCAGCCACAACGACCCGGTGACCGCCCGGACCGCCGGGTGGGCGGCCGCCCTCGCCGAGGCCGGTCTGCCCGCCGACGGGCACCTGACCCCGGCACCGTTCGACCGCGTCCGGGCGCACGCCGAGGCGCGCGCGCTGCTGAGTCGCCCCGACCGCCCCTCGGCCGTCTTCTGCGCGACGGACGACCAGGCGATCGGCCTGCTGCGGGCCGCCGACGACCTGGGCATCCGCGTCCCGGAGGACCTCGCGGTCGCCGCCTTCGACGACATCGCCGAGGCCGTCATCGCCGGACCGCCGCTCACCACCGTGGCCGCCGCCCAGGACGAGATGGCACGCGCCGCCGTCGACCTGGTGCTGCAGGCCCGCGCGGACGAGGAGCCCGCCCCGGCGGGCGCGCGGACGTTCCCCACCCGGCTGGTGGTCCGCCGCTCCTGCGGCTGCACGCCGGAAGGCGGCTGATCCGGGGCGAACGGGCGAGCCGCGCCCTTCGGCTGCCCGGGCGGCGTGGCCGTCGGCGGGTCGGACCGGCAGTGACCCCCGGCCGGGGCGCGCGTTCGTCAGGGCGAAGGATCACGTCGACCCCGTTCCGCACCCCCGCGAAAGGCGCACGCAGGGACACCACCACCGCCAAGAGCCACATCTTCGCCATGCTGGACGTGGACGGGGACGGCGTCATCTCCCGGCCGGAGCACCTCGCCCGACCCGGGCGCGCGGCGTCGGCACTGGGCCGGGACCCGGATGGGCGGTCCGGGGGCGGCGCGGGTCGGCGTTGCCCGGCGGGCTTCGCCGGCCCACGGGAGGGTCATCCGCGGGCGGCGTCCCAGACGGCGCTGGTCCCGAAGTAGGAGTCGTAGAGCTCCTGGACCTCCAGGAGGCTCTCCGGCGGCACCTTGCCGTAGCGGATGCGGTCCAGGTGGCGGAAGTACTCGAAGCGCTCCACCCCGGGCGTGATGATGACGAGCATGTCCGCGATCTCGCCGGGGGCGGCGGCGAAGGCGTGCTGCGTGCCGGGCGGTACGACGACCACGTCGCCGCGCTCCGCGGTGACCACCTGGTCGCCGGAGAGCAGTTGGGCGGTGCCGTCGAGGACGTAGAACATCTCGGCGGACTTGCCGTGGTGGTGCGGGCGGGCGCCGTTCGCACCCTTGCCGAGGGTGACCCGCATGCTGGAGAGCGCTCCGCCGGTGGCCGGGCTGTCGACGAGCAGCTGGTTGGTCACCGGGCCGCCCGCGCCCGTCAGCTCGGCGTCGGCGGCGCGCACGACGACGGTCTCGTCGAAGTCGGGGATGAAGAGGGACATGACTCGCTCCTGAACTCTTGACCACGCCGAACGTACGTCAACAGAAGTGCGGGTGTCAGTCCTTACGGCCCGTCACGGCGACGGTCGCCCCGAGGCCGATCATGGTGAGCCCGCCGACCCCGCCGACCAGGGCGAGCCGCTGCGGCGAGCGGGCGAACCAGCTCCGCGTGGTGGCCGCGACCAGCCCCCACAGGCTGTCCGAGACCACGGCGATGACGTTGAAGATCAGGCCGAGCAGCAGCATCTGCACCGTGACGTGGCCCCGGTCTCGGTCCACGAACTGCGGGAGCACGGCGGCGAAGAACACCATGGTCTTGGGATTGGCCACGCCGACGGCGAACCCCTCCCACAGGGTGCGCAGGCTGCCGTGCGCGGGGCCCTCACCGGTGAACACTGCCTGCAGCGAACCGCGTTGCCGCACCGCCTTGACACCGAGGTGGACCAGGTACGCGGCGCCGACCAGCTTCAGCCCCGTGTAGACGAGGACCGAGCGCTCCACCACCGCCCCGACCCCGAACGCCACGGCCACGACGAGCACGTAGGCACCGAGCGTGTTCCCCACGACCGTGGTCAGCGCGGCCCGGCGCCCCTGCGCCAGGGCCCGCCCGATCACGAACAGCACGCTGGGGCCGGGGATCACGATCAGCAGGAAGGACATGGCCGCGAATGCCAGCAACCGGTCGGTCGACACCATGCGCCCCATGTAAGCACGGGGCCGTTCCCGGCCACAGCGCTTTTCCGCCACGACCCCGGCCCTTGATGCAACCCACCGGTTGCACCTGCCGGGGCGATGTGCAACCCTGGAGTTGCATCTACTGGCAGCAACGGAGGAGCCCCTCATGAGCAAGGACCGGATCGAGCGCGACATCCTGATCGAAGCACCGGTGGAGCGGGTCTGGCCGCTGGTGGCCCAGCCCGGATTCTGGGTCGCCGACGAGGCAAGCCTGCCCGGCACCGTGGCGAAGGAAGGCGAGTCGATGGTGGCGAGGAACGCCGAGTACGGCGACTTCCCCGTGCGGGTGGAGAAGGTCGAGCCGCCGACCTACCTGGCCTACCGCTGGGCCAGCGCCTTCCCCGGCGAGGACCTGCGCGCGGACAACAGCACCCTCGTGGAGTTCACGCTGGTGCAGGAGGGCGACAAGACCCGGCTGCACGTCGTGGAGAGCGGGTTCGTGGCGCTGGCCGGCTCCGAGGACCTGCGCAGCAAGGCCCTGAAGGACAACACGGACGGCTGGCCGCAGGTGCTGGACGCCTTCAAGAAGCGCGTCGAACAGTCGTCGGTGTGACCGGCGAACACTCCGACGCCACAGAACGGGCCGAACAGGCGGAGCCCGTCGACAGCGTGCTCGCCGCGCTGGCCGACCCGACCCGGCGCCGGCTGCTCGACCTGCTCGCCGCCCACGGCGAGGCCAGCGCGACCACCCTGGCCGATCAACTCCCCGTCTCGCGGCAGGCCGTGGTCAAACACCTCGCCGTGCTGGACGCTGCGGGCCTGGTCACCGGCGGCCGGGCCGGCCGCGAGGTCCGGTACACCGTCCGCCCGGCCGCCCTGGACGCGACCGCCCGGTGGATGGCGGCGCTGGCCACAGACTGGGACCGGCGGTTGGCCGCCATCAAGCGCGTCGCCGAAGCGGCGGAGCGGGAGGCGCGCCGCGACGGCGACCCCGAGGCGTGAGAGGCGCCGGGGCGTGAGAGGCGCCGAGGCGTGAGAGGCGCCGAGGCGTGAGAGGCGCCGGGCCGCGGCCCGCGCCGGTGTGCCGTCATCGCGCGTGCCTCGCGCGGTGGCGGCGTACCGCGTCCCGGTTGGCGCAGCGGTGGGAACAGTAGCGCTGCCGCCCGGTGCGGGTGGTGTCGGCGAAGATCGTGGTGCACTCGGTGACCGCGCAACGGCCGAGGCGGTGCATGCCCCGTCCCACCAGGTGCAGCGCGGTGCCGACGGAGATCAGCGAGCAGAGCAGCCGGCCGAGCGACTGCCGGTCGTCCCGGTAGTGCAGGTGCCAGCCGTCGCCGGAGTGGTCGGTCAGCCTCGGGTGGTCGGAGGCGGCGGCCAGCATCCGGTTGAGCAGCTCGGCGCGGTCGTGCTCGTCGGCGGCGTCGACGACCTTCTCCCAGGTGTCCAGCGCTGCCGCCGTGCGCTCCAGGTCGTTCGGCGCGGCCGGGCCGTCCACCACGAGCCCGGCCGCGCGGCACCGTTCGGCGAGCTCCTCGGCCGTGGTGGGGCGCCGGTTGGCGAGGTCGGCGGCCAGGTTCACGGCGTCCTCGCCGTAAGGGTTGAGGTGCATAAGACCATGACAGCACTCTGGTCGGCATGAGTCACCCCATCAGTCACACCGTCAGTCAGCCCATCAGCCACCGAACCGGCCATGGAACCGGCCGGCACCTCGAGAGCCATTCCCGGGTACGCCCGGCCGTGGAGCAGGACATCTCCGAACTCGTCCGCCTGCGCGCATTGCTGTTCGAGCAGCTCGGCGGCGAGTACTTCAACCCATCCTCGGGGGACGGCAGTTGGCGGGACGCGCTGGCCGACGTCCTGAAGCGGCAGCTCGCCGCAGGCACCATGCGGATCCTCGTGGTGGACGGCGACGAGGGTGACGGCCTCGCCGCCTGCGGCATCGGATCGGTCGAACAGCGGCTGCCCGGACCGCACCTGCGCAACGGCCGGGCCGGGCTCGTGATCGGTGTCGTCACCGCCCCCGCGTACCGGCGGCGCGGCCACAGCCGCGCGATCATGCGGGGCCTGCTCGACTGGTTCCGCGAGCGGGACGTCGCCCGGGTGGACCTCTACGCCTCCCACGAGGGCGGACCGCTCTACCGAGAACTCGGCTTCGTGGACCACCCCGACCCGGCCCTGTACTGGCGCCCGTGACCGGCCGCAACCCGCCCGCCGCCGGCAACGTCGCCACCGCACCCGCCGCCCCCACAACCACCGTTGCCGCACCAGCCGTTGCCGCACCAGCCACTGCCGGGCCGACCGCTGTCGCACCCGCTCCCGCACCTGATACCGCCACGCCACGCAGCGGGCGGTACCGGTGGGTCGTCCTCGGCATCGCCACCTTCACCCAGGCCGCGTCCTGCTTCTTCGTCCAGGGCATCGGCGCGATGGGCGTCCTCCTCCGGCGCGACCTGCACCTGAGCACCGCCCAGCTCGGACTCCTGCTCTCGGCGGCCCAGTTGGTCCCGCTCGTCGGCCTGCTGGTGGCCGGGGAACTGCTGGACCGCTACAACGAGCGCTGGGTCGTCGGGATCGGCGCCGGCGTGGTCGCCGCGGGCCTGACCGCGGGCAGCCTGGTGCAGGGCTACGGGGCCCTGCTCCTCGTGCTGCTGGTGGTCGGCGCGGGCTACAGCACCGCACAGCCCGGCGGGAGCAAGTCGGTCGCGTCCTGGTTCGACCCCTCCCGGCGAGGCCTCGCGATGGGCATCCGCCAGGCGGGGCTCCCCCTGGCCGGGGCGCTCGCCGCTGCCGTCCTGCCCACCCTCGCCGAGGCGTTCGGCCTGCGGGCGGCGTTCGCGGCTGGCGGGGCCGTCGCGCTGCTGGGGGCCGTCGTCTTCATGGGCCTCTACCGACAACCGCCCACCGTGAACGCCCCGGACGCCCCGGTCACCCCGAGCGCCCCGGCTGCCCCGGCCGACCCGGTCACCCCGAGTGCCCCGGCTGCCCTGCCCGGGAGGAAGCCGCGCGCCCCACTCGCGTCGCAACTCGGCGACCGAGTGCGGATGTTGCGCGAACCTGCCCTGGTCAAGGCCGTGCTGTCCGGCCTGACCCTGGTCTCGGTGCACTGCGGCGTCGGCGTTCTGACGGCGCTGTACCTCCATGACGTGACGTCGCTCGGAGCGGGCCCGACGGCCGCGGTCCTCGTCGTCACCCAGTGCGCGGGTGCGGCCGGGCGCATCTGCCTGGCCGCCTGGAGCGACCGCAGTCGGTCCGGGCGCTACACCCCGGTGATGACGTGCATGGCCGCGGTGGCGGCGGGGATGGCGGCGCTGATCACGCCCCTGGGCCAATCGCCCGTGGGGGCCTGCGTGTTGTTCGCCTGGCTCGGGTTCTTCGGCATCGGCTGGTACGGCCCGTGGGTCGCCTACGTGGCCGAGTCGGCCCCGCCGGAGAGGACGGGATTCGCCCTCGGCCTGGCCATGGCGGTGACGCAGGTCGCCGTCGTCCTGGTGCCGCCCGCCCTCGGCCTGCTCAAGGACTCGGTGCACGGATTCGCGCCGGTCTGGGGAGTGTTGGCAGCGGTGACCGCTCTCGCCCTGGTGGTCACAGCCGTCGGCGGCCCGACGCGCTCCGGCGACAGTTCACGGTGATGCGGGTGCGGGTGCGGGTGCGGGTGCCGAGGACGGCCCGGTGCGGACGACGGCCTGGTCGCCGTGCGGTCCGAACAGGTGCAGGATCTCGACGGCGTTCGCACCGGCCGGGCCGAACCAGTGCGGCTCGCCGGTGTCGAACTCCGCCACCTCGCCCGGGCGGAGCGTGAACTCGCTTTCTCCGATGACGAGTCGGAGTTCGCCGGCCAGCACGTAGAGCCATTCGTAGCCGAGGTGGGTCACGAGCTTCGGTTCGCGGGGCGCGAGGACCTGCTTGAAGACCTGGACGCGTCCCGGGTACTGCGTCAGGGGCACCAGGACGCTGCCGGGCTCCCTGCGGCGGGGCTTCAGATGGACACGGGGGTCGCCGGTGGCCGGCGCCGCCACCAGCTGGTCGAGCGCGACGCGGTGCGTGCGCGCCAGCGGGATGAGCAGTTCGAGGGTCGGGCGGCGCTTGCCGGATTCGAGGCGGGACAGCGTGCTCACCGAGATCCCGACCTCGGCCGCGAGCGCCTCCAGCGTGAGTCCGCGGTCGCGGCGCAGGGAGCGCAGCCGCGGCCCGATGCCGTCGAGGATATCGGCGAGTTCGGCTTCCGCGACCCCGGTCTGTCCGGAGCCGGCCTGAGCGGGCTCGGCGTGAGCGGGTTCGGTCTGCATGAGTTCGGCTCCTGCCGGTTCGGCGTCCACACGTCCAGTTTTGCAGTCTTCGCAAATTTTGTGGGCCCACGCCCACGCCCGATCCGAGCATGGGCCCACCGGAAGTCCCGGACTGGAAGGTGGGCCCGTGAGCACAACATCCCTGGCTGTCCAACCCGCAATGAGTGTGCGCCGGCGTTGGACGGTGCTGGCCGTCTGCGCGCTGAGCATGTTCCTGGTCGGCCTGGACACCACCATCGTCAACGTGGGCCTGCCCACGATCGGGCGCGGCCTGGGCGTGGGGACGCGCGGCCTGGAATGGATCGTGGACGCCTACACCGTCGTCCTGGCCAGCCTCCTGATCTCGTCCGGCGCGCTCGCGGACCGCTTCGGGCGCCGCCGCGTGTTCCAGTGCGGGCTGGCCGTCTTCGGCGTGGCCTCCCTCGCCTGTGCGATCGCCCCGTCGATGGGCGCACTCGTCGCGGCGCGGGCCCTCCAGGGGGTCGGGGCCTCGATGCTCAGCCCGGTGGCCCTGGCGATCGTGGTGAACGCGATGCCCGACCCGAAGGAGCGCGCGCAGGCGATCGGCGTGTGGGCCTCGGTCTTCGGGCTCAGCATGGCGGCCGGGCCGGTGACGGGCGGGGCGCTGATCGCGGCGTTCGGCTGGCGGTCGGTGTTCTGGGTGAACGCTCCGGTCATCGTCGCAGCCGTCGTCCTGAGTGCCGTGTTCGTGCCCGAGTCCCGCGCGGAGCGCGCGCGCCGGCTGGACCTGCCCGGCCAGCTGCTCCTCACCGCCGCCGTGTGTCTCACGGTGGCTGTGCTCATCGAAGGGCCCCGCATCGGGTGGACCTCGCCCCTGGCGCTGGCCGGATACGTCCTGGCCGTGGCGGCGGCGGCCGGATTCGTCCGGGTCGAACGGCACCGGAGCGAGCCCTTGATGGACCTCGGGCTCTTCCGGCGGCCGGTGTTCACCACGGCGGCCCTGGGCGCCGTGGCGGTGTTCGTCGCGCTGACCGTGAGCCTTCTGCTCACCACCTTCTGGCTCCAGCACGCTCGCGGATGGACGCCGCTCGCGGCGGGCACGGCGACCCTGCCGATGGCGCTGGGGGCGACCGTCTGCGCACCGTTGTCCGGCCGCCTGGTGGGGCGGGTCGGAGCTCGACGGCCGCTCCTCCTCGCGGGCACCTTCATCACTGCCGGGGGCGTGCTCTGCCTGGTGAGCCCGGCGGAGGACGTGAACCTCCCGCTGCTCCTGGTGGCCTACCTGCTCATCGGCACCGGCTTCGGCTTCGCCAACGCGCCGATCACCAACACCGCCGTGAGCGGCCTGCCGCCGGCCCGGGCCGGTGTGGCCGGGGCGATCACCTCCACCGCACGGCAGATCGGTTCGGCCGTCGGCATCGCCGTCGCCGGGGGTCTGGTCGCGGGTGTCGGCCCGGACGGCCTCGCCCGGGCCTCCCGGCCCGGCTGGCTGGTCGTGGTGGCCTGCGGGCTGTTCCTCTTCGTCGTGGCCCGGTACTCCCGCGCGGCCGTTCCGCCCGCCCGCCGCGCGGGATGACCCGCACCGGCGTGGTCGGGCCCCGCACCGGCCCGACCGGCCCGACCCGCACCGCGCCGCACCACCCCGTCCGGGCGCAGGCGGTACCCCTACCGCGGCGGGATGATCCCCGTGAGCCACTTGAAGGTCGGGACGACCAGCGGCTTCCAGGTCGACGTGAGGTGCGGGCCGGTGGTCTCGACGGGGGTGACGGTCGTGGGGCTCTTCGCCGCCTGCTGGAGAGCGGTCGCGTCCTCCAGGCCGTCGCCCCGCTTGCCGGTCACGTAGAGCGCGACGTTCGGCGGGGTGGCGGCGTGGGTGAGGATGTAGAGGGGGTTGGAGGTCTCGCGCAGCTTCGGGTCCTTGGCGGTCAGTGACACGGCCTCGCCGGCCGGGTCGTTGTAGCCGGACATGCTGATCGCGGCGCGGTAGCGGTTGGGGTGGGCGAGGGCGAGGCGGCTGGCACAGTGGGCACCGGCGGAGTAGCCGGACAGGGCCCAGCGGTCCGCGGTGGTGTCGGCCCGGAAGTTGTCCATCACCATCTGCGGGACGTCCCGCGAGAGCCAGGTGTCGGCGTTGACCTTGCCCGGGACGTCGGCGCAGCCGGTGTCGGTCTTGCCGAGCAGGGTGACGCGCGGTGAGACCAGGATGAACGGCGTCACCTGACCGGACTTCATCAGCGGTTCGAGCTGCTTGGCCGCGTCCATGGTCTCGCCGAACCAGGCGCTGGACGCACCGGGGTAACCGGCGAGCAGCTCGACCACCGGGAAGGTCTTGTCCTTGTACGCGGGGTCGTCGTACTGCGGAGGCGTCCAGACCAGGACCTCGCCGTCGACGCCGGAGAGCTTGCCCTTGAGATCGGCCTGCTTGACGCTCCTGGGCACGGCGTCGGAGTCCGGGGCGTGGAAGGCCTGCGGAACCTTGGGCGCGGGCGTGGTGGAGGCGCCTGCGGAGGCGGCGGCCCGGTCCTCGGCGAGGCCCTCGTCCTTCGGGGGCACCGGCACGGCCCGGACGTGGTTCGAGGTGCCCAGCAGGTCGCCCCAGTTGTCGTAGAGCTGGTTCTCGTTGTTGACCACCACGAAGACCATGGTCACGGCGGTGAACTGACAGAGCAGGATGGTCCCGAGGTAGGAGAGCGTCCGCAGCGGGCCGCGCCCCCGTCGGGCCCCCGCGCCCGGCACTGCCCCGCCCGGCACACCGCCGCCCGGCACGCCTCCGGTCGGACCGGCCCCGCCCGGCACACCGCCGCCCGGTACGCCCCCGTCCGGCACGTCCCCGCCCGGCGCGTCTCCCGTCGGTGCGTCTCCGCCCGGCGCCCGTACGCCCGGCACCCATCCGAAGACCCCTCTGCCGCGCCACTGCGCCATGGCCAGCGCGATGGAGCCCACGAACAGGAGGATCGTGAGGACGAAGAAGGGAGTGCCTGTCAGGTTCATCGCGTTCCGGTGCCCAGTTCCTGTGCCGCCCGGGCCCGCATGCCCGGTGTCAGGAGAGACAGCAGGGAACGCCCGTTCGGTTGCCGGTTGCTGGGAGAAACCTGGGAGGTCAGCCCCGCGTCGAAGCCGGGCCACGCGAACGCCGCTCGCCGCCCGCGGTGGGGACCCGGCCGACGGCGCCGAGGACCTCAGAGCGGCGGGGTGGCCGCCCGGGGCACGCGCGGGCCGCGGAACGGCAGCGTCCGGCTGAGGACGAGGTTGGTGGTCGTGCTCCCGAACCGGGCCAGGGAGTCGACGACCTCCTCCAGGTGACCCATCGACGTGGTCGCCACCTTCAGGACGTAGCAGTCGTCCCCGGTGGTGCGCAGGCACTCCAGGATCTCCGGGCGCTCCTCGACCAGGCGCCGCAGCGGCTCATGCCGCGTCCCCGGCCCCGGGTACTTCAGCCGGACCACCGCCAGCACCGCGTACCCGGTGCGTTCGAGGTCCACCTCGGCGCGGTACCCCGTGATCACCCCGGCGGTCTCCAGACGGCGCACCCGCTCGGTGGTCGCCGATGCGCTGAGGTTCACCCGCCGCGCCAGCTCCGTGAACGGGATCCGGCCGTCCTGCTGGACCTCGGCCAGGATCGCCCAGTCCGTTGCGTCAAGACTCTCGGTCATCCGGCCAGATTACCGGTGAATCCACGGGCCAACCGCTCCTGAACAGCGAGGAATCCCTTCTGACGGCCCGTACGGCCTGGCTAGCCTTGAGCTCGTGAAGATCGGAGTCAACGTCCTCAATTTCGGCCCCGGCACCGACCCGGGAGTCCTGCGCAGCTGGGCCCAGACGGTGGAGGGCCTGGGGTTCGACCTGCTGATGGTCTCGGACCACGTCGCCATCACGCCCGACGTCGCCGAGCGCTATCCGGCCCCCTTCTACGAGCCGTTCACCACCCTGTCCTGGCTGGCCGGCGTCACCGGCCGGGTCCGGCTCGGCACGACCGTCCTCATCGCGCCCTACCGGCACCCGCTGCTCACCGCCCGGATGGCGGCCAACCTGAACGAGCTGAGCGGCGGCCGGCTGGTCCTCGGCGTGGGGGTCGGCTGGGCACGGCAGGAGTTCGCCGCCCTCGGCATCCCGTTCGAGCAGCGGGGCCGCCTGACCGACGCCCACCTCCAGGGCGTCAAGGCGGCCTGGGCGGACACCGCCGCCTACGGAGCCCGTCGGATCCCGGTCTGGGTCGGCGGCAACAGCGAGGCGGGCCTGCGCCGGGCCGTCCGGTTCGGGGACGCCTGGCACCCGCTGCGCTGCACCCTGCCGGTGCTGCGCCAGTCCGTGGCCAGGCTGAAGGAGCTCGCGGACGCGCAGCACCGGCCCGTCCCCGCCTTCGCCCCGCGGATCGCGCTCAAGCCCACCGCGAGTCCGGTCGGCGGACCGCAGCGGCTCGCCGGGGAGGGCACGATCGACCAGATCATGGCCGACCTCGACCAACTGCGGTTGCTGGGCGCCGACACCGTCGTCCTCGACCCCTACAGCGGTGACCCCCGCGACACCTGCCACCCCCAGCCGGCCTGGCAGGCGCTCGCCACCGTGGCCGCGCACTTCTACCCACCCCGCACAGGTACGGAGCAGTCATGACCACCCCCGACGACCACACCCTCCTCCGCCGGGCCATCGTGCTCGCCGCCGAGGCCCGCACGAGCGGCAACCCGCCGTTCGGATCGCTGCTGGCCGGCCCGGACGGCACCGTCCTGGTCGAGGAACGCAACACGACCCTCACCGACCGGGACATCACCGCGCACCCGGAACTGAAGCTCGCGCGGTGGGCCGCACGGGAGTTGGACGCGGCCACGGCGGCGCACACCACGATGTACACCAGTTGCCAGCCGTGCGGGATGTGCGAGGCGGTCATCCAGCAGGCGGGGCTGCGGCGGGTGGTGTTCGCCCTCTCCAACGAACAGCTCCTGGACATCAGGCCGGGCAGCGGCCGGCTCCCCGTCCCGCAGGAGGGCCCGGCGCTGCTCGACGAGGTGCGGGCCGTGGTGGAGGGGTACTACCGCTGACCGTCCGCCGTCCCGGCCCGTAGCCGCCCGTTCCCGCCTGTCGTCGCCCGACCCCGTCTGTCCCATGGCGGGGCGGTCCCGGCTGGTGCACTGGTCCCGGGACGCACTCGGGACCACGGCCTCATGCTCCCGTCGCGGCGGATTCCTAACGTGAGAGCACGCGTTGAGCACTCGCTCCGGGAAACGGACGACGGCTCACGCGGACCGGGCCGGGACCTTCCGGCCCGGGTGTTCCGACAGCGAAGCACTGGAGGATCCGAGATGGGTTGGAACCAATTCACGCTCTCGTCGGCCGGCAGCTCGGATCCGTCGAGCCGGCTCGCGGCGGTCTCCCGCATCCCCGGCAGCATGGAGGTCTGGTGGGTCGCCTCGAACGGCTCCGTGCAGGGGGCGTACTGGTACGACGGGGCGCCGTGGAGGCGCTATGAGCTGGCGCCCGCCGGCAGCGCCTCCCTCAACGGCGGTATCGCCGCCGTCTCGCGCATCCCCGGCAGCATGGAGGTCTGGTTCATCGGCGCCAACGGCTCGGTGCAGGACCGCTACTGGTACGAGGGCAGCAACT
This sequence comes from Kitasatospora sp. NPDC032757, assembly GCF_055579305.1. Taxonomy (NCBI): domain Bacteria; kingdom Bacillati; phylum Actinomycetota; class Actinomycetes; order Kitasatosporales; family Streptomycetaceae; genus Kitasatospora; species Kitasatospora sp. NPDC032757. The sequence goes on along the minus strand of NZ_JBVINN010000050.1, from coordinate 4,434 downwards.
GGCAGGGGTTCGAACTCGCACCTCCCGGCAGTGCCGCGACCACCGGCGGAATCGCGGCGGTGTCGCGCATCCCCGGAAGCATGGAGGTCTTCTACGTCGGGGCCAACGGCTCGGTGCAGGACCGCTACTGGTACGAGGGCGGCAACTGGCAGGGGTTCGAACTCTCCCCCGCCGGCAGCACCTCCATCACCGGCGGAATCGCGGCGGTCTCCCGCATCCCCAACAGCATGGAGGTCTGGTACGTGGGGGCGAACGGCTCGGTGCAGGACCGCTACTGGTACGAGGGCAGCAACTGGCAGGGGTTCGAACTCTCCCCCGCCGGCAGCGCCTCCATCACCGGCGGAATCGCGGCGGTCTCCCGCATCCCCAACAGCATGGAGGTCTGGTACGTGGGGGCGAACGGCTCGGTGCAGGACCGCTACTGGTACG
>NZ_JBVINN010000050.1:0-3913 GCF_055579305.1 Kitasatospora sp. NPDC032757 | reverse complement strand
CTGGTACGAGGGCCACGCCTGGGAGGCCTTCGAACTGGCACCCGCCGGCAGCGCCTCCACCCACACCGGCATCGCCGCCGTCTCCCGCATCCCCAACAGCATGGAGCTCTGGTACGTCGGGCCCAACGGCTCCGTCCAGGACCGCTACTGGTACGAGGGTGGAAACTGGCAGGCCTTCGAACTCTCCCCCGCCGGCAGCGCCTCCATCACCAGCGGCGTCGCCGCCGTCTCCCGCATCCCCAACAGCATGGAGCTCTGGTACGTGGGCGGGGACGCCTCCATCCAGGACCGCTTCTGGTACGACACGTCGAGCAAGAACTTCGACCAGGACGTCACCACCGACATCGCCATCGGCGGCTCGGCGCACGTCGTGATGCGCCAGGACGGCTTCTTCTCGTTCAGCACGCACGCCCACGACAGCGGCTTCGACAACATCGACTACACGATCACCGCCGCCGTCATGACGCCGGACGGAACCGTGTTCACCTTCCAGCACTCCGGCCACACCGAGGGCACCGTCGCCGGCCTGCCCTTCGGCACCCCGGACCGCAACGACGACTTCACGTTCACCGGCAACAACCCGCAGATCACCGAGAAGTGGGACGGCATCCTCAACGGCACCTTCAAGGCCAGCCTGGAGGGGACGGACACCCTCGCGGCCGGCGTCACGGGAGCCCTCGGCGACCTCGTGAAGGCGATCGTCGCCGCGGCCGGCAAGGCCGCCGCCGAGGCGGTCATCAAGCTCGTCTCCTGACCACCCCGACCGACCCCTTCCCCTCAACGCCTCGGCCCGGCTCCCTTCCCAGGAGCCGGGCCGAGGCCACGGCAAGAGCCGTCAGCCGGCGGGGCCCTCGGGAATCGAGGGCCCCGCCACCCTCGCAGCACCTCGGCGTGCGCGCCGACGCCGGCGCGGGGGCGATCGTCAAGCTCAGGCGCCGGTCAGCACTGCCCGGCGTGCCGTCCGTCCCCCTGAAGGAGGCCGACAGGGCGCGGGCCTCGTGCTCGGTCATCCGGGGGGGGGGGGTTATACGGCACGGCGTTGACCCGACGCCGAGTCAGCCGGGCGAGCCGCTCGCCGTACCGCTCCGCGGCGATCCGGTCGCCGCGCGATCCGGCGTGCTCCGGCCCCCGGTCGGCGTGGCTCTGGCCCATCAGACCCTTGCGCCACTCCAGGTGCTTCGCATGACCGATCATCAGCTCAGTTCCTTTGCGACGGAAGCGATCTGATCGACCGACGCGTCGGGCGACGGCGGAGCGGCCCTGAGCAGATCACAGGCGCGCCCGGCATCCGTGACGGTTTCCGGATCGACGATGCGGCGGAATGGCGAAAAGGCCAGCCCGCTATACGAGTTCGTCGGCGAGCAGGTCCATCAGCAGATTGTCGTGCCACGTCCCGTCCGCCCCGCGTTCGTACTGGCGCATCGTCCCCACCGGGCGGAATCCCACCTTCTCGTAGCAGCGGATCGCCGCCGCATTGTCGGCGGCCGGGTCGATGATCAGCCGGTGGTAGTGGTGGTCGGTGACCAGATGGCGGGCGAGCGTACGGACGGCGTCGGTGCCGAGGCCCTGGCCGTGGCGGGCCGGGTCGAGGTAGATGTCGATGCCGGCGTGCCGGTACTCGTCGTCGTTCTCGGCGTACCACTGGATCGCGCCGGCCACCTGCCCGCCCACCGTGATCACCAGGGTCTCGGTGCCGGGCTCCTTGAGGTCGGTGGCGACGGCGTCGGCGAGGTCGTCGCCACCCCGCCAGCGGGCGTAGACCTCGGGGGTGGAGCGGATCGCCACGAGGGCCGGAATGTCGTCGTCGGCGGCCGGTCGGAGCGTGACGTGGGTGCCGTGCAGAATCGTCCCCATATGGGGCATGTTTCCACGGAATGGACTATTCGGCGAGCCCTTTTCCTGCGTTGCACCCACCCCTCCCGGCAGGGATGATTCGCCGCCGTGACGAGCAGCTGCCAGTGCTGCGGCACCTGCTCGGCTCCTCCTGCGGCAAGGCGGAGCCGCATGCGGAGGCGCTGGAGCAGTTCCGCCCGATCGGCCGGTGGTGCGGGGCTTCGGTGTGGGCCGGCAAGGGTGAGCCGGCCGCCGCGTTCGGTCTGGTGCGCGGGGTCGCGGTGAAGCCTTCGGGTGCGGAGCCGCTGGTACCGGAGTCGCGGCCACCCAAGGGACGCAACTCATCACAACAACGGGTAATCACTTCATTTCCGAGAGCACTGATGGTCCATCAATTGGGTGTAGCGTGACCGCCGTAAGCGGATCGCCCCCGAAGAATGGGGCGAGCCCGGCAACGTGTTGACGCACGCGGCCGGGCTCTTCATCCGTCGAGTGGTTAAGGCCCCACTGACGATGCTCATGCATGCTATCGCGCCGACGCGCGACTTCACTCAGATCTCCAACGCACTGGTGTGGGACGACGAGTTGTCCGACTCCGTCTTTCGCCTGCTTGTGCGAGCCCTGGCGCTCGGCCCGGCGAAGGCCCGCACCACCACGGTGACCACCCTCGCCGCCGGGCTCGCCGGCGGCCGCATCACCACCGACCGCGCCCGCCGCCAGCTCACCCGCGCCGGACTGCTCCACACCACCCGGCGGCGCGGCGCAGCCGGGCACGTACGGACCGAATCGCTCGTCTCCAACGTGCCGTTGAGCGCGGACGAGGCGGAGCGGCTGTTCGACGAGCACGTCGAACAGCGGGATTCCGACGGCAACCCGGGTGCCGGAAAACGTACCCGCGGGACATCGTCCGTCCGGGCGTCCGGCACCGTCCCCCCTGGGGTAACACCTGAGGTGAACACTTCCCCCCTCCCGTCCCCACCGACGGACGAAGCAGCCGCCCCGGCCGCAGGGTCGGCCGAGGCCGAGCGCATTCTGCTGGAGCTGCGGAAGGTCGATCCGCGGCTGACGCTGGGGGCCCGCGAGGTACGAAAGCTGGCGCCGCTCGCCGCCGAATGGCTGGCCAGGGGCGTGAGCGCGGCGGCACTTCGGTCGGCGCTCACCTCCGGACTGCCGACGCCCGTCAAGTCGCCTGCCGCGATCCTGCGTTGGCGACTGAAGGAGAAGATGCCCGACGAGGCCGGGCCGAGCACGCCGGCTTCAGCGGCGCCGGTCTCCTGCGACGGCTGCGACCGCGCCTTCCGTCCGGTGAACGGCGAGCAGCGGTGCGGTGGTTGCCGCACCACTGCGGCCGCGGCCGGCGTCGCCGCCGCGGCCGCCACCCACGAGAAGCGGGAGCCCCGGCGGGTCGACTGGCGCGCCCTGGTGGCCCAGGTCGGCCAGGCGTGAAGACCATGCGGTCCGGAAGCCCCGCTCGCCGCACTCCGAGGAGGTGGCGCCCGGGCCCCGCGCCGCCGTGGAGGCCGCGTCAGCCGTTGGCGATGGCCTGGAGTCGCTCGTAGGTGCCGTTGAAGGAGTCCTGGTCACCGGGGAAGGTGCCGGAGCTGGCGTACTGCCAGAAGGCCTGGTAGAGCCACCCGTTGGGGAGTGTGCCGACGGTGGAGGCGTAGTTGGCGATCCAGAGCGGGTTGGTGGCACCGAAGCCGCCGTCGTTGCCGGTGCACTCGGTCCACCAGTTGGTGGTGGTGTAGATCGTCGGGTACCGCCCGGTACGAGCCCGGACGGTGTCGCTGAACTCGCGGATCCAGCTGACCATGTCGCCCTGGCCGAGCCCGTAGCAGGTCGCGCCGTACGGGTTGTACTCGATGTCGAGCGCCGGCGGCAGCGTGCTGCCGTCGGCGGACCAGCCGCCGCCGTGGTCGGCGAACCAGTCGGCCTGCGCCGAACCGGAGGAATGGTCCGGCAGGGCGAAGTGGTACGCGCCCCGGTTGACTTCCTCCCCCTCGTGAACGAGGGGGATTCCCCTCAGCCTCGCGGCTGAGCCGCTGCGCGTGTGCGCTGCGGTGGGGATGTTTCCTGCTTC
>NZ_JBVINN010000049.1:0-63996 GCF_055579305.1 Kitasatospora sp. NPDC032757 | reverse complement strand
GCCCCCTCGACCCGGACCAACGTCCCGGGCGTCTTCGGCGCCGGCGACGTCGTGGACCACACCTACCGCCAGGCCATCACCGCCGCCGGCACCGGCGCCTCCGCCGCCCTGGACGCCGAGCGCTACCTGGCCTCGCTGGCCGACCTCGAGGCCCAGGCCGCCATGGTCGCCGTCGCCGTCTGACCACCACCACTCACCCAAACCACCCGACTCACCGACAGATCAAGGACATCTCCCATGGCCGGCACCACCATCACCGCAACCGAGAGCAACTTCGAGGAGCTCGTGTTCCAGAGCGACACGCCCGTCCTGGTCGACTTCTGGGCCACCTGGTGCCCGCCGTGCCGGATGATCGCCCCCACCCTGGAGCAGATCGCCGCCGAGCACGCCGACCGCCTGACGGTCGTGAAGGTCGACATCGACAAGAACCCCGCTCTCGCCGCCCAGTACGGGATCATGTCCATCCCGACCTTGAAGGTCTTCGCCCGTGGCAAGGCCGTCAAGACCATCGTCGGCGCCCTGCCGAAGGACCAGCTCAAGCGAAACCTCGCCGACTTCATCGGCTGACCGCCCCCACGGCCGGCCCCGGTCGTCAACCCGCTCCGCAGGCCGGTGCGGGCGCCCGGCGCCCACACCGGCCTGAACACCCGCACGGCAGGCAAGACCCTCAGAGAGGACATGAGGGCGAAGATGCGCATCGAGATCTGGGCGGACGTCGTCTGCCCCTGGGCCTACATCGGCAAGCGCCGGCTGGAGACGGCCCTCGCCGATCCGGCGCTGTCCGCCCGCGACATCGAGGTCGTCTGGCGCCCCTACCGGATCGACCCGACCGCCCCGGCCCAGGCCCTCCCGGTGGAACCGGCCCAGCGCGACCCGATGGTCGACGACACCGCAGGCCGGTGCGTGGTGGACCCACCGACCACGCAGGGACCGGCGACCGCCGGCGACCGGGTGCCCATCTCCCGCATCGCAGCCGCAGAAGGGCTGGGACCCAACTGGGGCGCGGCCTGGCGATCCAGCAGCCACGACGCCCACCGGCTCCTGGCCCTCGCCCACGAGCACGGCGGCAGCGCACTGCAGGACACCGTGGCCGAGCACCTGATGCGGGCACACTTCGTCGAGGCACACGACATCAGCGCGCGTGACACACTCAGGACCCTTGCGACCGCCGCCGGATTCGCCGAAGCCGCCGCGCTGCTCGACACCGACGCGGCCGACCGCACCGTCCGGGAGCTTCGCCTGATCGGCAAGGCGCGGGGCATCAAGACCTCCCCGACGATCGTCGTCGGAGACCGGGCCCTGGCCGGCGCACAACCACCCGACATCATCGCCGACTTCCTCGCCACCGCAGGCCCGGAACGCGATGTACCCGAAGAGGTCGGGCGCCTGCGGTACGCCGAGTCCCTCCTGGACCTACGGGACCCCCTCGGAGCGCTCACCCTGCTCCAACCGCTGCTCGACGAACACGGCGACGACCTCAACGTACGTCGCCTCGCCGCCCGCGCGTACTTCACCTCCGCCCAGCTCGGCCGCGCCCGGCAAACCCTGGAACAGCTGGTCGCCGACCTGCCGGACGACTCCTACCTCCGGCTCATGCTCGGTCGCACCCTTCAGCGCCTGGACCTGGACGAGCAGGCCGCTCCGCACCTGAAGATCGCTGCCGCCATGACACCGGAATTCGCCTGACCGCCGGCGGCGGATCACCTTCAGCGGCGGATCACCGGAAGCGGCCGATCACCGGCACCCACGACCGCCGAGCCGCAGTTCCCCCCACCCTTCCCGCGCCCGTAAGGACACCCGCACCATGACCGGCCCCCGCCCCGCCACCATGCCTGCCGTCGGATACCTCACCAACCTGCCCATCGAGGACCCTGCGAGCCTGCTCGACCTCGAACTTCCGGTCCCCCAGCCCGGACCGCGCGACCTTCTGGTCCAGGTCGAGGCCATCGCGGTCAACCCCGTGGACTACAAGATCCGCCAGAACGTGGACCCCGGCGGCGAGCCGCGGGTGCTCGGCTGGGACGCGGCCGGCACCGTCGTCGCGGTCGGCGCGGAGGTGACCCTGTTCGAGGTCGGCGATGAGGTCTACTACGCCGGCGCACTCGACCGGCCGGGCGCGAACTCCCGTTTCCACGCCGTGGACGAGCGGCTGGTCGGACTCAAGCCGGCCACCCTCACCTTCGCCGAGGCCGCCGCCCTGCCGCTGACCGCGCTGACAGCCTGGGAGGGCCTGTTCGAGCGCCTGGGACTGCGGTACGGCGCCCTCGACGAGACCGGCACCCTGCTGGTCACAGCCGCTGCGGGCGGGGTCGGCTCGATCGTCGTCCAGCTGGCGCGGACACTGACCGGGCTGACCGTGATCGGCACCGCGTCCCGCCCGGAGTCGGCCGCGTTCGCCCGCCGGATGGGCGCCCACCACGTGATCGACCACCGGCGGCCGCTGGTGGAGCAGTTGACGGAGGTCGCCCCGGGTGGCGTCGACCACGTCTTCAGCACCGCCGCCACCGACCGGTACCTGTCGGCCTACGCCGAGGCGCTCAACCCGTTCGGCCGGATCGTCGCCATCGACGACTTCGACAACCTCGCCATCCGCGCCCTCAAGCCGAAGAGCATCTCCTTCCACTGGGAGTTCATGTACACCCGGTCGATGTTCCACACCGCCGACCAGCAGATGCAGCATCACATCCTGAACCGGGTCGCCCGGCTGGTGGACGCCGGACTGCTCACCACCACCGCGACCCGGGACCTGGGCCCCGTCAACGCAGCCAACCTGCGCGAGGCCCACCGGCTGCAGGAGAACGGGTCGGCGATCGGCAAGACCACACTGACCGGGTTCTGAACCCCAACGGCCCGGAGCCGCCACCCCGGCCCCGGCAGGTCAAAGCCGGACGGTCGCCGGCTCCTCCTCGAAGGACGGGGCGAAGGTCGGCGGCCGCGGCGTCAGGAACTCGGGCAGGGCGCGGCTCTCACCGGCCGGCGACAGCAGCAGCCGCAGGTCCGACGGGCGAGCCGGACGAGCACGGCGCCGCGCCACGGGCCGTGCAGCGGGTAGCGGCCCGGATCGCGCGGCGCCCAGAGGCTGCCCATGACCTGCTGGAGAGGCGAGACGGCGAACCGGGTGTCGGCGAGGCCCTCCATATCGGCGTGGAAACGGATCATTAAGCGGAAAGCTACATCGATTGGCCGGGCCGCCGACATGGCGTGGACTTCCGGACCATGACAGAGCGAAACACCCCGCCCACCGGGCCGGCGGCCGCCCGCCCCGACCGCCGGACGATCCTGCTGCTGGCCCTCGCCTGCGGAGTCGCCGTGGGCAACGTCTACTTCCCCCAGGCGATCAGCCCGCTGATCGCGCAGAGCCTGCGGACGACCCCCGACACTGCGGCCCTGGTCGTCACGGCCACCCAACTCGGCTACACGGCAGGGATCTTCCTCATCGTCCCGCTCGGCGACCGGATCCCGCACCGGCCGCTCATCGCCACCCTGCTCGGCCTCGCCGGCCTCGCGCTGGCCGCCGCCGGCGCCGCACCCGCCCTGCCGCCCCTCGCCGGCGCCGCCGTCCTCGCCGGCGCGGCGACCGTGGCCGCCCCCGTCATCGGCCCGATGGCCGCCGGGCTGGTCGGCGAGGAACGACGCGGGGTCGTCTCCGGCACCCTGCTCAGCGGATCCCTCGGCGGCATGCTGCTCTCCCGCACCCTCGGCGGGCCGCTCGGCGAGTGGCTGGGCTGGCGGGCCCCCTACCTCGCGGCGGCGGCACTCTCCCTGCTCCTCGCCGTCCTGCTCGCCCGGCTGCTCCCGACCACGACCCCGACCTCCCGGCAGAGCTACCCGGCGCTGATCTCCGAACCACTGCGCCTGCTGCGCACCGAACCCGGACTGCGCCGCTCCTGCCTCTGCCAGGCAGCGGCGTTCGGCGCCTTCTCGGCGGTCTGGACCGCCATCGCGCTCCTCCTCACCGGCCCGGCCTACCGGCTGGGCCCACCGGCCGTCGGGGCACTCGCCCTGGTCAACGCGGTGACGATGGTCTGCACACCGCTCGCCGGGCGGCAGGTCGACCGCCGGGGACCGGACGCCGTCACCCTGGTCTGCCTGCTCACCGTCGCCGGCTCGGCGGCCGTCCTGGCGGCCGGCGCCGTCGGCGGCGCGGTCGGGCTCGCTGGCCTGGTGGCGGGCACGCTGCTGCTCGACGTCGGGATGCAGTGCGGGGCGGTCGCCAACCTGGTGCGGATCTACGCGCTGCGCCCCGATGCGCGGAGCAGGCTCAACACCGCGTACATGACCTGCGGCTACCTCGGCGGGACGGTCGGCTCCTGGGCGGGGGCCCATGCCTACCAGGCGGTGGGGTGGCCCGGGGTGTGCGCTGTGGTCGCGGCGGCACCGGCGCTCGCGCTGGCACCGCTCGCGGGCCGGTACGCGCGAGCCGGCCGACTGCCGGCCTCCCCGGTGGCCCGGCAGCAGCACGCGAGGCCCTCCACCCGGTGACCGGCCGGGCAGCGGGTCGGCGCCCCGCACCGCCTGGGCTTAGCCCGGCGCCTCCACCAGGGGCGGTGACGTAGGCATCCAGCCGCTCCTCCACGGCTCGCGTCGTCAGCTCTGTCCTCCGTGCCTCCCGCCATGGCTGCGCCACCGACTGCCCTTCTTCCGAGACGCCAGGCCGTCCCGCACGATGGTCAGCCTCCGCATTTCGGCGGCGATGCCGCCGTGCAGCGCCTCGGTCCTGACGATCCGTTCGCCGGCAAGGACCCCGCCGGCCGGCCCTGGCGGTGATCGTCGGGAGCCCCTCACCGGCGGTCACCGAAGCAGGACCATCATGCAAAGTGGTTCGGATCCAGCTCGGCCGTAGAGCTGACTCTTGATCTTCTTGATGCGGTTCACGGCACTTTCGGCGGGCCCGTCGGCCGGCTGGTTCCGGGCCGAGGAGCGCCGGGCCGCGGCCTCGGCTGCGGCCGGCGGTCACCGGTCTGGCCGGGGTACGCGCATGCGGGAGCGCCGGGCCGTCAGCTCCCGGCGGTCCCGGCGGTCAGCCGCATGGGAAGCCCCCACAGCGGGAAAAGCCGCTCGGTGTCCATGTGGTTGGTCATCGTGCTGATCTTGCCGTCGGTGATTTCCAGCAGCGTGATGCCCCAGGGCGTCCAGCCGTCGCCGTCCTCGGCCGGCCGGTACTGCGCGAACGCGGGGGTGCCGTTCGCCTCCACCCGAATCATCCGCGACCCACGGCACCCGCAGCCCGCGCCGAGCCACCACTCGCCCAGTTCCACCACGCCCCGCACCCACATCTGGTACGGCGGCATGTTGAGGACCGCGTCCTCGTGCAGGAGCCGCCGCAACGCCTCCACGTCCAACGCCTCGAACGCCCTGACGTACCTCGCCAGCAGGGCCTGCTGGGTCTCGTCCAGCGGTTTGAAGGTGTCGGTGTCCGGCACCCCACCGCTGTCGGCGAGAGTCGTCCGGGCCCGCTGCAGCGCGCTGTTCACCGAGGCGACGGAGGCCCCCAGCAGCTCGGCGGTCTCGGCCGCCGACCAGGCCAGCACCTCGCGCAGGATCAGCACCGCGCGCTGGCGCGCCGGAAGCCTCTGCAGCGCGGACACGAACGCCAGCCGGATCGTCTCCCGCCCCACCGCCACCTCGGCCGGATCCCCGGCGAGCACCCGCTTGTCGGGGATCGGCCCGACCCAGACGTTCTCCTCCAGCCGCGCCAGGTCCGGTGCGGTGGCCGAACCCGGCGAGGACAGATCCATCGGCCGGGCCCGGCGCTGGGCCGCCGGAGCCATGTCCAGGCAGACGTTGGTCGCTATCCGGTACAGCCAGGTACGCAGCGCCGAGCGACCCTCGAAGCCCTTGAACTTCGACCAGGCCCGCACCAGCGTCTCCTGGACGGCGTCCTCGGCCTCGAAGGCCGAACCGAGCATCCGGTAGCAGTAGGCCGTCAGCTCCCGGCGGAAGGGCTCGAGCCGGTCGACGACATCATCACGATCATGGATCACAGACACGGCGTCACCCTAGCCCCCGGACCCGACCAAGATCATCACCCCTCCGCCCTGGAAACGGACCGTTCCGCCCCGGAGACCGGCGAGCTCGGTCGCCTGGCAACTGCGCGGTCGAGCGCCTCGACAGCGAGCGGCCGACGATCGGCGGTGAGGATCGGAAGAGCTGTCGTCGGGGCCGCCGTAGCCTGTGCTGATCGGTCCACCGCCGGGGCCTGTTGCCGCGGTGACAGCGGCGGCCACGGTCTCTGCTCCCTCTATCGAGGCACACCTCTCGACCTCGCATGGTGGCCGGCGTCGCTCCTGGGATCATGACCGCATGCGCGAGGAATCGAATTCGTTGTCAGACCTGTGGCCGCTCGCGCCGTCGGGTGCGACCGACTGGTTGCTGGAGCTGTGCGGCGATGGTGTGACAGGCTTCATGCCGCCTGCGATGCCTGACTCGGCCTGGGTGCTCAACGCCATGTACGAGCACGAACAGGGGCCGGCCGACCTGTCGTACCACGACTACCGCCAGGCGGGTCTGGCAGACGGCAGCCTCCAGCCCAACACCTTTGCGGGCATCGACCTCGACGTGGGCATCGCCACGGGAGGCGGCCTGGGCCGCGCCGAGCACCCCGGCCGCGGCTGGCGACGGCTGCGCTGGGCGGAGCTGGCCGGCCGCACCGGCGACCCCGTTGTGCCCGATGGGCTGTTGCCCTCCTGTCGGTGCTTTCCCTCGGTCAAGAAGGAGGGCAGCTGGCCGCTCGGCATCGTCCCGCCCACCGAAGGGAGCCTGGACCGTGAGACCTGGAACCGGCTGATCGCCGTCCTCACCGGGCACAGCCCCGCAGGTCCCGACAGTCCATGCCTGGCCTACTACAACCCCCTGACGCTCGCGGCCACCGAGTTCGACAACCTCCATGTGCGTGCGGGTCGCCTCGGCGATGCCGAGATTCTGTACGACAACCCCGAGGCCGGCTTCAGCCCCTCCAACCTCTGGGCCGAGGACCTCTCATGGGTCCTGTGCACCGACTACGACCTGTGGGCCACCAAGGTCGCCGGACCCCCAGCCCTCATCGAAGCGCTGCTGGACGACACCGAGATCGAGGCGGTACGACTGCCTTGGGCGCCCTGACAACCGGCCACCCCGCCCGTGAAGCGCGGCAACTCCTCGGTAAGCCCGGACAGGTGGGACGTCCGAGCGGGTGATCGTCCGGATCTCAAGAGGAGCAGGGACATCGCGACCTGCACCACTCGCCAGGTAAGCCCGCCCGGACGGCGGAGGGGCTGGGAGCAACGGTCAAAGGTTGTGGGTGGGCGTCGTGCGAGCCTGCTCGGCGACCTCCTTCCAGGACCGATCCACAGGTCCTGATCACTGCTCGCAAGCCGATCAGTTCCAGCGACGCTGACCTGGTTCAGCGGAACGCGGCGATATTGCGGGCGGCCCAGTCGGCGAACGGGCGCGGGGCGCGGCCGAGGATCCGCTGGACCTCCGGGCTGACGCGCAGTTCGGCCGGGTTCGGGGAACCGAGGATGGTCAGGGTGTCCTCGGCGAGCTCGGCCGGCATGCTCTGGGCCATGGCGGCCTTGGCCTCGTCGCGGGTGAGGTCATGGAACCGCACCGGCGAGCCCAGCGCGGCGGCGATGGCCTCCGCCTGCCGGCGCGGTGTGATCACCTCCGGACCGGTCAGCTCGTACACGCCGCCGGCGTGCCGGTCATCCAGCAGGCAGGCCGCCGCGACCTCGGCGATGTCCGCCGGGTCGATGATGGGCACCCCGACGTCGCCGAAGGGCGCGGCGACGACCCGCTGCGCGCGGACGGACTCGGCCCACCACAGGGCGTTGGAGGCGAAGCCGCCCGGCCGCAGGACGGCCCACTCCAGGCCGGATTCCCGCAGCACGTCCTCCAGCGCGCGCATCGCGATCCGCGTTGCGCCGAAGGGCCTGGTCGCCACGCCCTGCGTGGAGAGCAGGACGACCCGGCGGACCCCACTGGCCTCGGCTGCGCCGATGATGTCGGCCGGGCTGGCTCCGGCGGCGTGCATGTCGCCGGACAGCAGCAGGAACAGCGCTTTCGCTCCGGCCAGCGCGGGCTCAAGGCCGGCCGGCTCGGCCAGGTCGGCCGCCACGTGGCGGACGCCGTCCGGCACTGCCGCCGCGTGCCGTGAAACCGCCGTCACCTGCCGGCCCGCCTCGGCCAACGCCCGCGTCAACGGCCGGCCCACATTCCCGGTAGCCCCGGTCACCACGATCATGATCAGCTCCCTGTCACATGTGTTCTGTGGCCTTCACGTTAGGAGCCGGGCTTACTCTTGGTAAGGACATACCTTTGGGTAAGCTCATCACATGGTGGTAGGCGTGCAGCACACACGGGCCGAGGCGGAGCAGCGGTATGAGGTGTTTCACACCGACTGCCCCGCGCGAGATGTGGTCGACCATGTGACCAGCAGGTGGGGCATCTGGGTGTTGATCTCTTTGCGGAGCCACGACCTCCGGTTCTACGAGCTGCGAGAGAGCATCCAGGGCATCAGCGAGAAGATGCTCGCCCAGACCCTGCGCGCGTTGGTCCAGGACGGCCTGGTCTGGCGGGAGGTCGAGCCGACGACCCCGCCTCAGGTCACCTACGGGCTGACCGAGTTCGGTCGGGACGTCGGCGAGCCGCTGGAGGATCTGTTCGACCGGATTACACGGCGGCTGTCGCCGCGCGACGCGGGATAGCGTGGTTGCAGCCGACTGGAGAAGCGCACCAACGTGACCGAGCACCCCACGACCCGAGGTGCGGACTGTTCCTGCTGACGCGTGGCGACCGGAGCGATCCTCAGCCGACTCGGCAGTCCGGTCGGACCGGCAGCCCTTCCACGGTCCTGGGTGCGTTCTCCGAGGGCGCGTCGGCGGGCGAACTCCTGTGGCCCCTTGACCCGTGTCGGAGGAGACCGGGTGACGCCACCCGTTCGGTCCGATGGCAAGGCGAGCCGGCTTGGGTAGGTATGGCCTGTTCGTGCCACCACGACCGAGGAAAGTTGGGCACACCATGGAGAAGGACCAGCTGGCTCACCTGGAGCAGCGCATTCACCACCTCATTACGGTGACCAAGTCCGTGACCAACGACGGTCACGAGGAGCTGCTCAAGATCATCCACCGGCCGGGCTGGACGACGCCGGCCGAGATGGCTCTCGTGACCAACGCCGTTGATCACCTGATCAAGCAGACAGAAGCCCTGAACGAGGCCCGCATGGGGCTCATCGAGGGGGCTCGCTCCATCGGCTGAAGGCCGATCCGCGAGTCGCTCACCATGGGTGCCGGCCGGACCTGCCGCTGCTGGTCGGGGCGTGGGCTCCTCGGCCCGGCCCCCGCAGCCGGCCGCGCGTCTTCTCGATGCCGCCGCCCGGGGTGTGCAGCCGGCACCGCTGCTTCGCGGTGGCGATGCGGAACTGGAACAGGGAGGCGAGCACCGGCCAGGTGGTCTCCACCTCCCGGTGCTCGCCGTCCGGCTCCGCGCCCGGCCTCGCCCTGTTCCTGTCCGTCGTCATGGCTGCGGGCCGCGGTGAGCGGGCGACGGCGGCGCCGCCCTCGCCCCCGCCCGCTCACCGTCCCACCCCCGGCAGCGCGTCGACCGGGTCGCCCACCAGCAGCTCCGTGTCCTGGAATCCCCGGACGGCTGAGCGTGTCGGCTTCCAGCGCGAGGGCCTGCTCCGCAGTTGGCAGCGGGTGGGCGAGGAGCGTCGGGACATGATCACGTATTCGATGCTGGGGATCGACCTGTTGTGATCGGCCGCCGGCTGACTTCGGCGGCGTAGTTGGTCCAGTCGCCGGCGGAGAAGCGCTGCCAGGTGACGGCGACGTCGGTGTGGATGCCCAGGGTGCGGGCGAGGATCGTGGCGGGGATCTCGGTGGCGAGCCGGAAGAGCGCGGTGCTGCGGGCCTGGTCGGAGCGGATCCCGAGCCGGTTCAGTCGCTGGGTGAGTTGGCAGGTGTTGACCGGGCGTCCGGGCTGGCCGCCGGGGAAGAGCCGAGGGGATGGCGTCAGGGCGCCGATTGTCGTGTGTCCCTTGCGGTTCGCGGCGACGGTGTGGGGGCCATTGCGGCGACGGGTTCGGGCAGCTGAATGGGGCGCACGGCCGAGGTGGAGTCGTACTTCCGCGGTATCGATGACGATGTCCTGGACGGTCAGCCGGCTGATCCTGGCCGGTCCTTGGGGGTAGAGGAGGAGAAGCCGGCCGGCGAGGCGGTCCTCGGGCTTGAGGCCGTCGTCGTGCAGGAGTTGGCGTGCGAAGTCCCAGCGTGCTGGTCGTCCGGATCGCCCGGGACACCACGCCGCACCTGGTCACGGTACTGACCTGGCGGCGCCGGTTCGCCGAAGGCGCCCTGCCGGCCCTGGACGACCGCAATCGCAGCGGGCATCCTGCCTGCCTCACCCCCGTGCAGGTCGCCGAGGCCAAAGCACCGGTCTGCCGGTTACCCGCCGAGACCGGCGCACCGTTGGCGCCGCTGGCTGCGCGAGGACGCAATCAAGCCCTGGAAATACCTTCTTCCTTCCATCGTGCAGCTGTGTCCGTGCTCGCCGCGGGTGGCGCCTGGTGGTGGCGCCGCAAGCGCACCGGCGCCCGCTGACGGTCCGCAGCCGCAGTACCCGGTCCTCGTGGTGCGAGGGCCGGGCACCGCGTCGTCAGTGGCAGGTCAGTCGACGTAGAGGGTGAGTTCGACGGTGTGCAGTTGCCCTGCGGTCTGGAACTGGAGGAAGACCCGCCAGCCGCCCGGCTCGGCGAGCAGGGCCTGGAAGGTCAGGGCGGGCCCGCCGTGGTCACCGTTCACCGGGTTCGCCGGGTGGAGGTGGGCGAGTGCCTGGTCGCCTTCGTGGAAGGCGCTGAGGTGGGCGTAGCTGTCCAGGTAGGGCTGGAGATCGGTGACCGGTCGGCCGTCCTGACTGATCGTGGCAACCGATTGGTGCGCACCGGCCATCGGCCGGGCGCGCAGGGTGACGGTGTAGCCGTCGACGGTGGTGCTGTCGCTCGGCGCGGGCAGGGGCACCGGGGCCGCCTTGCCGGGCACTGTCACGGTGCGGCTGAGGACGAGCTCCGTGGCGCGGGCGCCGGTGTTCGGGATGAAGTCGGCGTACACCCGCCAGGTGCCGGGGGTCAGGGCGGCGAGATCGGCGGTCCAGGTGCCGTCGTCGGCCATGTCCGGGTGCAGGTGCTGGAAGCCGGTGAGGTCGGTTCGGATCGCGTAGAAGTGGAGCTTCCTGGTCTGGTGGACGGCGAAGTCGGTGACGGGGGAGCCGTCGGGGCCCGTGACGGTGAACCGGAAGGCCGTCGGTCGCCCGGCCGGCACGCCGCAGGTCGCGGCGTTCAGCCGGTAGCCGTCCTGCTCGGCGGCGAGGCCACGGGCGAGACCCTGGGAGGTGCCCGCCCGGTGGGTCATCCCGGGCATCCCCGGCATGCTCGCCCCTCTGCAACACCGTGCAGGACGTCGCCGCCCTGGTGTCCGCCCTCCGGGGGATCCAGGCGGCCTCGGCGCAGCAGGCCGGGGCACCGCCGGACGGATGGGCGGGCACCGGCGAGGTTCCCCGCCCGTCCAGTGGCGGGCTCAGGTCCCGGTCGGGGGCGGGCTCAGGTCCCGGTCGGGGGCGAATTCGGCCGGCACGGCGGCGTCGTGGCCGTCGAGACGGTCCGCCAGCAGCAGGCCGGTGTGGTGACCGGTGAGAATGCCCTGCCCGCCGTGGGCGGTTCCGACGAACACGCGGGTCGTCGACGGGTACGCCCCGAGGACGAGCCGGCCGTCGTGGGTGGCCGACCGCAGCCCGGCCCAGGAGCGGACCGGCCGGGCTCGGGCGAGCAGCGGGAAGTCCCGTACCAGCCGTGACAGCAGGAAGGCGACACCGGCGGCGGTGACATGGTCGGCGAACCCGGCGTGCTCCTCCGTGGCGCCCGTGCACAGGGCCCCGGCACGCCACGGACACAGATAGGTCCGCCCGGAGATGATGTGATCGATCCGAATGTCCGGGTCCCGCAACTCGACCATCTGACCGCGCAACGGGTGGACGGCCAGGCTCGGCAGGCCCGGAAGGCTTCCCGACCACGCGCCGGCCGCCACCACCAGCCGGTCCGCGGCCGCAGCGCCGTGGGAGGTGGTGACGTGCACGGCGTCCGGGCCTTCCCGCACCGCCAGGACCCGCTCCCCGAAGGAGACGGTGGCACCCGCCCGGCGGGCTGCGGCGGCCAGGCTGTCCAGGTACAGCGCGGTGTCGACCACATAGCCGGCCTCCGTGCGGAAGGCGCCGACGAAGGGGCCGCGTCGGAAGACCGGCTCCAGCTCGCAGAGGCCGTCCCGGTCCACCCACTGTCCGAGGGCGGACGGATCCGACCGGGTGGTGTGCAGCAGCTGCTCGCGCTCCTCGTCGTCGCGGACCGGCCGGATGACGCCCCGGCCCCGCCGGATGGCCGGCGCGTCCGGGGCGAACGCCTCGACGTCCGCGTCGAGGACCTTGCGGGCGACGTTGACGAAGTCGTGCATGACCGAGTCCGCGAACAGCCGCAGGGAGGGGATCGCCACGCCCGCGGCCGCCCTGGAGCCGGCTCCGCCCTCGTGGCCGGCGTCCACCACGTGCACCCGGGCGCCGCGCAGCCCGAGCTCCAGGGCGGTTGACAAGCCGACGACACCCGCGCCGACGACCAGGACGTCGTAGGCGGCGCTCACGGCAACTCCTTGAAGTGGAGACTCGGGGTGGACGCGCCGTCGGCGAGGGGCAGGATCTCGGCATCCGCGCCCGTCCCGCGCAGCAGACGCAGGTACTTCAGCAGGTCGCAGTGGAACTCGAAGGGCGCGATCCGGTGTGTCCGCCGGCCGCCGCGGACCGCCCATCCCGCCACGATCATCTCGATGCGGCCTGCGCGCGGCATGGTGACGAGGTTCTCCAGCCGGCAGTCGAGGTCGATGTAGTCGTCGGGCATGAACCCGCGGCCGGCGGCGACGCGCAGGGCGATCGGCCTGGGCATCGGCTGGGCCCCGACGCCCATCCGGATCCCGCGGCCGTTGGGCGCGTGGCCCAGCCGCCGGGCGGTGTCCCAGGAGTGCAGGAATCCCACGAGCCTTCCCTCGTCGACCAGTTGAACGGGTCGGGCCGGCTGCCCCTCGTCGTCGAAGGTCATCGGCGGGCCGTCCGGGTGGGCGTCCGGGACGTCGTCCACGTGGAGGCAGGACGGGAACAGCCTGCGGCCGACCGCCTGTTCGAGCCCCGGTGTCGACAGGGCCGTGGTGCCGGAGAGGAGCCAGCTCAGGCCTGCCACCAGCGGGGCGGCGACCTGCGGGCGCAGCACCACGGGCAGTCCGGGGGGCGGCGGGGCCGCGGGGCAGTCCAGGGCGTCCGGGTTGCCCAAAGCATCCAGGGCGTCCGGGTCGTCCAGGGCGTCCAGGGCGTCCAGGGCGGCGGTGATCCGGCGGACGAGGGCGTCGATGCCCGGGTCCGCCGTGATCTGCTGCGCCTCGGCCGCTTCCAGAAGGGCGCCGTGCCGAGTCTCGCAGCGCACCAGCACCCGGGTCTGCTCGTGGTAGTGCGAGCGCCGCAGCCCCGAGCCGGTGGCGGTCGAGGTGATCCACTGGTACTGCTGGGCCAGCACCACTTGGACGTCGGCGCCGACCGCTCGCAGGCGGGCGGCCGTCTCGTGGACGAGCCGTTCCGAGGCCGCGGTGTCCAGCGGATCGGGCTGGACGCGCGGGGCGTCGTCGGTCGTCGGCTCGGGTGTGGGCCGTGCGGCGGCCCGGTGGGGGCTCGCGGTGTGCGCCGCCTCCCGGACGAGCAGGTCGACGTCGTCGGTGCCGGACACCGTACGGCTGGCGGCGCCGAAGCCGTCGCCGTGCCAGAGCCGGCAGGCGGCGCCGAACGCGCCGCCCGCGGCGGCGGTGGTGCGCCCGGTGGCCGGGACCAGTTGGGCCACGGCCTCGCGGGCGTCGTGGATCCACAGCTCGACCTCGTCGGCGTGCGGGACGCCGTGGACGGCGGCGCAGGCTTCGTCGACGGCCTGCCAGGAGAGCGGGTAGGAGGGCGTGGAACGCTCGTGTGGTGCCGGGGTCGTCGTCACCCTGAGCTCCTCGTCTTCCGGGACAGGCTGTAGGTGTCGAGTCCGTCGATCCGGACGGTCGGTTGCTCGAAGCCGACAATCAGCGGTCCCTGGTCGAGCTTTCCGCAGCCGCCGCCACCCACGAAGGTGCGGGAGTCGGAGCCGATCGCGGTGATGTCGCGCAGCGCGGACAGGCCGTCCCCGTCGAGTACGACGTCGCTCAGCCGCCCGACGGCCTCGCCGTCGCGCAGCAGCAGGCCCTCGAGGGCGAGGAAGCTGAACGCGCCGGTGCCCTGGTGCACGTGACGGACCCGCATGCGCTCGACATGGACGGCTTCACCGGGCAGGCGCAGCACCTCGTCGGGGGTGAAGGGGCCGTCGAGCGCGCGGGTGTGCGCCTGCCGGGGAACGGCCGGATACAGGTAGGACATCCGGCGCCCGTGGCCGTTGGGCCGTGCGCCGGCCTGGGCCGCGCTGGCGGCGCTGTGCGGTGTGCCGCCGACGGTGCCGTGGTCGATCAGGGGTACGGCGACGGCCGGGTTGCCCTCGTCGTCGACGCGGTAGCCGAAGACGGCGTTCGGGGCGCCCGGGTCGTCCAGGACGGTCACCCATTCCGGGCAGACCGCCGTGCCGCGCAGGCGTCCCAGGTAGGAGGTGCCGCTCTCGACGACGTCGGCCTCCAGGGGGTGGCCGCAGATCTCGTGGAAGAACAGGGCGCAGCCACCGGGGGCGAGCAGGACCGGTCGGCGGCGGGGGTCGAGGCCGACGGCGGGCAGGCGGGTGGCGTCGGCCAGGGCCCGGTCCAGCTCGTCGAGCAGCCGGGTGGCCAGGTCGTCGAGCCCGTCCTGCGCGGCCACGGCGGAGTCCCTGCGCACCGTGACCGGGCCGTGTGGGCCGGTGTGGGTGGCCTGGAGGTTGACGGTGCGAAAGGCCCGGTGGTCGGCGGTGAGGTCGCCGTCCGGTCCGGCGATCACCTGCTGGTCGTGGTCGCGCAGGCTGATGACCAGCCGGTGGAACCGTGCCTGGGTCGCGATCTTGCGCAGCCGGTCGGCCAGGTCGTGCAGGCGGTACTCGGCGGTGTACGCGACGGGCCAGGGCTCGGCCAGCGGTCGGACCGCGGCGGCCACCTCGCGGGGCAGCACGGGGGCGGCTCCGGTGGGGGCCGGCAGTGCCCGGTACTGCCAGTCCTCGCGGCCGGGTGCCGGGCTGCCGGTGCCGGAGAAGCCGAGCCCCCGGTAGCGTCCGCGGTTGAGTTCCCGGCCGTCACCGGTGTCCAGGAGGTGGAGGGTTTCGCGCCGTTCGGCGAAGAAGGTGCTCATGCCGGTACGCCGGGCTCGTCGAGGCCGAGCCGGGCGTGGGCGGCCAGTTCTCGGACCATCCGGCTGATCCGTTCGGCGAGGAGCGCGTCGGTGAAGGTGCCGTCCTCCCCGAGGAAGCCGGGGCCGGTGACGATGGCGGTGGGGACGGTGGTGGCGCGCAGGGCGCGGCAGAAGTGGTCCATCGCGCTGATCGCGTGTGCGCCGCCGACCGGGGTGCCGACGGCCATCAGTGCGGCCGCCTTTCCGGTCAGCCACGGCCGCTCGTCGTCGCTCAGGGCCTGGAGGTAGTCGACGGCGTTCTTGAGGGCCCCGGAGATCGTGCCGTGGTAGACGGGCGAGGAGAGGATCAGCACGTCCGCCTGCCGGGCCTTGGCGAGGAGTTCCGCCACCACCGGCGGGGGGTCGAGGAGCAGCGACTCCCGGAAGACCGGGAGGTCCTTGGCGGCCAGCGGGTACAGCTGGGGCCTCATTCCGAGGCTTCGGGAGGTGATCAGCGCCTTGCGCAGGAGGGCTTCGGCCCAGGAGCCCTTGCGGGTGCTCCCGCCCAGGCCGAGCACTGTGAGCTGTCGGGTCATCGTTCCACCGTTCCGGGCTCGTCCGTCGTCTGGTCGGTTCGGCGCCGGCGCCGTGCCGAGAATCGGATCTCGCACAGGTGCCGGCCGTGTTCGCTGCGCTGCCAGGCGCCCTCGGGGGTGGGCAGCATCTCGGTGACGCGCACCGGCCGGTCCTTGGCCTCCGCGAGCAGGAGTTCCACCAGGTGGGGGCTGGCCAGGTCGACGTGCACGGGTTTGCGCTCCCCCTGGACCGCGGCGAACAGGCGCCGGGGGACGCCGAGGGCGCGGAGGGTGTCCACCGTGTGGCGGTACCGCCCGGCCGGGCGGGCGCCGTCGGGTGGCTGGAGCGCGCCGGGCTCCAGCTGCCATGCCGCGCGCTGGACCACCACGTCGCCGATGGTGATGCGCGGGGTCAGGGCGCCGAGGGAGACGCGGGGCAGCGCGCAGCCGGGCGGGCCGAGGGGGCTCTGGGTGGCGGCTTCGGCGTCGCCGAGCAGGGGCATCAGGCTTTGCCCGGTGGATCGTTGGACCATGTCGCCGTCCGGGTGGACGTCGATGTCCTCGGCCTGGAGGCGGCCTTGGCCGGGCGCTGCCGGGCCGCTGAGTTCCAGGGTGCGGGGCAGCAGTTCGAGGTAGCAGAGCTTGCCGAACCGGGCACCGGTCGCCACGTGGACGAGTTCCTCGGGGTGGGTGTCGTGGCCCAGCCACTGCCGGGTGGTCCGGGCGAGTGCCCCGCGGTCGTCGATGAAGCAGCACAGGTTGCCCAACCCCTGGAAGCCCCAGTGGAACTCGCCGACCACGACGGGTGCGCGGCCGCTCTCGACCTCGGCGCGGTCGGTGCTGTCGAAGTGCAGGTCGGGCGCGATCAGCAGGGGGGCTCGGACGTCGTCCAGGTCGGGCAGGATGGCGCGCACGTCGGCGGGGTCGAGCACCACCTCGGTGGACGCGCCGTCCCAGGCTGCCTGGACGAGGCCCTGGAACCGTCGGCCGACGCCGGTCTGCGCGAGCGGCGCGGGGGTGCTCACCGGGATCGTTCGGAGTACCTCGGGCAGGGAGGCGGTGGCCGCCGTCGGGCCGAACTGCTGCCTCCAGGCGTGGGTGAACCGTTCGCGGGCCAGCTGCCAGGCCTCGACACCGGCGGCGGCGGCGAGGTCCAGGACCGGGTCCAGCCGGCCGAACAGGCGGGCGGCGCCGGCCTCGGTGAAGCGGACGCGGAAGCCCGGGTCGTGGTCCTCCTCGTACAGTACGACGCGGTCCGCGTACAGCTGCCCCTTCCCGCGGCGTTCCGTGTCGACGCCGTGTTCGGTCAGCAGGGCCGTGGTGCGGGCCACCGCGGCGGTCTTGCCGTCGGCGTCGGCGTCGGCGAACTCGGCCGCCGTGGTCGTGAGGAGTGCGGCCAGGGCGGTGAGGTCGGTGTCGTCGAGGTCCGTGGCGGCGGTGCGAAGCAGGCGCAGCGCGTCCGGTTCGGAGGTGGGGGCCAGCAGCCGGGTCGCCCAGAGCAGGTTCTTGCGGTGCAGGGTGCGCAGGGTGGCGGGGGCGATCGCGCCGGCCCGTCCGGCGGCGGCCTGCCGGACGGCTCGCAGGACGGGGGAGTCGGCGGGCAGTAGGCCGGCGGCCGGCCCGGTCCGCCATCCGAGGTCGCCGGGGGCCAGGCGGTCCAGGGCGCGGTCGAGCACCGCCTGGACGGCCCAGAAGGCGAGGTGGCCCCGCCGTACGGGCGCGGTGTCGGCCCAGGGGAGGGCCTGGCCGACCTCGGCGTAGGCGATCGGTCCGGCGAACGCGTTGGTCTCGCACTTGGCGGCCAGGCGTTGGAGGAAGGCGGCGGCCTTGCGTTCGTTCTGGTTCGGTGCGGGGCCGGTGGGGGGCCGTTTCAGCAGGGCGGCGACGGTGGTGCCCAGAATCTCGGGGGTGAGCAGGACCAGTGCCTCCCGGAGCCGGGGTGAGCGCAGGGCGGTGTCGATGTGTCGGCGGGCCCGGTCGAGGGTCTGCGGGTACCGCGCGTCGAGGGCGGCGAGGTGGGTGTCGCGGGCCCGGCACCTCGTCGACCACCACCGGGCGAACTCCTCCGGGCTGCGGAAACCGGGCATTCCCGCGGGCAGCAGGGGCGGTTCGGCCGGTGCCCGGCGCCGCTTGACCGCCCGGTAGGCGGTTCTGGCCGCCCGGAGCTGGTCGGCGTCCTCCAGGCGGGGGGCCTCACGGGAGGCTTGCTCGAACGCGTCCGCCACGGCGTCCAGGGCGGACCGGTCGGCACGGGCGGCGTCCACCAGGTCGAGGAGCGCCGGATCGGCCATTGCTGCCAGCAGGTCGGTGGGGAAACCGGTGGGGCGCACCACGGCGAGCGGCAGGATCTCCCAGGAGCGGGTCACGTCGTCCATCCCTCCACGTCGATCAGGCAGGCGACACGGAGCTCGGCGACCTGTGCCTCGCCGTCGGGTCGCCACCACAGCGCGTCCAGGTCGGGCAGGCACTCGGAGATCCGGACGGTGCCCGGCCCCAGGCGTGCCAGGTCGTCGACGGCCACCGGGTCGTCCAGGTCCACGAAGATCGGTTTGGTCTCGGCGGGGTGGCGGACGAAGATCCGCCGAGGGAGTCCGTGAGCGTGGCGGGTCTGCTGCCAGCCGCTCCAGTGGAGGTATCCGGGTTCGGCGCCGTCGGGGCACGGCACGTGCCAGCTCGCCCTCGTCACGACGACGTCGTCGATCAGCACCCGGGGCGAGCCGGTGGGGCCGGCGAGGTCGACGGGGACGACGCAGGGCAGGGACAGCGCTCGGTGCAGGGTGCTCGACAGGTCGCCGGGGTAGAGCCATCGGCGGACGCCGTCGACCTCGATCGCGGTGCCGTCGGCGCTCACGGTCGCGTGGGCCACCGGTGCCACCGTGTCGTGCGGTCGGCCCGAGACCCCGCTGAGTTCGAGTGCGAGGCCGGGCAGTTCGGGGGTGATGTGCATACTGCGGCGTCGGGAGACGACGCCCGCCATGGTGCCGGGGTCGACCAGGCGTGACACGGCGGCGCAGAAGTCCGCGTACAGCCGCTCGGGGTCGGTGTGCACACGGGTGGACGACCCGCCGAGCACCGAGCTGGAGTCGTCGTGCACCTCACCCAGCACCCAGGTCGCCGCGGCCGGTGACGGTCCGACCGCCAGCAGGTCGAGCCCGGGCAGGGCGGCGGACGGCGCCAGGTCCGAGGCCGAGATCCGCGACCAGAACGGTCGGCACGCCTGGGCGACCGCGGCGGACGTCAGCCGGACGGCGCCGTCGGGGCCCGCCGGGGTGCGGTCGACGAGGTCGACCAGCGCACGGCGCAGCTCCTCACGCCGGGTGCTCGCGGTGGACAGGTCGGCGGTCGCGGCGTGGGCCAGCGGCACCCGGCGACCGCCGAACGCGGCGCGCACCGTGTCCCGGGCGTCCATCCGCGCCAGCAGCGCGGCCAGGTAGAGCGGTTCCAGGACGGCGGCGACCACGGCGCTCAGCCGGGCGAGCGTGGGCGCGCCGAGGCGGACGCGCTCGCTGTAGGGGCTGGAGCGCTCCTCGTGCCAGAAGGACCGGTCGGCGTAGTGCTCCCCGCCGCGACGTGCGGTCGCCAGCCCTGCGGCGTCCAGTGCCTCGGCCGCCTCGGCGAGGACGGCCTCCCGCTCCGGCCAGGGGGCCGCGGCCACGCGTTCCAGCCGTCCGAGCAGCGCGCCGGCCGCGCCCGGCTCGGGCAGGGCCTCGACGAGGGCGCGCAGGGCGTGCCGTTCGGTCGAGGCGACCAGCGGGCCCCGGCGCACCGCGGGCCTGATCGTGGTGAGCGCGGTGCGCAGCCGCTCGGCCGACAATCCGGCCGTCCGCGCCGACTCCCGGATCGGCCGCCGACCGTCCAGGGCCTCCCACAGCGCGGCGGCCTGCGGGGTCAGCGGGACGCTCCGGCCGTCCGCGGTGCGCACCAGTGCGCCGTCCTCCACCCGCCACAGCGGATCCCGGCCCACCAGGACGTCCCCGCCCCGGGGGGCGGTGAGCCTCGCCAGCTCCCGGACCAGCCAGGCGCTGGCGTCGACGGCGGTGCGCTCGGCGGTCGGCGGGTCGAGCCGTAGGGCGACGTCGAGGTCCGGGGCGAGCCGGGCGAAGCAGGACGGCCCGAAGAACGAGACGGTCTCGCAGCGGGTCGCGAGCCGGCGCAGGTAGCGGTGGGCGGTCATCAGGTCGTGGCGGCCTCCGGCCCGTAGGGGTCCGGATCCGTGCACGGCACCGCTGGGCCGGAACAGCCGTTCGGCGAATCCGCTGCTGGACTGGCCGATCGCCTGGTGCACCCGGGTCTGCCCGAGCCGGGCGCGGACCTGCCCGAGCACCGCGTCGACGGCCTCCAGGTAGGCCAGCCGGGCGGCGTGGTCGGCGGTGTCCGCCGCGGTGACGGCGGTGGTCCAGTCCTTCGCCCACGTGCCCTGGCCCAGCGCGTCGAGGAGCGCCGTGGTCTCCTCGGGCAGCGGTGCTCCCCGGCCGACCAGCCGGGACGAGCGGACGATGCGGTTGCGGTCCGCCCGGTCCAGCCCGGGGAATCGGTCCTTGAGGGCGGGGAAGACCGTCGTGCGGAAGTCCTCCCGGCAGGCTGCCAGCCGGCGGGCGGCGCGGATGGCGGCGTGTGCCTCGCGCCCAGCCTCGGCCGGGGGCGCCGGCAGCAGGCGTGCGGCGGGGAATCCGCTGCTGCGCAGCTGGAGGTCGGGGTACAGGCGGGCGGTGAGGCGGCCGGGCGGCACCCGTACCCCGACCGCTGGGCGCTCGTTCACGCCTGCCCCCTGACGACGGCGGAGATCCGCAGCTCCGCGCAGAAGCGGTCCCGGCCGCGTTCGAGCCAGAGCCGGTCGGGCCCCGGGTGCATCGGGCTCACCAGCAGCTCCTCTCCCGGCGCGGTCCAGTGCGCCAGCAGGTCCACCAGCAGGGGGTTGCGGAAGTCGACGTAGAACGGCTTCGGCTGGCTCGCGACCCGGACGAACACCCGCTCGGGCAGGCCGTGGGCGGCCCGCCAGCGCCGCGCCTCGACGAACAGGGCGTCCAGTGACCGGCTGAACGCGGGCCGCTCCAGCCGCCACCGCTCGCGCTGGACGACGACACCGCCGACCGACAGGGCCGGCACATGCGGCTGCGAGCGCAGTGTCGGTATCAGCCCGGTGTGCGGGGACAGCGCCAGGTACAGCGGGTTGGACGGGTCGCCGGGCACCAGGGTGCGGGCCTCGCCGTCCGGCAGGACCAGCCAGGGGACGCCGTCCTCCCAGCGCACGCCGACGCGGCCGAAGGCGACCGGGTCGGGCTGTGCGGCGTCCGCGGAGACCTCGATCGACCTGGTGGGGAGTTCGGCGAGGAACGCCTTGCCCTGCGAGCGGGGCGCGACGAACTGCACGAGCCGCCGGGGCAGGTCCTTCGCCTCGGCGAACCACTCGCGCATGCCGCTGTCCGGCCAGAAGTGCTCGAACAGGCCGAAGGTCTGGAGGTTGCTGTGCAGTTCGCCGAGCACCAGCCGGGCGTCGTGGGCCGAGCCGTCGGCTCCGGCGGCGAGCATCAGGTCGGGTGACAGCAACGACAGTTCGGGGTTCGGCCACTGTCGCAGGAGGTCCAGGAGCCGCTCGGGGTCGAGGTCGCCGCCGCCGTGCGGCCAGAGGTCCGCCAGGTGTTCGCGCAGCCGCAGGGCGCCCGGCGGTTCGGCGGTGATGTCGCCGAGGCCGCCGATCCGCCGCATGACGTCCACCAGGCGCGCGGGGCCGTCCCCCGCGCTCTCCAGCAGCGCCGCCGAGGCCCCCAGGAACCGCTGGTAGCCGTAGACCGCGGCAAGCCGGCAGACCGGGCCGAGCCCCTCCCGCAGCCGGTCGAGCAGGCCACCGCCGATGGTGTACTCCCCGGCGGCGCCGCGGCCCTCCTGGTAGAGCACCTCGCGGTCGCTGTAGAACGCGCCGCGGGGCCGGTCCGGCAACCGGCCGACCAGCGCCTCCGCCCGACGGCGTACCTCCCCGGCCAGTACCGGCCGTACCTCGGTGGGCGCCTCGGCGACCTGCCGGGCGAGCGTGTGCAGGTCCGTCAGCCGGGCCGCCCAGACGGCGCCGGGGTCGCCGAGGTCCGTCACCGCGGCGATCAGCGCGGCCAGCGGATCGGTGTCGGCGGCGGGCACGGGCAGAGCGTGGGTGACGAGCCGGGCGCGGCGCAGCCTGGGCAGCGCGTCGCCGCCGGCCGCCGCGGGCAGGAGCGCCAGTTCGGCGGCCTCCGTCGGGCTGATGCGCACCCGGCGGTCGCCGACCAGCAGGTGCTCGCCGTCCAGCCCCACCGCGTCGCTGAGCCGGTAGGGCAGGTGCCGGGCGAGTTCCTCGTCGTGACGGATCGCGGTGGCGAGGAGGTCCACCACCCACCAGCTCACCAGGCCGGCCCGTTCGGCGGGCTCGCCGGTGCGGGCGGGCGGCTGGGTGAGGTCGGGCAGGCCGCCGAAGCGGACGAGGTCCATCGGGCCGTAGCCGTTGGCGGTGTCGTTCTTGGTGGCCAGCCGTTGCAGGAGCGCGACGACGCTGCGAGCGCGCTTGCGTCGACGGCGGGCGGCGCCCTCGGCGAGGGGCAGCACGGCGTTGGCGTGGATGCCGGGGTTGGAGATCGCCGTCGCGTCGCGGACCACCGGGTCGTGGCAGAGGGCGGTGAGCCGGTGGTCGGCGAGGCTGATCGCGGACTGCGCCAGGCGCAGGGCCTCCTCCCCGTCGGCCGTGTCCAGTCGCGCGACCAGCTCGGGGTCGATCAGCCGGTCGACGATCGCGGCGGGGACGCCCGCGCTTCGCAGGATCGCCACCGGGCTCAGTTCGACGGTCATCGCGGCCTCCTCACCAGCACCGACATCCGGATCTCGCTGGTGAAGGCCCCCTGCGAACAGTGCAGGGCGAGTTCGTCGGGGTCGGGGAGCATCTCGCTGACCACGGCGCCGGCGCGGCCGGCGACCAGGTGGGCCACCATGTCGCAGTAGGCGACGGACTCCAGGTCGACGAAGACGGGCTTGGGCTCGCCGTCCGCCTTGACGTAGACGAACCGTGGCAGTGCCAGCCGTTCGCGCAGCCGGTGGGCCGCCACCAGGGCGGCGGTCGGGGTGCGGGCCGTGGACAGCGCGGCCAGCTCCCCGGGCCCCACCCGCCAGACCTCCCGCAGCCACACCATCCCGTCGACGCTCACCCGGGGACGGTGGTGACGCAGTGGTGCGCCGCGCGGGCCCCACAGGGCGAGTCCGCCGAAGGCACGGGCGAGCGGGCTGACGGGGCCGGTCGGCATGAGGGCCAGCCGGGTGCCGTCCGTGGTGTGCAGGGTCATGCCGTCCCGGTCGGCCACCACGTCGTGGAGGCCGAGGACCTGATCGCGCGGCAGGCTGGAGCGCCCCATGCGCTCCAGCGCCAGCCCGGGGTACTCCAGGGTGTACGTCTTCCCGGTGAGGCGGGGTTCGACGACGGTGACCGGGGTGGCGGCGCCGGCGAGTTCGCGGGCCCACACGCCGATGACGTCGCGCAGCGCCGTGCGCTGCTCGGCGGGCAGCGCGCGGGCGAGCCACGACCAGGGCTGGATGCCGTGGTGGATCTCGCCGACCACGATCCGCTCGGTGCCGTCGGCCGTCCTGCGGACCATCAGGTCCGGCGAGCAGACGAAGGGGTCGTCGGGCAGCACGTCGGCGAAGAGGCCGGCCAGGCGGTCGGCGCCCACGTCCACCCTGCTGTGCCCCTCGGGTGCGACGGCGTCCAGCCGCTGCCACAGGGCGTCCGCCGCGGCGCTGCCGTCCCGGTAGTCGGGCTGGGGGTAGTGGTGCAGGGCCTCCAGGAGCTCGTAGAGCCGGACCCTCGCGGGCAGGGCGGCGACGTCCCAGTGGCGGCGCATCCAGTCCTGGGCGTCGCCGCGGACCTGGGCGGCGTACGCGGCGTGCACGCGCAGGACGGTCTCCAGTGGCCGTTCGACCCGGGCGAGGGCCCGGCGGTCGAGTCGCAGTCCGCGCAGGCCGCCCTCGCACTCCTCGTAGACCGCGTGGCGGTCGGCGTAGAGCGAGCCGTTCTCGCGCTGACGCGGGGTGATGCCGTAGCCCTCCAGGAGGGCGTCGACGTCGGCGCAGGCCTCCTTGCGGGCGGGCCAGGGAGAGCGGCGGACGCGGTCGACTGCAGCGGTCACCGTGTCGATGCGGGCGAGCCACCGGGGTGCGGCCTCGGGCGCGGCCTCGGCGGTGGCGTCCACGGCGGCCCGCAGGTCGGCCAGCTCGGCGAGCGAGGTGGAGGGCGGGGCGAGCCGGACGGACAGCAGACCCGCCCGGGTCAGTCGGGCCACCGGGGCGCGCAGCGGCTCGGGCAGGTCCGCGGGGCGGACCCGGCCCGATCGAAGAGCGGCCACCAGGGGCTCGGGCAGTGCGATGTTCCGGCCGGCGGCCCGCAGACCGCGGTGGTGGACGTGGACGAGCGGGTGCGGCTCGAGCAGGACACGTGGCTGCGCCGCCAGGTCCTCACCGATCCGGCGGGCGAGGTCGTCGATGACGTGGCGGGCGAGGAAGGTGTCGCGTTCGCCGTGCCGGGGGGAGGCGGCGTCGAAGGCGAGCAGGGCGGTGCCCGCTCCGTCGGTCACGGCACCGTACTGGAACGGGCCGAAGAACGAGGTGGTCTCGTTCTTGGTGGCCAGCCGCTGCAGGTAGCGCAGCGCCACCCGCCGGGTCGTGGCGGAGCCCGGCCTGCCCAGCGCGTACGCGGCCAGTGCGCCGGCAGCGCCGCGGCTGGAGAACCAGACGGCCTCGGCGGCCACGGGCGTCCGGTGCCAGTCCCGCAGGTACCGGTCGGCACCGGCGAGTTCGGTCTCGCCCGCGCGCACGGTGCACGCGCGCAGTTCGGCCAGTTCGGCGACCAGCGTGTTCCAGCGGGCGATCAGGGCGGTGGCCGTGGGGCCGGCCTTCCCGGCCTCGTCGACGGGAGCCCGGGAGGCGAGCCGACGCCGCAGGCGCCGCCGTTCGGGCCGTTCGATCGGTTCGGTCGCCAGGACGGTCAGCAGCGCCCGTTCGAGCCGTTCGAGCCGCCGTTCGGTGTCGCGCATCCGCGCCACGTCGGCGTGGGCGTCGCCGGCCCCGGGGAGCAGGGCCTCGGCGGCGGGAAATCCCGCACCGCGCAGGACGAACAGGGGAAGGACGCTCATCTCGCCCAGCTCGCACATCGCGCTCGGCGCGGTCAGCTCGCCCGGCTCGCTCATCGCGGTCATCCGGCCGTCACGCTCCTGTTCGTCGTGGCGCCTGTACGGGTCGCCTGCATCCGCAGCTCGCAGGTGTAGCGGCGCCCCTCCTCGTCGCGCAGCCAGAGCGCGTCCGGCCCCGGGGACATCTCCTCGAACTGCACCCGTTCGCCGGCCTCGGTGACATGGGCGAGCAGTTCGGCGCCGAGGGGTGAGCGGGTGTCGAGGAGGTAGGGCTTGCGGCGGCGCTCCGACCGGATGTAGACGAAGCGCGGCATGCCGCGGGCGGCGGCCAGCCGGCGTAGGGACAGGTAGCGGGCCGCCGGGTCGAGGCCGGCGACGTCGGGCATCGCGACGAACCACCGGGCCCGCTGGTAGACGGCGTTTCCGAGGGTGACGGCGGCCGTCCGCTCCACGGCGGGCGGCTCGATCCTGGCGTGCACCAGCTGCGGGGCCGACAGCGCGGCGAGCGGCGGGTAGGCGGCCAGGTCGGCGAGCGGAAGGTAGAGCAGGCGCTCGTGCCCGGCGGGGTCCACCAGGACGATCCGCCCGTCCGCCCGGTGGACGTGGTAGTCGCCGGCGCGGGCCAACCGGGCGTCGCGGGCGTCGTCCGCGCGCAGCGGCCGCAGGGCGACGCGGTCCCCGGGGAACACGTAGAAGCCCTTGTTGCGCCGGCTGACGTCGAGGCCGACCAGGCCCTGCGGGGTGCCGCTCTCGGCCACCCACCGCGCGGCGGCCGCGCCGAAGGCGTCCGGGTCGGGGTGGGCGACCGACAGCCAGCTCTCCAGCAGCAGATGGTGGTGCACCCGGGCGATGACGACATCGAAACGACCGGCGTCCAGCGCCGCGGTGTCGGCCGCCGCCAGGCAGATGTCGGGCAGCGCGTAGGCCGGGCCGGGCGCGGCCGGGGCGACGAGCTCGCGGCGGCGCACCGGATCGCCGAGGTCGGCGGGGTCGACGGCCAGCGCGGCGTTCGGGTCGAAGGCGCTGCCCGGGTCCGCCGCGGGCCGCATCGCCTCGCCGTACGCGTCGAAGGTCAGCCGGTCGTGCTCGGGCCAGCGCCCGAGCAGGTGCTCCTGGTGACGGCGGCGCACCAGCGCGCCGTAGTCGGCGCAGAAGTCCAGGGCCTCCTGGACGGCGTCGGTGAGGCGGGCGGTCGGGCCGGCGCCGAGTGCGAGGGCGAACGGCGAGGACGCCTCCTCGTAGACCACGAACCGGTCGGTGTAGAGGCCGCCGTCACGGCGCGCCGCCTGGCCGGTGACGGCGGTGAAGGTCTGCTCCAGCCGGTAGAACACCTCCGTCCGCTGCGGGAACGGGGCCGCCGCCAGGTCGTCCCGCAGGGCGGCCAGCGCGGCGAACCCGTCCTGCCACCGGGCGGCGTCCGGGTCGGCTCCCCCGAGGCCGGCGACCGCGTCCCGCAGCCGGTCGAAGGCGTCCTGCCGATCCCCGGGGTAGCTCGGCCCGAGCTCGACCGTGTTGCTCGCCAGCATGTCCCTGAGCAGCCGCATCACCTGCGCCACCCCGACGCCGAGCTCGGCGGCGAGCCGCCCGACCGGCACGGAGCCGTCGCGCAACAGCAGCCGGGCGAGCCGGTTGGGGAGGTCGGGGAGGTCGCCACCGGCTCCGGTGCCCAGCCGGGCTCGCAGTCGGTCCGGGTCGACCACGGACACCGGGAGCAGGGGCAGCACGCCGCGGTCCCGTCGGACGGCGCGGACCAGGGCGGCGACCGCCCACTGCGCGAAGAACACCAGGCGCCGTACCGGTACGTCACGGCGCAGCGTGCAGCCGGTTTCGTGCTTCTCGTCGACGGTGCCGTAGGCGAGCGGTCCGAAGAAGCTCGTCGTCTCGTTCTTCCCGCACAGCCGCTGGAGGTAGGTGTACACCTGTCGTTGCAGGCGGCGCTGCGCGGCGTTCGTACCGCGCTCGGACGCGGTGGCGTAGCGGCGCCACATGTTCTCCCACATGTCCGGGTTGGACACGAACACCGCTTCCTGGACCAGCGGTTCGCAGGCCGCGGTGTGCAGGCGGGCCTCGATCCGGGTGTAGCCGTCCCAGTACGCCGGCCGGTAGCGGTCCACCGCCTCGGACCACTCGCCGAGGGCGCGCCGGAGTCGGCCGTCGGGTGCGGCCGGCGGCCCGGCGAGGGTGTGCAGCGCGGTCTCCACCGCCCGGACGCGGGCCGGGGGTTGGCCGTCGAGTGCGTCGCGCACCGCCGTCTCGGCGGCGGCCAGCCGGATGGCGGCCTGCTCCAGCCCGGGGTCGTCGCCGAGGTCCTCGATCCAGTCGAACGGCATGCCGGTGTGGCGCAGGACGAACTCGCGTCCCAGCTCCCAGGTGCTCACGAGGCGTTCACCTTCCACGTGCCGGTCGTGGCCGGTCCGGTGCCGCGGAGGGCGGCGACGGAGGACAGCAGCGCGCGCGTCCGCTCCAGCGCGCGGCCCTCGGGCAGCACGTCGGTCAGGGGTTGCCCGCAGCGCAGTGCCGCCAGGCGTCCTCCCAGGCGGGGATCGAGGGTGCGGGTGCGGCGGGTCCGCAGGTCCACCAGCAGGGTGCGGCCGTCGAGGTCGACCACCGTGACGCCCGGGGCGAGGCACGCCGCGGCCGGTTCGCCGCCGTTCGCCGCGGCCAGGTACGCCCCGGCCAGTCGGCCCGCCACCGGGGGGTGGCGCTCGGCGAGGACGGCGGCGATCCCGGGCAGGGCCCGCTCGACGGGCAGGGCGTCGAATTCGGGGGCGCGCAGCAGGTCCAGCCCCGGCCGGGCCGGTCGAAGTCGCACCGGCCGGCCGGCCCAGCTCGCCGTGTCGCCGCGGACGGCCGAGCGGTCGAGGTGGAAGGGCCGGCATCCGACGACCCGCCAGGGCAGGTCCTCCCGGGCCAGCCAGGCGGCGGTCGTGGCCAGTTGCTCCTGGGTCGCGCCGGGAGCCCCGAGCCACAGCTCGACGAGGACGGCGCTCCCCGCGCCGGCGAGGGCGTGGACGGCCGCCCGCAGGCGCTCGGTGCCGAGGGTGACGCCGTCGGCCGTGCGGACCAGGTCGTCGCCGGCCTCCACCAGGGCGATGATCGCGACGGCGCAGCCCGCCGGCGCGGAGGCGGGCGCGGTGGCCGACAGGGCTGCGAGTTCGGCCCCGCTGAGCGTGTCCGCCCAGGGCCGGCGGGCCCGCCGGGTGAGCCAGGCCGGTCCGTCCTCGTCGACCGTGGCGAACGCTCCGGTGGCCACCAGGTGGCTGCCGGCCGGCAGGTGCGGCTCCAGTGCCCGCCAGTGTCGCCGGGCGAACGCGCCGTCCAGTGCCAGCGGCTTCCCGCTGTCCGCGGCGAGCGCGAATAGCGCGGGGAGCTGCTGGTCGCGGTCGATCAGCAGGACGGCCGGCCCCTCGTCGAGCAGTCGCCGGGCCTCCCGGAGTTCGGGCGCGAACGGGAGGCCGGACTGTGCGGCCCGGGCGATGTCCGCGCCCGACTCCGTGGTGCCGGCGGCCAGTTCGAGGTCGTCCAGGCGCAGTGAGACCGGCCAGCGGGCATGGGCGCCGGCCAGCGTGAGCACCAGGTCGAGGGCGAGGAGTCGGCTGACCGGGCCGTGGTCCTGGGTCAGGAAGCGTTCGGCGGCCTCGAACAGGGCCAGCTCGCCGAGCTGCTCACCGCCCCCGTCCGCAGCCGAGCGCAGTGCCTCCCGTACCGGTGCCCGCTCCGCGGGCGCGGTCAATCGCTCGACGGCGGCCCGTTGGAGTTCGACGGCCCGGTGGCCGGGCGCCTGGTGGCGGAGCGTGGGGTCGCTGTGGGGAAGGACGATCAGGTGGGTCATGAGGCCGTGGTCCTTCCCGGTGTCTCTGGCACGCGAGCGGGGCGGGCGAAGACGCACCGCAGTTCCGCGGTGTACCGTCCGGACGCCTCCGACAGCCACAACTCGTCCGGTCCCGGCAGCATCTCGCTGATCCGGACCACGGCGTCCGGGGCAGTGTGGGCTGCCACCTTGCGGCAGGCCCGGGCCAGTGCCCGGGTCAGCGCCGGGCTTGCGGCGTCGACGAACAGGGGTTTGCGTACGCCCGGCAGGTGGACGAAAGCCTGTTCCGGGAGACCGTGGTCGACCCACAGGCGTCGGGCCGCGAGTACGGCCGCGGCCGTGGCCGACGGGCCGAGGGCCGCCACGGCGGACAGCGGTACCGTCCAGCTCTCCCGTTGGATCACCGCCGCCCCCCAGCGCAGCCGCGGTGTGTGGGGGCCGAGGGCGATGCGCGGCGCGCGCAGCCTCGGCGGGGCGAACGCCGTCTGCACGAGGGTGTCCAACTCGCCGTTGTGCAGGGCCACCTCGCCGCCGAGGGGGGTGCTTTGAAGCCGCACGCGGGTGCCGTCGGAGACCACCACGAGGTCGCGCAGGTCGGCCAGCCAGGGGCTGCCCTGCCCCGAGGTGCCGCCCAGTTCGACCACGGGGCCCGGGAGTTCGAGAGGCGGGATGCCGGTCTGTCGCTTGGCGAGCACGCTGACCGCGGGCACCGCCCCGAAGGCTCCGGCGACCGCGGCATCCCTGGCCGTACGGACGCGTTCGGCGTCCGGGTGGAACTGGAGGGCCCAGTCCGTCAGCAGGACGGTGTCGTGGACGTCGCCGAGCAGCACCTCGTACCGCCCGGCCTGCCACGCGGCCGTGTCCGCCGCGGCGATCAGCAGGTCGACGGAGCATACCGCCCCGGACTGTTCGAGCGGGGTTCGCCGCACCAAGGCGGCGAGGTCGGCGGACGCCGCCAGGTCGACCTCGGCGGCGTCCGGGTCGGCGACCGCCGCGCGGACGGCGGCGGCCACCTCGGTGTCCTCGGGTTGTGGCCAGCCGTCGGCTCTGGCGGCCAGCCTCCACAGCGGTACCTCGCGCTCGCCGAGCCGGGCGGCCAGCGCGTGCCGCGCGAGGTCCCGGCGGCGGTGGGCCAGGGCGGCCAGGAAGTCCAGAGCGGGAAACACCCGGTGTCGGAGCTCCCGGACCACCGAGCCCCCCAGCCGCAGCTGCACCGTCCCCGCGCACTCCTCGCGCAGCGGAAGCCGGTCGGTGTAGAAGGCGCCGGTTCGACCGCTTCCCCCGGCCGCGTCGGGGGCCGTCCGGAGCACCCGGTCGAGGAACAGCCGGTGCCGGCGCGCCTTGCCGTCGGCGTCGTCGGCGCAGAACCCGTCGCGGAGTTCGACGAGGGCGGCGACCTCGGCGGCCAGCGGGCCCGTGCCCGGCAGCCCCGCGAGGCGGTGCACCAGGAAGGCCAGCGGGTCCGGGGTGGTGGCGGGCGGGTCGATCTGGTGGCCGACCAGCCCGGCCCGCACCAGCGTGCGCGCCGCCTCGGCGGCCTGGGCCGGCGTCAGGGACAGCCGGTCGGCCAGCGCGCCCAGGGTGTGCCGGGCGTCCACGAGTGCGAGCAGCCGGGCCGGGAGGGCCTGCGGGTCGCCGCTCCACCGGGCGACGCCCGGGTTGCGGAGCCGCAGGACCAGCCAGGGGCTGACCGGCTCGGCGAAGGCGATCGCCTCGGCCAGCGCGGCGACCACCCACGAGCCGGTGTGCGCGCGGCGGGCCCGCAGGGTGCCCGGCCCTCGGGAGGAGAGGGCGATCGCGTCCGGGTCGCGCTCGTCGAGGGTCGCGTAGTTGATCGGGCCGAAGAAGCTCAGCGTCTCGTTCTTGGTGCAGACGCGTTGGATGAAGGTGGCGAGCTGGTGGGTGAGCTGCGCGGTGTGGCCGCGGCGCTCCAGGTCGGCGAGGATCCTCGGGTTGGACACCGCGAGCGCCTCCCGCAGGCGGTCGTCGCGTGCCAGCTCGGCGACGGTGGCGGCGGCCGCCTCCTCCTTGGCCACCACCTCGTCCAGGGCGCGGCGGGCCGCACGCAGCCTGGTGACGGTGTCCACCCAGTGCGGGTCGGCGCGCTCGTCCGGCCCCAGCCGGACGGTGCCGGCGGCGACGACGGCGCGCAGGTGGGCGAGCCGTGACTCCTCCCAACCCGCCCGGACCGCCAGGGACAGCAGTTCGCGTTCTGCGTCGGCCACGGCGGCTGCGGCGCTCGCGGCGGCGGGCAGCCGTAGCCGCTCGACGAGTTCGTAGGGGAAGCCGGTCGAGCGCAGGACCGCGTCGGACACCATCGACCACATCAGGCGTCCCCCCGCCCGATCATGGCCAGCCGGAACTCGGAGGTGTGCCGGCCCGCCTGGCGTTCCAGCCACAGCTGGTCCGGCGCCGGCAGCATCTCCTCCACGACGAGGTCGCCGCCCGAGAAGACCCGCAGCACGGACACCGCGAGTGGCGAGGACAGGTCGAGGCACACCGGCTTCGGCTCGCCGGCGGGCTTGACGAAGACGTGCCGGGGGATGCCCGACCGGGCGCGCAGGGTAGCGACGGCGACCACCGCCTCCGGGCCGTCGGCCGCACGGTGCAGCTCCTCCAGGTCCTGTGCCGACAGCCACCAGCGGGCCCGCTGGACGACCACGTCGCCGACCGAGACGCGCGGCCGGCGCCCGCCGAGGCGTACCGGCGGCGGCTCGACCTGCGGCGGCGCGAACGCCCGCAGGTGGGGGTGGTCGTTCTCGCCGGTGTAGAGCACGAGTTGCCCGCCCGGCCCGTGCAGCTCCGGCCCCGACGGCCCGGTGACGACCCGGAGGTCGGCGACCGCGACGCACCGGTCGCGCTCGCGCGTCGCCAGCCCGCTGATCTCGACGAACCGGCCGGGGAACGCCTCGGAGACCAGGCCCTTGTGCTGGCGACGGCGCAGGACGGTCGCGATCCGCTCGGGCCCGCCCCAGGGCGTCAGGTCGCGGGCCAGGTCCGCCTGGAGGGCCTCGGCGTCGGGGGCGAAGAGCCCCTGGGAGCCCCAGGCGAAGACGTACGGGTGCATCTCGCCGAGGACGAGCAGCTCGTCGGCGCCCGCACGGGCCAGCATGAGGTCCGGTGAGACGAAGCGGGCCGAGGTCGGGCCGTCGTCGTCGGGCTCGACCGAGTCGATCAGCGTCCGGAGGTCGGCGGGGGCCAGCCGGGCCCGGTTGCCGTCCGCCGCGGCCGCCACCACCGCGGCCAGCCGCTCCTCGAAGACCCGCTCGGCGGGGACGTCCCGCGGCGCGGCGTCGTCGGCCACGGCCTCGGCGGGGACGTCCCGCCGCGAGGCGGTGGCGGCCGTGGCCGCGGCAAGGCGGTCGGCGAACTCCAGGTACGGCAGCTCGCCGCCGGCTGCGGCGAGCACCCGCGAGGCCTCGGCCCGGACGCTCCGGAAGCGCAGCGCCCCGTACGCGGCGCACAGGTCGAGGTACGGTGCGAGGTCCCTGCTCCACCGATCGGCGACGTCGGCGCCGATCGTCAGGGGCGCGTCGCCTTCGCACTCCTCGTACGCAACGAGGCGGTCCGCGTACATCTGCCCGCCGCTGCGGCGGGCGTCCACGCCGGTGAGCCGCCCGAAGCGGCTCTCCAGCTCCCCGAAGGCGCGCTCGCGCTCCGGAGCGCCGCAGGTGTTCGCGTACCGGCGCAGGTCCTCCCTCAGGGCGTCGAGTTCGACCAGCCACGGTGAGCCCGGGTCCGCGGCCGCGACCAGTACGCGCAGGTCGTCCAGCGGCTGCGGGCGCGCCGACGCGGGTTCGAGATCCGCCAGCAGCAGGCCGGCGCCGGCCAGCCGCTCGACGCGGTCCCGGACGTCCTGGTGTGGCACGCCCCGCTCGGCGGCGAGCCGCCGGGCGAGCGCGTCGGCGGTGTCGGCGCCGTCGGCGGCGGTCAGGATTGCCCGGTCCAGGGCGCCGAGCCGACGGACCCGGCCCTGCGGGTCGCGGACGCCGTCGTCCAGGACCGCGACCAGGGGTGTCCGGCGCACCGGGATCCGGCCGGCGAGGCGCGGGTCGGCGGCGATGACCCGTGCCAGCTCGGCCGTCGCCCAGAACGCCAGGAACGCGTCGTTGCGGCGCACGCCGCTGTCCGTCTCCGGCCCGCCGGCGTAACCCTGGTGCTCGGGGGTGAACCGGCCGTGCGTCAACGGGCCGAAGAAGCTGGTGGTCTCGTTCTTGGCGGCCAGTCGCTGTACGTAGAGGTAGGCGGTGCGCAGGAACTTCCGGTCGCGGGCGCGGGCGGGGCCCTGGCCGTCCACGGCCTGCGCGGCGGCGAGGCGGGCGGTGGCCAGGCGGGCGGCGGTCAAGCGGGCGGCGTGCTCGGCGAAGGAGGGGGACAACTGGACCAGCGCCTCCCTGACCCGGTCGTGGCCGAGCCTCAGCAGCAGTCGTTCCTCCTCGGCCCGGGCACTGTGTTCCAGCGTGGCGGCGACCCTAGTCCGGGCCAGCTCCACGTCACGTGCGGCGGCGACGAAGCGATCCAGGGCGGGGCCCAGGTGTTCGCCCCGACCGGGCAGGGCCGCGCAGCGCTGTGCAGCGTCGGCGTCCCGGCGCCGGCCCAGGGCGCTCCGGCAACGGGAGAGCGGGCGCAGCAGCGTGCCGTCGTCCCCCGCGCGGCGCAGGCGCTCCACCTCGGCCGGGATCTCCCGGCGCAGCAGGGCGTGCCGTTCGGACTCCATCCGGCGGACGGACTCGACCAGGTGCTCGACGGCCGGCACCGTCGGATCGTCGTCGGGGACGGCGAGCAGGTCGAAGGGGAAGCCCGCCCGGCGCAGGAGGAAGTGCGGCAGGAGCGTCCACGTGGACGCGGCGGTCCGCGCCCCCATCAGCTGAGGTTCACGTGGTCGAAGGGCCGGTTGAGTTTGGTGCGGGGACGCGGGAGCAGGCCGGCGCAGCGGATCCGGTCGCCCGAGGTGATCGCTGCGGCGAGCTCCGTGCCCCGCTCGGGGTACGTCACCGAGGAGGCCGCCATCGCGGCGAGTCGCGGTTCGGGTGCCAGGTCCTCGGCCAGGTCGCGCCCGGCGCAGGCCAGCGCGTGGCCGTAGGGGTCGGCGAGGTCCCGGGCGGCCTCGGCGGCGGTGTGGTACCAGTGCGCGGCCCGGGCGGGGTCGTTGGGCAGGAACAGCCCGCCCAGCTCGGTGGCGATCGCGGCGCGGTGGAAGGTGTCCGACAGGCTGTCCCCGGCCGCGTACGCGGCTTCCAGGGCGGTGGCGCCCTCCTCGGGCCGGCCCGCGGCGAGGGCCAGTCCGCCGAGCCGGTAGGCGTGGTGCTTGGTGAACATGGGCCCCCAGGCGACGCCGACCACGGTGTACTTCTGCCAGGTGGTGATGGCGCTGTCCACCTTCCCGGCGCGCTCCTGGAGAACGCTGATGTTGGAGATCAAGTTGATCTTCAGGTGGACCGAGCTGGAGTCGGACCCGTCGGCGACACAGGCCAGCGCCGCCTTCTCGTCCGTCAGCGCCTCGCCGAGCCGCCCTTGCGAGAAGGCGCACAGCGCCCGGACGTTGTGCAGCCAGCCGCGCTCCCGACGGGCCTGGTCGCTGCCGGTCGGGTACTGCTCCAACAGTGCCATGCCCTCGGTGGCCTGTCGGGCCCCGGCCGCCGGGTCGCGCAGCATCTTGACCTTGGTCAGTGCCGCATACAGGGCGGCCTGCGCCCGCAGCTCCACCGAGTACTGCGCGCCGTCGACGATGTGGGAGAACTCATGGAGGGCACGCCGGTTGTCGCCCCGGAAGCTGTGGACCATCCCCAGCACCTTGCGGAAGAAGGCACGGACGTCGGCCGGGCCCCTCAGCAGGCCGAGTTCGAACTCGACGGCGTCGGCGAGCGGGGACCTCATCTGACCGCGCCGCAGGACGGCGTCGATCACCGCTCCGTCCAGGTGCGTACCCGGTCCGCACAGGTCGAGGCCGACCAGCGCACAGCGGACCATCACCTCGTAGTCGCCGCGGAAGAAGCCGCGCCTGACGGACTCGACCGCGAAGGCGATCCGGTCGACCGCATTGCCGCCTTCGTCCAACACCGCTGCGAACAGACGCGATTCGGGCGTGGTGACGGGTTCGACGCGTTGGTGCCCGGCCGTCGGACCGGTGTCGGCCGCGACCAGGTGACCGAGCCTCGCGGCGAGTTGGCCCGGCTCCGGCGACGGCAGCCCGGCCTCGGCCAGGGCCTCGCCGAGCGGGCCGCGTCGCTCGACACCGGACAATGTGAGCCGGTCGCGCGCACCGCGCCAGGTCAGGTGCTCGACCAGCCGTGCCAGGGCGCGCAGCGACGGCGTGTCCCATGATCCGATGCGTCCGAGTCGCAGTCGCACGTCCTCCTCGACCAGGGTGTCGGCGACGGCGCGGCAGGCGGCCTCGATGACGCGGAAGACCTGTTCGGACTCCCGGTGCAGCCGCCGCTCGGACGGGCTCAGCGCGATGTCGGCGATCGCCCGCGGATCACCCTCGTCCCAGGCCGGGACCAGCACGCGGGCCTCCACGGGCGACCTCGCGCAGAGCCGGCTCCGGATCCCGGTGCCGAGGTCGTCGAGCGCCGTCACGACCGCCCGCAACCCGTCGAACGCCACCGGCGCCGGGCAGGAAACACTCATGTCCAGGACATTCAGCATTCAGCAACAGCCCTATCGCAGAAGTTTGCATTTCGCGATTCGCCGGAGCTCCTACGGGGGTGGAATCATGATGACGCCCGCGCGGCCGGCCGGGGACGCGAGGTCCACGCAGGCGGATATCTCCGGGACAAGTGGTAGGTGCCGTTTCACGGCCGGGCCGGAGGAAGGAATGAAAAAGGCGGGGGAACTGAATTCGACCCGATTGTTCGAGAAGGTCCGCCCGCCCGCGCCCGGTCGGCGTCGTCGACGCCCGCCGAGCGCGGTCCATGCGGCGAATCATCTCGCCCACTCGCTGGAACGGAAGCGCTCTTCTGATCTTCCGTCAGCTGACTCGACGTCAGGCCAGCGCGAGCGGAGCGATCTTGTTCTCGATCTCGTCGAGGCTGAACTCGATGTCGTCGAGGTCGTCCAAGGCGTCGAAGTCGTCCACAACCTCGACCCCGTCGGCTACGTTCTCCATGATGGCACCCCCAATTCTGTGAATTGATTCATGCTCATGATGCCCAGTAGCGGCAGGGTCAGACTAACCTTGCAATAATCGACTTGCAAGAGCTTGTTCGAGTGTCATGTGGGGTTGATCGGGAGTGTTGCCAATCATGCGAATTATGTCCGCTATTGGTGGAAATAAGTCGTACCGAAGCTTCTGGGGTGCTCGCACCGCCTCCTACATCGGTGATTTCATCACACTGACCGCCCTCGTCCTCTACCTCCAGGATTCCGG
This sequence comes from Kitasatospora sp. NPDC032757, assembly GCF_055579305.1. NCBI lineage: Bacteria > Bacillati > Actinomycetota > Actinomycetes > Kitasatosporales > Streptomycetaceae > Kitasatospora > Kitasatospora sp. NPDC032757. The sequence goes on along the minus strand of NZ_JBVINN010000049.1, from coordinate 27,783 downwards.
GGCCGGCCCCGGTCGGCTGGCCCTCGCCCTGGCCGCCCGCGCGCTTCCGCAGGTGGTCGGCCCGCTCGCCGGCTCCGTCGCCGACCTTGTGGACGCGCGGAAGCTGATGATCGCGTGCGACCTCGGGCGGCTGCTGTTGATCGGCTTCCTGGCGATAGCACTCCCGCCCTTCCCCGTCCTGATCACCGTCCTGGCCGCCACGTCCCTGCTCTCCACGTTCTTCCTGCCGGTCGGGAAGAGCACCATCCCCAAGATCGTGCCGAGCGACCAACTCGGCCCCGCCAACGCACTGCTGGGGATGTCGCACAACGTCAGCCTCGCAGTGGGCCCGGCCGTCGGCGCGCTGCTGTTCGCCCACGCCGGCACGCAGGCGGCCCTCGCCGTGGACGCCCTGACCTTCGCCGTCTCCACCCTGCTGCTGCTGCGCCTGCCGCCGCTGCCCGGTGCGGCCACACCCACCCCCGCCGCCGCACCCACCCCCGCCGCCGCCTCTGCCACCTCACCCCACGGCCGACCGACGGGGACCGCCTTCTCCTCATCCCGAGCGGGCGCCCGCCGGGTGATCGCCGACATGGCGGAAGGCCTGGCCTACGTGGCCCGGCACCGCACCGCCCGCACGCTCGCGGTCGCGCTGTTCCTCGGCGTCTCACTGGCGGGGCTGGACAACGTGGCCCTGGTCTTCCTGCTTCGGGACGAACTCGGCGCGGGAGCCGAGGCCGTCGGTCTGGCCTCCAGTCTCTACGGAGCGGCCATGATCCTCGCGCCGCTGCTGCTGTTGCGCGCCACCGGTCGGGCACCCCTGGGCGGGTACTTCGTCGCAGGCCTGGCAGCCGGCGGCCTCGGCCTGCTGCTGACCGGCGTCTCGCCCGTCGCGGCCGCGGTCGTCGGCTGCTACGCGATCGCCGGCGTCGGCAACGGACTGGAGAACGTCGCCTGCGACACGCTCCTCGGCCAGACCGTACCCGAGCAGCTGCTCGGCAGGGTCTTCGGTGCGATCTACGGACCGATCTTCCTTGCCGAGACCCTGGCGGCGGGCCTGGGTAGCGCGCTGTTGGCCGTCCTGTCGCCCCGCACCGTCTTCGTCGCGGCCGGCTGCGGACTGCTGGCACTCTGCGTCGGCGTCAGGATCGCCCTCTCCCCGGGCAGGCCTCGGCAGAACCGGTCGGCGGCGGACGGTCCGGCAGGCCTGGTTCTGCCGGACGCCGACGGCCGACCGCACGAGCCCGCTCCGGGCTCAGGGGGCGGGTGAGGGCGCGACGGTGTCCACCGACCCCGGCCTTCGCCCGGTCGTACGGCTTTGATGTCGTCGAGTGGCGGGGGTACCAACTTCTCTGGGACCTGCGCGAGTTGAGGATAATTACGACGAACGCGAAGCGCGCTGCGGCGGGTTCGGAAACCCTGGCGGAGGTTGTCCGTCGTGTCGCCGGGCTGCGTGAAGGGGAGGATGGGATGCGCTGGCACATCCTGTGACGCCCTGCGATTCCGCAGTGCCGCCCCGCGAGGTGATCGCGGGGCGGCAGCGCCGGCGGTGGGTGCGGTGCCTGGACGACGCCAGAGAGGGGAGTTGCGGTGAGCCGGCTGATGTCCTCGGCTGTTTTGAGCGTGTGGTAGATCAGCGGTCGCAGGTCCGCGGGCATCTCGCTGCTCGGCTTGAGCATGAGGACGGCGCCCAGGATCGAGTCCCGCCACAGGACCGGTGCGGCCACGGAGTCCCGGCGATGGGCTTCGTCGACCACCGGCTGGTCGTCGCACCGGCGGACGGCAGGACGGAGTCCTTCCCGCTGCTCGGCCAGTCCGTGGCCTCGTTCTACCGGCAGTGGGGACGCTGGCAGCGTTGGGCGTCCGGGTGGAGATCCGGGTCCCCCCGCCCTACCGGGGCTCGACCTGGAAGTCCTGCCGCACGGCGGCGACCTCGCCATCGAGGCCGACGGCCGGGCGGCATCGTCGAGGTGACCATGCTGCCCGCCGCCGCACGCGTCGTGCCGAGCGCCAACGGTCACTCGGCGTCGATGAGTTGGGTGCTCGTGCGACGCAGGTGGGCGTCGATCAGGGCGGTGGTGGCGTCCGGCTGTTCGATCTGCGGAAGGTGGCCGGCTTTGGGGATGACCTTGAGTGTGCCGTTGGCGAAGGCGTCGGCGTAGGCCCGGCCGTACGCGGGTGTGACGATGCGGTCGCTCTCCCCCCAGATCAGGAGGGTCGGCACGTGGACGCGTCCGAGCCGGTGCAGCAGCTTGGGGTCGTGCATGTAGGGGTCGCCCGCGAGGGTGCGCATGGTGGCCATGTTGCCTTGCCGGCAGGCGAGTTCGTCGGAGGGGAGGTCGGCGGGGTCGACGTGGTAGCGGTCCGGGTCGTGCCAGGAGTGGTCCGCCGCGCCGCGTGCGTCGAGGGCGAAGAAGTCGGTGATCGGTTCCGTTTCGACGTTCACACCGACGGCGTCGATCAGGACGAGGCCGGTGATGATTCCCGCGGTGTCGCGTACGGCCATCTCGGCGGCGATCCAGCCGCCGAGCGAGGAGCCGATGACGAGGACGTCGTCCAGCCGGCGGTCCCGCAGGTGGTTCAGGTAGGCGAGGGCGAGGTCGTCGATGCCGGTGAGCCATTCGGGGCGGTGGGCGCCGTCCCAGCCAGGGTGCACGGGCGTGATGGCGTGTGCGGTGCGGGAGATGTGCAGGGCGAGGCCGGCGACGGTGGCCGGGCCCCCGCCGCCGTGCAGGATCAGGACCGGCCGGCCGGCTCCGGCTTCGGACAGGGTGAGGGACAGGTCGGGGTACACGGCTGCCGTGCGGTCTGTGGTCATGCCTCCAGAGTAACTAAACATGCTTATATAAGCTAGCTTGGTTGTGCCGCTGGGCGCTGATGGTGGTGCTGGTGCCGCTCGGAGTGATGAACGTGGCGGCGATGGCGGGGATGGCGGTGGTGATCTTCCTGGAGAAGCTGTGGCGCCGCGGGCCGCTGCTGGCGCGGGTGGCCGGGGTGGCGTTCCTCGTGCTCGCCGTGCTGGCGCCGTTCCAGAGCTGGCTGCTGCCCGGGCTCACCCCGAGCAGCATGATGTAGCTCAGCGCCGGGTGCGACGGGCGCTGCAGAAGCCGGCGCCGGAGACGCAGAACGCACCAGGTAGTCCGCCAGGACGCGGATCCAGGTCACCGCAGTCGCATCGCCGGAGAAGATCACCGAGAGCCGGTTGACCAGCGAGAGCAACGTGTCGATCACCAGTGCGATCGGCGCGCATCCGGCCAGTGAAGCCCGCGAGAAGACAGCGGCCGGCAGGCGCGGCGTCGGCTCGGATCGCGGAGGAGGCCCGAACGACCTCCTCCGCGGTGTCTCGGGCCTGCTCACCGTCGCTTGGGTGCTCCCGGCGCGCCCGCGCCATCTGCGCGGGTCCGCCGACGCCGACCGCGGCCGCACGCCGCCGAGATCATCCCGCAGCTCTTGCTGCAGCGGTTGGGTGGATGGGGCCGCCCGGGCTGGTCACCTTGCAGTCACCGGCTAGGGTGCAGTCGGTCGCCGGGTATCGTCACCGTGATCGCCGAACGGCTCCCGTATGGATGGCCGGTCGTTCAGGTGAACGTTCCGCGCGGCGGCCGGGAGTGTCGGACGCCCGGGGAAAGCCTCCTGCGTGGCGGGCCGCTCACCCGGAGCGGCCGCACCTGATCACGGAGACTTTCCCGATGCGTCTTCTTCCCCGCTCGGCCGCGCTCGTCGGCGCCGTCCTGTCCGCCGCCGCCCTGGTCGGCCCGGCTCCCGCCACCGCTGCGCAGCCCCCGGCAAGCCGGTACCTGAACCTGCACCAGTGTGTCTTCGACGCCTTCCTGCCGGCGAGCTTCGACCTCATGACCACTGTGGTCCCGAGCAGGGACGGGCGCTTCACCGCCGGCACGAACATCTCCGGTGCCGCGGATGCGAGCCCCTCCTGCGGTCGCGGTGACGGGACCTACGAGAACAACGTCTACTCGGCCGCCGAGGGCTACGACCTGACCGCCGGGCGCTACCTGAACCTGCACCAGTGCGTGTACTTCGGCGATTACGACCAGACCCACCTCACCACGGTGGTGTCGACCACGGACTTCAAGTTCACTGCCGGCACCAATGTCTCCAACACCCGTGACACCGCGCCGAGATGCAGCAACGGGGGCGGCGTGTACGACCTCCTCCCGCTGCTGTCGAGCGCCACGCCCCTCGACCTGGCCGCCGGACGGTACCTGAACCTGCACCAGTGCATGTACTACTTCAACGGCCGCCGCGACCATTTCACGACGGTCGCCGCGAGCGGGGACGGGCGCTTCAAGGCCGGAACGAACATCTCCAACACCCCCGACACCACACCCTCCTGCGGCCCCGGGGACGGGCAGTACCAGCTCATCCCGCTGCTCTCGGGCGTCAAGGCCATCCCCGTGAGCTGAGGCCTGGAATGCCGAAGTGCGAGCGTGTCCGAAGGATCGTGGTGCAGCTGTGGACCACGCGCGCCACGAACGCCGCGTCGGCTTGGCCGGCCGGGACGCCCGGGGCGTCGGTAGTGAACGTTCGGGCGCAGTCGCGGACCCTCTCCATCCAGGTGCGTGCGCCGGGGGACCTGCCCCTGCAGGACCGGCCGTCGGTGACGCGTACCGGCTCATCGGGAGGCTGTGCCATCTCGTCCGGCCCACCTGCCGCGCCGCCGTACGCCGTGCCTGCCCGGATCCGGCCGGCCAAGCAATGCGCTGGTGGACGCCGCCGGCGGCCTGCCGGTCGGCTCCCGACTCTCTATCATCCACCTGTGTTGTTCTTAGAATGGCCAGGTGAACGACATCGATGCGATCGCGGTACTGCAGGATCCGGTGCGGCGCCGCCTGTACGAGTATGTGGTGGCCCAGGGGCGTGAGGTCGGCCGCAACGAGGCCGCCGAGGCGGCCGGGGTGGCGCGCACGCTCGCCGCGCACCATCTGGACAAGCTGGCCGAGGCCGGGCTGCTGGAGAGCGGGAGCCGCCGACTGACGGGCCGTTCGGGGCCGGGGGCGGGCCGCCCCGCCAAGGTGTACACGCGGGCGCGGGCCGAGCGGTCGGTGTCGCTGCCCGCCCGGGACTACCGCACCGCTGCCGAGTTGCTCGCCGAGGCTGCCGAGCAGGCCGGGCTGGACGCCGGGCTCTGCGCGGTCGCGCGCCGCCGGGGCGAGGCCCTGCGCGGTTCCGCAGCGCCCTGCGGCGATCTTGCGGAAGCCATGGAGGTGCTGGCCGCCCGCGGCTACGAACCACATCTGGAGGGTGCCCAGGGAGCCGAGGGGCCGGCCGGGTCGGCCGCGCACGTCGTCCGCATGCGCAACTGTCCGTTCCATGCCGTCGCCGAACGCTTCCCGCCGCTCGTGTGCGGCATGAACCTCGCACTGCTGGAGGGGCTGCTCGGCGCGGACGGTCCGGTGCGCGCCCGCATGGACGCCCGGCCGGGGGAGTGTTGCGTGGTGGTCGAGGCTTCTAAAAACAATGACCGTTGACTTAGAAAGCGGGGTCGTGCTGGGATGAGGCCATGACCGCCGCCACGCATGCCGCCCACCTCGCCCAACTCAACGTCGCGAAGCTTCGCCACCCGCTCGACGACCCGCGCATTGCACCGTTCGTCGACATGCTCGACCCGGTCAACGCCGCCGCCGACGACGCGCCCGGCTTCGTGTGGCGACTCGCGGAGGAGGGGGCGGCCGACGCCACCGGCCTGCGCCCGGCGGGAGAGGACGTCATCGTCAACATGTCGGTGTGGGAATCCCCGGAAGCCCTCTGGGACTTCACCTACCGCAGCGGGCACCTGGAGGTGATGCGGCAGCGTCGCGATTGGTTCGAACGGCACGTCGAGGCGCACCTGGTGCTCTGGTGGGTCCCCGCCGGCCACCTCCCGACCGTCGGCGAGGCCCTTGAGCGGCTGGCGGACCTCCGGGCGCACGGGCCCTCCCCGCGCGCGTTCACCTTCGCTTCCTCCCACACCGCGGCCGAGGCCGCCCAGCACCTCCGCGCCACGCCGCCGGCGCGGCCCGGGCGGGCCACGCTGAGCCCGCGGTCGGTAACGGCAGGGGAGGCCGTGGGCTAGGCCAGGGACCGGGACGCACGGCGCCGCCGCCCATCGGGCCGGGCGCCGTCGCCGCGATGCACCCTGGTTTACCGGGGGAGAGCCAGGGCGGAGGCCGCATCACGCCTCCGGCGGTCGTACCCACGGCGCCAGAGCCTCCCCGGCTGACGGATTCTCGCACCGGTACCGGAAGACGGTGCCCTGGACGATGTCGAGCTGCCCGGCCTGCCGCAGCCACGTCGTCCCGGCCCGGAGGGGTTGGAACACCCAGCCGTGATCGGGGCGGTCGGGGCTGGCCGGGCGCCACATCGGTCGCTTCGTATCAGGCCGTCGCAGGCGTACCTGGGCCGGGTGCGGGGGCGGTTCGTGCCCGTGTGACGGCGTCGTGGAGGGACGTCGGATCGTCGGCGTGCAGCCTGATCACCCGTACGAGGCGGGGGGTGCCGAGGAGCCTTGGCGCATTGAGCGGTTCGGCCAGTTCGAGAGTGAGGGAGGTCTGGGAGGCGATGGCCAGGTTCAGCTCGTCGTTCTTCTTCTCGTGGGTGAACAGCGTCTCGCGCCGGATGGCAGCAATCTGGGCGACGGGAACACGGATGTCGACATGGGCTGCCTGCCGGACGCGCAGGACACCCTCGGCCAGGACGTGCGGCCGGGTGACGGCGGCCGCGTGCATGCCGAGGATGAACAGGACGGTGTAGACGTCGACGACCAGAAAGACGGCGTGGATGACGGGCCAGTCGGTGAGCAGGTACGACAGGGCGACCGTCTCGGCCACGCACACGAACGTCAGGGCGTACATCATTGCGGCCTGGTCGCGGGCGTGGGGGAAGACTGCGTCGGCCTCGCCGACGCCGTGCGGACGGCGCACGGCCCACCGGACCAGGCTCGCCATGATCCGTCCCTCGTGTGCCACGTACCGCGCCGCGCGCTCGGGTACGAGCTGCGCGAGCGCCTGGCGCCGGGACAGTCCGAGCCGCCGTAGCCGCAGCCAGACGTGCGCCTCGGCGCCGAGGAGTACGAGCAGGAGCAGCTTGCCGCCGAGCAGAACGATGCCGGGCACCGCAGCCCCGCTGGTCAGGCAGACGGCCAGCACGAGCTGGGCGGGCACCGCGATGGCGCGCAGCTTCCGCAGGGCCGGCCCCCGCGTGGGTGCTTCGGGCCGGGGCAGGGGTGCCCGGAGCTCCGACGGCGTCATGCCTGGTCCTCCTGTCGTTGCTTCACGAGTTCGATTGCGCGGCGCACTGCCGCCGATTGGGCCGGTGCCAGGTCTGCGAAGATGACGTCTGCCAGAACGCTGCCGGCCGGGTCGGCGAAATTCACGACCAGGGCGTCGGGCAGCAGGGCCGCGAGCGCGGTGGCGGCCCGGATCACCCGGGGGTCGTCCGGCTCCTCACCGGCAAGGGCGTCCAGCAGGCCGTACACCTCGCCCGCGTGCTCCTCCATCCCCTGCAGCGTCTCCATCAGCCGGACCCGCTCCGCCTCGGGGGCCACGGTGTCAAGGAGGGCCAGGACCTCCCGGTCCTTCACGGCCATCGGAGAGTCCGGCATCTCGCCGATGCCTGCCAGCAGCCTGGTGAGCTGCGGCGACAGTGGTCCTTCGGCGGTCAGCCGTCCACCGCGCGCCTCGGCCAGCAGCGCGGCGAGCCGCCGGCGTCTCTCCCGGATGACCGCTTCCTGCCGTCCGAGGTCTTCGTCCAGTTCCTGTAGGACTTCCACCAGCTCGCGGCCCTCGTCGTCCGCGAGGACGTCGCGCACCTCGTCGAGGCCGAGGCCGAGCTCGGTCAGGCGCCGGATCCGGGCGAGCAGGACGGCGTCCCGGATTCCGTACTCGCGGTAGCCGTTGCTCCGCCGTACGGGTTCGGGCAGCAGCCCGAGATGGTGGTAGTGCCGCACGGCCCGAGGGGTGACCCCGATGAGGGCGGCGATCTCGCCGATTCGCATGAGTACATGAGAAACCCTGACGTCGCGGCAAGGTCAAGGCGGCTCGATCGGCGGGCGGTGTGCGCCCGGCAGGGCAGTAACGAGAGGGCCAGGGGAGCCCCCGGTGGGCTTCTTGACCTTGCCGCAGCATCAGGGTTTCCACTGAGTGGTATCCGGCCCGGAGTGATCACCGAGCTCGTGGCGCCATCCCGGAACACACGACGCGGTGGGCGGGCGGCGATCGTGGCGGGCCCGGACTAGAAAAACGGACCGGCGGTCCGTATGCTTCAACTAATCGGACCGCTGGTCCGTTTTTGTGGAAGCGGAATGGAGCCTTGCTCATGACGGAGACCGTGACAGCCGCGGAGCTGTACCGCCACAGCCTGCAACTCCTGCTGGAGAAGAACATCACCGCCTGGGTGGACCTGTGGGACGAGGACGGCGTGCTGGAGTTCCCCTTCGCTCCGCAGGGCTGGCCCGAGCGACTGGAGGGCCGGTCGGCCATCGCCGACTACATGCGCCACTACCCCGACCACGTCGACGTCCACGACTTCCCTGACCTGACGATCCACCAGACCACCATGCCCGGGACGATCGTGGTGGAGATGCGCGGGGTCGGCCGCCTGGTCGAGACCGACAGCCCGTTCGACATGACCTACATCGCCGTGGTCACCGTCAAGGACGGGGGCATCACCTCCTACCGCGACTACTGGAACCCGCTCGCCGTCCAGCAGCCCGGCGCCGACTTCGCAGGGGCGACCCGATGAGCACCCCGAGCGCCACCCTGGTCATCGGGGCCACCGGTACCACCGGCCGCCGGGTCACCGCCGGGCTGACCGCCGAGCGGCACCACGTGAAGGCCGCCGGCCGGAGTGCCACCCCGGTGGACGGCGCCCACGCCGTCCGCTTCGACTGGAACGATCCCGCGACCTGGGACGAGGCCCTGGACGGCGTCGACCGCCTCTACCTGATCCCACCCATCGGCTCCTCCGAACCGGCCGCGGTCATGCTGCCCTTCCTGCACCGGGCCCGCGCAGCCGGCGTCTGCCGGGCGGTGCTGCTCAGCTCCTCGGCGATCCCCGCAGGGGGCCCGGCGGTGGGACAGGTCCACCAGGCACTGCCCGGCCTGTTCGGCCAGTGGGCGGTACTGCGGCCCTCCTGGTTCATGCAGAACTTCACCGGCTCAACTCCCCATGCCCGCAGCATCCGTGAGGACGGAACCATCCGGACGGCCACGGGAATGGGCCGCGTCGGATTCGTCGACGCGCAGGACATCGCCGCCGTCGCCGTCCGCGCCCTGATCGACGAGCAGGCCCCCAACACCGACCTGATCCTCACCGGACCGCAGGCCCTGAGCTACGACGAGGTCGCCGTGGTCATCACCGAGGTCACCGGCCGGACCGTGGTGCACCAGCAGCTGACGTCCGATCAGCTTCGCGACCGCTGGGCGGCCGAGATACCGCTGGAGTTCGCCACCATGCTGGCGGGCCTGGACCGTGCTATCGCCGGCGGCGCCGAGGACCGCACCACGGACACCGTCCAGCGCCTCACCGGCCGCCCGCCCGGCACGCTCCGTGCCTTCGTCGAACGGGAGGTGTCATGAAACAGTGCGACTGACCCGACCGGATGACACACGAGGAGGACACGTGACCCAGCGCCCGGAGCGCGCCGACGCCCTGCGCAACCGCGAGGCCGTCCTGGCCGCGGCCGACGCTCTCTTCGCCGCCGGCGCCAGCCCGCAGAGCGTGTCGATGGACGACATCGCCGCAGCCGCAGGTGTCGGCAAGGGCACCCTGTTCCGCCGCTTCGGCGACCGCACCGGCCTGATCGGAGCCGTGATCGCCTCCCGCGTCGAACCCTTGCGCCAGGCCGTGCGGGAGGCACAGGACGCGGCCGGGCGTACGCCGCGACAACGGATTCTGGACCTTCTCGATGCCTCACTGCGCTTCAAGATCGAGAACCGGAACCTGATGGCGGCAGCGGAGGACGCCGGGCTCAGCAGCCCCTACCAGGCCGAACACTACGGCTGGTGGCACGAGATGCTCCGGGCGGAACTGGAGCAGGTCCCCAGCGTCCAGGCCGCCGACTTCACCGCGCACGCCCTGCTGGCCGCCATCCGCGCCGACCTGGTGATCCACCTGATCGACGACCGGAAGATGACACCCGCAGCCCTACGGTCCTCCCTCGCGGCCCACGTCGAAGGCGTCCTCGGCGCGGGCTCCGACCCGTCCGGCCCTCGTAACGAGGGATCCCGGACGGCCTGACCGCAGTCCGAAAATCGCGGACAGAGTGCCGCCTGCGAGGTCCTCCGGTGACTCGTCCATGCCGCTGGTGAGGCCCGCGCAGGCTGAGCACCGCGAGGCCGTGCAGGGCGGCCCACACGGACCTGGCCGTCGGCTCCGGTGACGGCTCCGCCGGGACCAGTGCGGCGCCTGGGCGTCGGCAACGACGTGCAGGAGCACTTCGAAGGAGTCGTGGCCGACCGGGCCGTCGCCGGGCCGACTACGGAACATCGTGACGAACAGGCCGGGGTGGTCGTGTGCGAAGGGCACGTATGCACCGCCCAGCCCCAGCAGCCGTCCGCGGACGTCCGCCGCCCCGGCAAGGCTGACCGGCCATGGGTCCGCCGGGCGCCGCGCCTTGCCATGGCCCTGGACCTCCTCATCGACACCCGCGGCGAGCTCGACCTCGACGAGTGCGGCAGACAGAACCGCGGGCCGTCCGGGTGCGTGGTGCGGAGAGGCGCGATCGCGACCCGCGACGGCCTGCCAGGATCAAAGGGTCAATGGATGCTCACAGCGGCGGAGTTGAACGTCTCGCGGTAGGTGCGCGGCGGTACCCCGACGTGTGCCTTGAACAGGGTCCGGAAGTTGGCCGGCGTGCCCAGGCCGCAGCGCCGTGCGACGGATTCGACCGTCAGGTCGCTCGATTCCAGGAGTTCCCGTGCGAGGCCGAGTCTCGCGTCGAGCAGCCAACGCATGGGCGGCCGGCCGGTGTCGGAGTGGAAGCGGCGGATGAGCGTGCGGCGGGACATGCCGGCCTGGCGCGCCAACTGGTCGACGGTGAGCGGCTGGTGCAGGTGGTCAAGGGCCCACGCGTACACCGGCGCCGGTTCGTCGGAGGTGTCCGCGGCCACCGGCAGGTCGGCGAACTGGGCCTGACCGCCGGTGCGGTGTGGGGCGGTGACCAGCAGGCGGGCCCGCTGGTTCGCCAGGCGGGCGCCGTGATCACGGCGGATGAGGTGGAAGGACAGGTCGAGGCCCGCGGTTCTGGGCCGACGGGTCGTGCTTCAGCAAGCTCATCCCCACGCTCCACGCCGAGGGGCACGCGGTCCTGAGCTCGCAGCACGGCCTCGATTCACTCGAAGGCGACGTCGCGTGCGTCACCCGCGCCATCGACCACGTGCCCGGCCCGGTCGTGCTCGTCGGTCACTCCTACGGCGGGACCCTGATCACCAAGGCCGGCGTCCACGACCGTGTGGGCGCTCTGGTCTACATCGCCGCGCTCGGCCCGGACGAGGACGAGACCTCCCAGGACGAGCAGGACAAGTTCGCCCGTACGCCCGTCTTCGAGCACATCGCCATCGCCGACGGCCGCATCTGGCTCCGGGAGTCGGGCATCGGCGACTTCTGCGGCGATCTGCCGGCAGCCGAGCAGAAGCTCGTCCTTTCGACGGGCGCCGTGCCGGTCGCCGATCTGTTCGACCAGCAGGTTCCCGGCACGGCCTGGCGCACGAAGCCGAGTTGGTACATCGTCGCGAACAACGACCGCACCGTGAACCCGGACCTGGAGCGGGCCGCCGCCACGCGCATGGGTGCGAAGACCTACGCCGTCGACAGCAGCCACGTGCCCATGCTCTCGCACCCCGACTTCGTCCTCGACGTCATCCGCGACGCCGCGAAGACCCTCGAGGCATAGAGCCGAACCCCGAAGGGCGGCCCATGAACACCACCGTCGCGGACCTGATGCGCCGCAACCTCCTCGACGTCTTCAACGAACAGGACGCCGGGCGCCGCAACGCGGCCATCGCGGTGACCTACGCCCAGGACGTCGTGTGGCACGAACCCGACCGCGTACACCGGAGCCGCGAGGCGCTCGCCCGGCGCGCCGCGGAGCTGCTCGCGCAGTCCCCGGACTGGGTCGTGCGCCCCGACGGCCCCGTCTCCGTCAACGACGACCTCGGCCACCTCGCCTTCCAGTACGGCCCCGCCGGTCAGCCGCCCATCGTGGCCGGAATGGACATCGCCCGGTGCAAGGACGGCGTCATCATCGAGCTCTACACCTTCGTCAGCGGGAGCAGCCAGCCGTCCTAGCCTGGCCGGGCAAGACAGCGAACCGCTGCCGATGTACTAGGGCCTGAGGACGATCTTGCCGTGGGTGTGGCGGCGTTCGAGCTCGGTGTAGGCCTCGCGGACCTGCGCCAGCGGGTAGACGTTCGCGATCGGCACCTCGAGGTGTCCGTCGGCGATCAGGCCGGCAAGCTCGGCGAGCACCTTGGCGCCCGGCCCGGCCGCGACCCCGCCGTCGGTCTTCACCCCGTGCTTCTCGGCGGCCGCGAAATCGGCGATCGTGTCGATCCGGTCGGTCGCGACGCCGAGGGCGAGAGCGAGCTCGACGTACCCGCTGCCGAATGTGTCGATGAAGGCGTCCACGCCGCTGGGCGCGGCGGCCCTGATACGGTCCGCGACGCCCTCGCCGTACGCGACCGGGATCACGTCGCGGCTCTTCAGCCACTCGTGGTTGCTCTCGCTCGCCAGGCCGATGACCGTGGCCCCGGTACGGCGCGTGAGCTGGACGGCGAGCGAGCCGACTCCCCCTGCGGCTCCGGAGACGACGACGGTCTCGCCCTGCTCGGGCCGGACGGCGTGGACCGCCCCCCATGCGGTGACGCCGACGACGTAGAGGCTGCCGGCCACCTCCCATGAGACCTTCTCCGGCTTGCGCGTGAGGTCGCCGGCCTCGACGAGGACCAGCTCGGCCTGGGAGGCCCGCTTCTGGCTGAATCCGATCACCTCGTCGCCGGGTGAGAATCCGGCAACCCCGGCGCCGACCTCCTCGATGACCCCGGCGAGGTCGCTGCCCTGCCCGGACGGGAACGTCGACGGGAACAGGGCCGTCAACGCCCCCGTGCGGATGACCGCCTCGCTGGGGTTGATACCGGCCGCTTTCACGCGTACGAGGACCTGCCCGTCCCCGGGTGCCGGGCGTTCCACCTCGTCGACCCGCAACACGTCGATCCCGCCGAACTCGTCGTACCTGACCGCCTTGGGCATGCTCTCTCTCCTTCGACTCGCTGAGGCTGACAGGGGTGTGGCGCTACGCCCGCCGGAGTTCGAGCACGGGAATGACGCGGATTCCGGCGGTCTGGCGTGCGTACTCGGCGAAGCCGGGGTAACGCCGCGCCTGCTCGGCGTAGATGCGGTCGCGCTCGGCGCCGACCAGTTCGCGGACGGTCACCTGGTAGGTCGCGGTGCCGCGTTCGATGGTGCCCTCACCGGCGGCGGTCAGGTTGCGGTACCAATCCGGGTTGGTGGGTGCTCCGCTCTTGCTTGCGAAGACGTAGACGACGTCCGGCGCGGTGTCGTGCGGGAGGTACATCATCGGGGTGACGTGCTCATGCCCGCTCTTGCGGCCGCGGTGATGGACGAGGACCAGCGGAGCGCCCTCGAAGCCCCCGCCGACTCTGCCTTCGTTCGCTCGGAACTCTGCGATGATCTTCGCGTTCTGGTCGAGTGCTTCACTCATGTCGAACTCCTGTCGTTCACGATCCGGGTCATGCGCTGGGGGCGAGCCGGAGGGACAGAGCGGCCAGGACGTGGCCGACCCGGGCCTCCTCCGGGGACAGCGTCCGGGCGGGGGACCGGGGTTGCTGCCGTCGCCGAGCTGCAGCTCACGCCCAGGCCGGCCGCTGCCGTACCCGGGTGAGCCGCCGCGTCTGAACTCAGGGGCGGGCGGAGCCGACAGCGGCGCGAGCCTGGTCGAGGTCGACGACCTCGCCGTCGGACCCGAACTGGTGCAGGTCGCCTCCCGGCGCCTCGATGCGGCCGGCGGCGGCCAGGCCGCCGGCCTTCACGGCGTCGAACCCGGCCGCGCGGATCAGCCGTTCGGCCGTCGCCGCGGCGCTCTCGTCGTCGGTGGCGTAGAAGAGCGCCGCACGCCGCGGCGCGCGGTTCGCGTTCGCGGCGAGCACCTCCGCGGCGAGGGTCCCGAACGCCTTCACGTAGTGGGCGCCGGCGGGCAGCAGGGCGGCGGCCACCGACCCGGCCGACTGCCTTTCGGGCAGCGACCGCACGATCTGGCCCTTCTCGTCGAACGCGATCGGGTTCGACGGGTCGACGACGACCTTTCCTTCGAGCAGCGGTTGAACCTGCGGGATCAGCTCCCTCATGGCATCGAGCCAGACCGCGAACACGACCGTGTCCGCGCCCGTGATCGCGTCCTGCACGGAGGCGGAGTGTGCGAGCGGCCCGAGCTCGTCCGCGAGCTCCTCCGCGTGCGAGGCGCCCTTCCCCGCGAGGACGACGCTCTCGCCCCCGGCCACCAGATGCCGGGCCACGGCACTCCCGATGTTGCCCACGCCTACGATTGCGGTGGTCATCTCCGGCCTTCCCTTCCGTTGACGTTGAGTCAGTTCTAGCCCAGATGTCTCGGATGTCCCGGATGCCGTCGGGCAGCAGCCCGAATGTCCGATATGCCCTCACCCAGTCGACCGAGCCCCAGTGCGCGACGATCAGCCGGTCCTCGACCCGGAAGGGGACGAGTGCGGTGAAGTCCGCCGCCCGGCCGCTCCCGGCGATGGTGCCGTCCCACGCGTTCCGGGAGGCGAGCCGGCTGTTCTCGGCGACCATGTGCGTCTGCAGGGCCAGCCCGTCGGGCATCGCCCCGCGGAAACCGTCGGGACTCGTCGCGCCGGAGCTGTGTTATGCAGGTGCCAAATAGTTTCACGAGGGAGCTGCCATGTCCTCCCACGCCCCGATCTCACCCCAGGAGGCCACCGACCGGCTGGCCGTCCGTGAGCTCGTCGACGCCTACGTCCGCTGCGCGGACCGCAGGGACGCCAAAGGGCAGATGGCCTTGTTGACCGAGGACACCCGCTTCCTCGTCTACATGGACGCGGGCGAGCCGACCCAGGAGCTGCGCGGACGTGAGGCCCTCGCCCCGGTCTTCGACAACCTGAACACGTACCGGGCCACCACCCACTTCAACGGCCAGAGCACCGTCACCCTGGCCGGCGACCGCGCGACCGGCGAAAGCTACTGCCTGGCCCACCACGTCTCGTTCGGTGAGAACGCCGAGCGCACCGTCATGATCGCGTCGATCCGCTGTCTCGACGAGTTCGTCAGGCAGGACGGCGCTTGGTACTTCGCGGAACGCCGCCTCCTGGTCGACTGGACCGAGACCCGTCCCTCTTCTCCCTGAGCCCGCAGTCGGATTCCTGAACCCGCGGGGCTGAGCCGTCCTGGTGGTGGGGGCGGGTTGTGCCGGGGCGGCGACGAGCAGCATCACTGCGGCGCCGCGTCAGGCCGGCGCGCGGTCGGCAAGGTGCTGGCTCACGCTTTGATCTGGGCGAGTGCGCTCCAGCCGTGTTCCAGGAGATCGAAGGCCCGGGTGATGGCCTGGCGGGGGTTGTCGTGGGTGTAGGCCGCGCGGGGGGCTTCGAGGGCGAAATGGGCCATGGCGGTGCACGCGGGGTCGCCCGCGGCCAGGCCGCTCTCCTCGGCAATGGCCCGGGCGAGCGCGGCGGTGTGACGCAGCCACATGTTCTGGGCGTAGTCGCGCAGTGCGGGGGTGCCGGCCACCAGGTTGGTGAAGGCGGTGAAGCGGGCGTCGCTGTCAGCGGCGGCCAGCCGGGTGGCCAGGGCGTGTTCCCGTAGTGCGGCGGGGATGGACCGGCCCTTGGGCCGGTCGCGGACGGCAGAGAGCAGCCGGGTCTCCTGGTCGGCGTCCTCGTCGAAGACGAGGGCTTCCTTGACCGGGAAGTGCTTGAACAGCGTGGTGGTGGACACGTCGGCGGCGTCCGCGATCTCGCGAATGCCGACCTCGTCGTATCCGCGCTCGAGGAACAGGCGCAGCGCGGCGTCGGCGATGGCCTGTCGGGTGGCGGCCTTCTTGCGCTCGCGGCGCCCCATCGGCGCAGGAGAGGGGCCTGTCGCGGTGTCGGTCGCAGTGCTGGGCATACCGACACCCTATCTCTTCGGTTGACTGGCATCAAAAGTTGAGCTGTTGCACTTATTGGGTTGGTGTGTTTTTCTGGTGCGGTGGCTGCGAGGCACTGCCCAGCCCCCACTCTTCTCGGCGGGACCCGCCATCCATCGGCCACAGGCGGTCGGGGCACCGCTGCACGGAACGAACGGAGCACCACCGTGAACACCACTCCCGTACCCCGCATCGCCATCATCGGTGCCGGCCCCGGCGGCCTGACGTGCGCTCGCATCCTCCAGCGGCACGGCATCACCGCCGCGGTCTACGACCGCGACGCCGGCCCCGATGCCCGCAACCAGGGCGGCACCCTCGACCTGCACGCCGACAACGGCCAGATCGCGCTGCGTGAAGCCGGTCTTCTGGAGGAGTTCTTCCAACTGGCCCGCCCCGAGGGCCAGGAGATGCGGCAGATGGACCCGGCGGGCACGGTCCTCTTCCATCATGTCCCCGAGGAGGGTGAGCGGTTCAAGCCGGAAATCGACCGCGGCCAGTTGCGCGACCTGCTGCTCAACTCGCTTCTGCCCGGCACCGTACGCTGGGGCCACACCTTGCAGGCCATCAGCGGCCCAGATGAAGGCCCCCGGCAGCTGCACTTCGCCGACGGCTCCACCGTCGAAGCGGACCTCGTCGTCGGCGCCGACGGCGCCTGGTCCAAGGTTCGCCGCGTCATTTCCCCGGCCGTTCCCCACTACAGCGGCGTGAGCTTCCTGGAAGCCTGGTTCCACCACGTCGAGGCCCGGCACTCCGACATCGCTGAACTGGTCGGCCAGGGCGGCGCCGCAGCAGCCGATGGCGACCGCGGCCTGTTCGCCCAGCGCAACAGCGGTGACCACATCCGCGTCTACATGATCCAGCGGGCCCCGGTCGACTGGATCGCCGCCGCCGGCCTCACCCCCCGGGACACCGACGGCATCCGTGCCCTCCTCCTGGAGCGCTACCGCAACTGGTCACCTCGCCTGCGCCGGCTGTTCACCGACAACGACGGCCTCTACGTCGACCGCCCGATCTTCACCCTGCCCGTCCCGCACACCTGGGCACACAGCCCCACGGTGACTCTGCTCGGTGACGCCGCCCACCTCATGCCCCCGCTCGGTGTCGGTGTCAACCTGGCCATTCTGGATGCCTGCGAACTCGCCCTCGCCCTTGCACGTCACGACACCGTCGACGACGCCGTCCACGCCTATGAGAAGACCATGCTGGCCCGCTCCACGGAGATGGGCCGGCTCCTCGACGGTGCCGTCGAACACCTACTGTCCACCCAGCTGCCCGACTTCGCCGCCGACAGCAACCACTGACACCGCCAGGCCGGTTCGAGCGCGGCGGCCATGGCGTCGGCGACCCGCCCGGACAGGGGGGAAGTCCGGGCAGAGGTCGCAGCCGTGACAGCCGAGGCCGTCGTTTGGACGGACTTCGCCGAGAAGGCGGCCTGCAGCTTCTCGGCGAAGGCTGCCGGGACGGGTCCGGCGGTCCAGGGTCCTCTCTCTCGTAGAGCCGGCCGATCGCGACCTGGGGGCAGGGTCGATTGCGTCGGGGTTCGGTTGCGGCGTCTCGGACGTCAGGACGCCGGGCGGCCGGGCTCCGCGCCGCCGGCCATGGCGGCGGAGTCGCAGATGTCGGCGTCGACGTCGCAGGACGGCGCTCCCGGTTCGACGTTCAGCGCACTGCGCGCGATCCGTCCGAGGAGGGCCCGGAACACCTCGCGCTCGTTCTCGTCGATCGCGGAGAGAAGGACGTCCTCGGCCTCGCGCACCTGCCACTGGAGGTGTCGCAGGGTGTCGACGCCGTGGCCGGTCGCGACGATTCTGCGCCGTCGCCGGTCGGAGGGGTCGAGCCTGCGCTCGACCAGGCCCGCCGCGACCAGGTCGTCGAGCAGATAGGTCATCACCGTGCGGTCGATCCGCAGATAGCCGGCCAGGGCGAGCTGGTTGGGCCCGTCGCCCTCGACCACGGCGGCAAGCGTCTGAAAGCCGCGCGCGCCCTGCGGCACGGCCTCCAGTACCGAGGAGACGGCGGTCCGGTAGGCGTGCGCCACCACCATGAGCGAGAACCCGAAGTCCTCGGTGAGGTCGGCACACCCGGCCACCGGCGCGGTCGTTGTCTCGCTGCCCATGACAGGAATGATACCCACCGACGCTTTGTTGACCAGATCGTCTGTTCGACAGACGATCTGCCGGGCAGCGTACTCAGCAGGTGGCATGCGCCACGCTTGAGGAAAGGCAAGGCCCGTCATGATCAAGATCGGCATCATCCTCGGCAGTACCCGCCCCAACCGAAACGGCGAACAGGTCGCTCGGTGGGTGCTCGACGTCGCCTCGCACCGTGGCGATGCCCAGTTCGAGCTCCTCGACCTGCGTGACCACCCGCTGCCGCACCTGGACGAACCCATGCCGCCGTCGCTCGGCCAGTACCAGAACGAGCACACCCGGCAGTGGGCGGAGAAGATCGCATCGTTCGACGGGTTCGTCATCGTGACGCCGGAGTACAACCACGGCATCCCCGGCGTGCTGAAGAACGCCCTGGACTTCCTCTACGCCGAGTGGAACAACAAGGCGGTCGGCTTCGTGTCCTACGGCGGACTCGGCGGCGTCCGTGCCGTGGAGCAGCTGCGCCTGGTGGCGGGTGAGCTCCAGCTGGCCGACGTGCGCCAGCAGGTCGCGCTCTCGCTGATCACCGAGTTCGAGAACTACCAGGTCTTCAAGCCCGGCGCCTACAACGTGCCCGCCCTGAACACGATGATCGACCAGGTCATTGCCTGGAGCACCGCGCTCGCCCCGCTGCGGGCGGCCCCGGCTCTTGCTTCATGAGCTTCCGCCCGGCCCGGTACCCCCAGCGACCGTGCGCCGACGCCGAGCGCCGACGCCGAGCGGCGGCTCGGCAGTGGACGACGCGGCAGCCGCGGACCGGCCCGGCCAACGCAAGGCACGGGCCGGACCACCCCCACCGCCGCCGTTCCGGCGCAGGTGGGGGAGGTCCGGCCGAAGGGACTCCCAGGATGGTCCGGTTGGGCAGTCACCGGTGCCGGAACGGGGTGCGGCGCGCAGCCGCCCGTGTGCCGTCAGGAGTGCGCGCCGAGCTCGTGCGCGGCCTGGGCGATGACGGCGGCCACGACGGCCGGGCGGGAGACGTAGACGGCGTGGCTGCCGGGGGTCTCGGTGACGGTAGCGCCGGCGCGCTCGGACATGGCGCGCTGAGCGGCCGGCGGGATCATGCGGTCGTCGGTGGCGACCAGGTACCACGACGGCCTGGTCTGCCAGGCCGGTTCGGAGACCGTCCCTTCGAGGGCGTCGACGCCCCAGGGGACCTGGGAGTCGGCCATGAACGCGGCCGTCGATGCGGGGACGTCGGCTGCGAAGGAGGCCGCGAACCTGTCCCGGTCCAGGAACAGGTAGCCGTTCGCGGGCGGCAGGATCGGCGGGACCGGGGCACCGGGAGCTGGGTCGGCGATCAGGGAACCGACCGACTCGCTCTTGTCCGGCGCGAACGCGGCGATGTAGGCGAGCGCGGCCACGCGCGGGTGGTTGCCGGCCTCGGTGACGACGACTCCGCCGTAGGAGTGGCCGACCAGCACGGCGGGGCCGTCGAGGCCGTCGAGGACCTGGTGGGTGGCGGCGACGTCGCCGGCCAGCGAGTGGGTCGGGTTCTGGACGACGGCGACCCGGTAGCCGTCGGCGGTGAGGTGGTCGTACACCCCCTTCCAGCCCGATCCGTCCACGAAGCCGCCGTGCACGAGCACGATGTTCTTGATGCCTGCCATCATCGTCTCCGGTCTCGAGGGACGGGCCCGTTGCCCGCCCGGCGCCCTCCATCCAAGCCGTCCGAAAGGACGAGGAACACGCAGAGCAGCACGCAGAGTTGTGAGGCGCCGGGCACGCCCCCGCCGTCCGCGGCGCCGTCCGAGCGTCAGGAAACGGCGGCCGCCAGGGCCTGGCAGCGGCTGCCCGCCTCGATGTCACCGATCGAGTCGAACACTCGCGCGGCCCGCGTGTACGTACGGCGGCTCTCGCCGGTGCGGCGTTCCTCGGCCAGCAGACCGGCCAGTGCTTCCAGCGCTTCGGCGTGCCGGTAGTCGGACACCTGGAGCGTGTCCAGGAGGGCCATGGCCGTGCCGAGCGTGTCGATCGCCTCGGCGCGGCGGCCGAGGTGTCCCAGGCACTGCCCGATGCGAATCAGGGCGAAGGGCCGGCTGTGCGCCACGATGCTCGCTGTCATCCCCGAGTCATCGTCGTCCATCAGCTCCAGCAGGGTGAGGAACTGCTCCAGGGCCTCGGCATGGCGCCCGCCGTCACGTAGGCAGTTGGCGACGTGGGCGAGGCTCTGGACGTAGCTGTCGACGTCGCCGGTCCCCTTGAACACCTCCGCCGCCCGGAACGACATCGCGATCGCTTCGTCGAACTGCCCGAGCACGTACAGCGCTCCCGCGGTGTACTCGTGGGACCAGGCGATCTGCGCCGTAGCGCCGGCCCGCGTGGCCAACCCAAGGGCCTCGGCCGCACACCGCACCATGGCCTTCGGGTCGCGCGGCGGCACCGAGTGGACCCAGGCCAGGTAGTTCAGCTGGGTCGCCTGCTGAGCCAGGTCGCCGAGGGCGGCCGCGGCCTCCGCGCCGAGCGTGAAGACCTCGTGCCAGTGCGCGCCGTGCACCCAGCGTTCGGAGAACCAGTGCATCGACTCGGCGCAGTCGAGGACCAGCGAGGGCCGGTCGCCGGCCGAAGTCCGCATCGCTCCGACCCAGTTGTCCACGTGGCTGCGCAGCCACCAGTCGGCCTCCTCGCCGGAGGACTGGGCGGCCAGGTCGGGGTCGGGCCGGCCGGGGCGGCCGTAGCCGGGTTCGAACCACCGCCCGGACATCGTCGCCATCCGCAGCAGCCACGACGTCACCCGTTCTGTCAGGGCCTGTCGCCCGGCGGCGGGCTCCTCCGCCTGGAGCCGGTCACGGGCGAACAGGCGGACGAGGTCGTGGAAGCGGTACCGGCCCCCAGTGCTGTCCTGCAGCAGGCCCAGATCGACGAGCTCGTCGAGAGCGTCCCAGGCGTGCTCGATCGGCATTGCGCCGACGACGGCGGTCAGAGCGGCGTCGAAGTCCCGGCCGGGTACCGCGGCGAGGTTGCGGAACACCCGGCGCGTCGTGTCCGCGAGCTGCTCGTACGACATTCCGAAGGCGTTGGCGATCTTGAGGTCACCTGCCCTGAACTGCTCCAGACGACGCTCCTCGTCCGCCAGCCGGGCGGCGAGCTGGGCTGCGTCCCAGTCAGGGCGGCTGAGCAGTCGGTTCCCGATGATCCGCAGCGCCAGGGGCAGCCCCCCGCACAACTCGGAGAGCCGGGTGAGTGTCGACTCCTCGTCGCGGGCGGAATGCCCGCCCAGAATGCCGGTCAGCAGTTCCGTGGACTCCGCTAGCGGAAGGGGGCCCAGGACGAGCCTGCGGACCCCCTCCAAGCCGGCCAGCAACCGCCGTGTGGTGATCAGCACCCTGCTCGCGCCCCCGCCCGGCAGCAGTGGACGTACCTGCTCCTCCGAGGCGGCATTGTCGAGGACGACCAGGACGCGCCTGTCCCTCAGCAGCGACCGGTACAAGGAGGAGCGATCCCGGGGATCGTCCGGGACGTGCCGGCCGGCGACCCCGAGCGCGCGCAGCAGCAGCCGTAACGCGTCGTCGGCGGCCAGGGGCTGCTGGGACATGCCGAAGAGATCGAGGAACAGCACTCCGTCGGGAAAGCTCGGCCGCACGGAATGCGCGGCGCGGACGGCGAACGTGGTCTTCCCCAGGCCGGCGGAGCCGGTGATGAGCCCCACCACTCCGACACCCGGCGAACTCTCGGCGTACACCAGCTCGCTCAACCAGATCAGTTCCTCGGCGCGGCCGGTGAAGTCCTCGACCGACCTGGGCAGCTCGCACAGGCCGCTCCGCCGTGTCCAGTGGTCCCGCAGTCGCCCGTCGCGCGCCAGGGCCATCAGCCTCGCGCGACCGCTGTCGTCCAGCTCCAGCGCGTCCGCCAGGGCGGTCACGGTCCGGGAGTGTGGCCCCTTGCTCCGTCCACGCTCCATGTCCGACAGGGTCCGGGCGCTGACCCCCGAGACCTCGGCCAGCTTCTCCAACGTCAGCCTCGCCGCCCGGCGGTGACCGCGCAGCACCTCCCCGAAACCCGGCCGGTCCGTCTCACCCATGGACCCGCTCCCGATCAGCGGCGACGGCAGGGACCGTCCAGGACGGGTGGGTGTTGACCTGGGCCACGGTGGCCCCGGCCAGTCTCTTGTAGCGGGTCGCGATCCTCTCGGCCTCCCCGACGGGCAGCGCCCCGCCGTGCTCCTCGGCTCGGGCGATGGTCTCCTCCGGTCCCAGGTTCCGGTTGGCCAGCACGATCGCGTTGACGGCCGGCCGGCGCATCCGGTCGTAGCGGCGGAGCGCGGCCTCGGCGTCGTCGTCCCGGGCCAGGCACCAGGCCAGTACGCGGCTGTCGACGATCGACTGCGATCCTCCGTTCATGCCCATGGGGAACATCGGGTGTGCGGCGTCGCCGAGGAGGGTGACCCGTCCGAAGCTCCAGCGGGGCAGGGGATCGCGGTCGATCATCGGGTACTCCAAGATCGCCGAGGAGCGTTCGGCGAGCGCCGCGAGGTCGATCCACGGCAGGTGCCACGACGACAGCACGGCGCGGGCCTCCGCCGCGCCGACGCGGCGGCCGGGGCCACCCGGAGGCGGGGCGGACGGCCCGTGCCGCACCTCCAGCACCCAGTTCACCAGGGCGTCGGCGACCGGGGTCGCGGGGTCCTCGATCGGGTAGGCGACGAACTTCGCGCCGGGAGTGCCCCCGGCCACCACGATCGAACGGCCGTCGAGGATGTGCGGGTGCTGGGAGACCCCGCGCCACATGTGGACGCCGTTCCCGTTCGGGAGGCTCTCGTCCGGGTACAACCGGCTGCGGACCACGGAGTCGATGCCGTCCGCGCCGACCAGCACGTCGGCGTCGTCGACCACGGGCAGACCGCTCGAGCGGTCCAGGAAGTGGGCGCGGACGCCGTGGGCGCTCTGCTCGAACCCCTGGAACAGCAGGCCGGTACGGACCGAATCCGGCCCCAGCCGCTCGCGTACCGCCGCGAACAGCAGCAACTGCAGACGGCCGCGGTGCACGGAGTACTGCGGCCAGCGGTACCCGGCCGGGCGTCCCAGCAGCTCCTCCCAGACCGTCTCGCCCGTCCGGTCGCGGTAGCTCAGCAGCCGCGGGGGCAGTGCGAGGGAGGCCAGCTCGCCGTCGAGGCCGAGTTCCGCGAGCTCCCGGACGGCGTGCGGCAACAGGTTGATCCCGACTCCGACCGCCTCGACCTTCCGCGCCGCTTCGTACACCCGCGGCGCGAAGCCGGCGGCGTGCAGACTCAGGGCGCAGGTCAGCCCGGCGATGCCGCCGCCGACGACGGTCACTCTCATCTGTCTGTCCTCGCCCTTCGCCGGGGCCACAGGTCTGGCCGACACCCTGCCACCAGCCTCGGGGCCCCGGCCGCGCGCGTCCAATACACAACGGTGATGGCAGCCGTCACGATCACTGATCGCACCCGGGATCGTCGTACCGGCGCCGGATCGGTCGGCGGCGTCACAACCAGATCTCTCAGCTGTGGAGTTGATAGTTTGTCGGTCATGGAGCTCCGCACGCTTGAGTACTTCGTCGCGGTGGCGGAGGAGCGGTCGTTCACGAAGGCGGCGGCCCGCTGTCATGTCGTGCAGCCCGCGATCAGCCAGCAGATCCAGGCCCTGGAGAAGGAGCTGGGAGAACCGCTGTTCGAACGGCTGCCCCGGCAGGTGCTCCTCACCTCCGGCGGCGCCGCCCTGCTGCCGCACGCCCGCGCCTGTCTGGCGGCGGCCGCGTCGGCCGTCCTGGAGTTCGCCGACCGTTCCGGTCTGCTCAGCGGATCGTTCGCGCTGGGGACCGTCGGCGGCCTGGAAGGCACCAGCATCCCCCGGCTGCTGGGGGAGTACCACCGCCGCTACCCCCGGGTCGCGGTGAGTCTCCTCGGGGCGTCGAGCCCCTCGCTGCTGGCGAAGGTCCGCGACGGGGAGATCGACGCGGCCGTGGTCGCGGGACCGCCGGACGGCGAACCCGCCGCCGTCGCCTCGCGCGTGCTCCTGGAGGACCGGATCGTCGCGGTCCTCCCCGCAGGAAGCCGGCCCGCGAACCGTCCGATGACCCTCGACGAGGCGGTCCGGAGCCCGGTCA
The DNA here is from genome assembly GCF_055579305.1 of Kitasatospora sp. NPDC032757. NCBI lineage: Bacteria > Bacillati > Actinomycetota > Actinomycetes > Kitasatosporales > Streptomycetaceae > Kitasatospora > Kitasatospora sp. NPDC032757. The sequence goes on along the minus strand of NZ_JBVINN010000049.1, from coordinate 3,426 downwards.
TCAGTTACGGCCCCGACAGCGGAGTGCATGGGTTCATCCGTGCGGCCTTCGCCGCGGAGGACCTGCGGCTGGACATCGCCTACGCGACGAACGACGTCGCCCTCCAACTCGCGCTGGTCGCCGAGCGGATCGGCATCGCCCTCACCTCCCACGCGAGTCCGGTCCTCGCCACCGACCGGCGTTTCGTCGTCGTGCCGCTGGAGCCCGCCATCCGGTTGCGGAAGGTGTTCGTATGGCGGGCGGGCACCCGGCCGAGCGCGCCGTTGCGGGCCTTTCTCGACCTGTGGACGGAGCTGTCCGACCGACCGGCGCGCGACTGGGCGGTATCCGGGTCCGCCACCGGTTGATGACGCCCGCAGGGGCGGGACGATTGCCGGACGGGACAGGCCGACGCGGCAGGACCGCTCCCGGCCGAGGAGTGGATCCAGTGGACGGAACGGCTGGCAGCGCTGCGGGAGGCCGCGCAGGACAGTGCCACGGAACTGGCGGAGGTGGAGGCATCCCGAAGGTGAAGGAAGGGAGTCCGGCCAGTTCCGGACAGGCGATGGCCGCCGCTGACCCTGGCCGGAGCCCTCGAGTCGGGCTCCGCCGGCAGCACCCTCTGCGCCCCGCGCCCCGCGGACGAGATCGACCGCCAATCTGCCCAAGATCACCTGGGGCCTCACACTCGCGGCTGGCCGGGAGCGGTCCGGTCGGGTGGCAGGCCGAGCGCCTCGTGCAGGGCCGGCAGGTGCTCGCGGGCGGCGCGGGTGTGCCGGGTGGCCTGGGTGAGCTGCCCGCCGTCGGTCGATCCCAGCCGCTCCGGTCGCTCCTTGTCGGCCGGCGGTGGGGGAGTGGCGGCCGCCGGGCTGGTGCTTGAGTTGGTTCCGGCAGGTCAGTTGCCGGCCGCCGCCTCCAGGGTGGCGCGCCACAGCGGGCTGTCGACGTAGTGGTTGTCGTACTGCTCGGAGGAGTCCTTGATCTCCTGCGGGCTCGCCTCGCCGCGCATCACCCGGCCGAGCAGGCGCAGGTAGTCGAAGCGGGGCATGCCGGGGGTGAAGGTGAACAGCACGTCGGCCTCGGAGCCGGGCGCCGCGGCGAAGGCGTGCGGGGTGTGCGGGGGGACGAGCAGGAAGTCGCCCTCGTGCAGGGTCTTCACCTCGTCGTCCACCAGCACCTGGAGGGCGCCGCCGATGACGAAGAACAGCTCCGAGGCGCGGGTGTGGAAGTGGGCGGGGGCGCCGACCGCGCCCTTGGCGAAGGTGGAGCGGTAGCTGGTGATGGGGCTGCCGTCGGTGCCGCAGTCGGCGAGCAGGGTCATGACGCTGCTCGGGTCGCTGGTGGTCTCGGCCTCGGCGGCGCGGGTCAGGACGGGCTTCAGCGGGCTGGCGGTCATGGCGGCACTCCCCCGTGTCGGGTGGTCCCGGCTGTCTGCCGTGACCTCGTGATGATCACTCTAGTTCGGCAGTAGACCACCAGAATGGTGCATTCCCAGACCGAAACGGTGGGTCAATTGACGTCCGGGGCCGGCCGTGACCGCCCGCGCCGAGCAGGCCTCGCCCGCCCGGTTCGAGCCCGGCAGCACGGCAGTGCGCCGCGACATCCACGCGGGCCGGGTCTGGACCGCGATTGCCGCAGCGCGTCCTCCGCCGACACCGGCGACACCCTTCAGCTCGCCCACTGGCCCGGCATCACCTCGCTCGCCCCGACCACCTGGATCGACCTCCTGCGTACCGGCGACACCGCGCTGCGCGAGAGTGGCCTCCAGAACCTTGGCGCCGGCACCTGGACATGCGCGCCGGGGTGTGCGGATCGCGATCTGGATCACCGGCCCGGCAAAGGATCTCACCCACTTCGACGCGCGGATCGACCGGATGACGCAGGAGGCCGGCCCGCTGCCGAGGCGCTCACAGCGGCCGGCACCTTCGTCACGTCGGCCCGTACCGGGACGCCGACCGGCAATTCCTCGTCGCCCTGCCTCCCGACAGCCGGGCCCGCATCGCGCGCAGGGCCGTCGGTCAGTATGTCGACGGCAGGCCGGGGGTGCGGACGAGTGAGAGCTGCGACAACCCATGAGCGGTGCGTGGCGGGAGCCCCCGGCAGCGGCCTGGCGTCCCTCGATCCGATGAACACCCACGGCGGGACCGCACGGTGGTCCGTCCAAGAGGCGAGTTGGTGGCGGACTCCGGCCTACCTGGCCGCGCCCGAGAACAGCGGCACCGGCGCCGGTACGAAGATCATCGCCGGGGACACCGACGGTGCCTGGGCCTCGACGGTGTCGTGGAACGGCTTCTACTGGCGTGCGAAGTGGTGGAACAAGGTGGCCGACGAGCCGGGCAAGGGCGACGCCTGGCAGCAGCTCGGCCCCACACCGTGACCGTCCCTGACCGGAGGTGATCGGCGCTGGGCCCTGGCGGAGCGGTGCACCGCTCCGCCAGGGCCTTCGGCGTGCGGCCGGGAGGCGGATCGCGGCGGCGAGGGTGCCGTCGTAGGGGTGAAGGAGGAGGCGGGCGAGGGCGGGGCGTCCGGGCGGACCTTCGCGCCGGCGGTGCGCACATTCTCTTCCAGACCGCCACCGGACGGGCCCGCCACGAGGATCACCACCGGGTTCTTCTGGGCAGCGGCTCCGCTGGTCCAGGTCGGCAGGATCTGGCGTGTGAGCACGTCGTGCACTTCCTGCTCGGGCAGGAGGGTCGGGCCGCCGGGGCCGCCGGGCGCGGGATCGCCGGCACGGTGCCCGGCGCAGCCGGTTAAGCCGCGGGGGCCGACACTCACGGGGTCCTGCCTTCGCAGGCGGGCCGGGCGGTCTGCGGGACGGCGACCGGGGTGGGGTAGCCCTGCTCGGCGCGCCAGGTGGTGACGGCCAGGATGGAACCGTCGAAGTGGGCATCGGCGATGCGGTGGAGGGCTGCCAGGTCGTGGCCGGATGCCCAGACGCCGCGTACCCGGGCGCCGCAGCCACAGGAACACTCCCGCAGGTCGTGAGCGGGTGCGCACGCGTACGGATGTACGCCGCGCGACGGTACGGCACGCAGGCCCCATTCCAAGGCCGGTTCGTGGCGGATTGGGAGGGGCTGTTGGGAGGCAGGATCTCCTCGTGCGCGCTGAACTTCACTTCACCAACGCCGACTTCTACATGCCGTTCCCGCCGTCGGATCCCAACCCCGCCGTCGCCGAGGCCAGGGCCGCGACCTGGAGGTGGATCGACGAGCTGGGCATCTGCCCGATAGAGGCCAACCGGCGTTACCTGCGGCGTACACAGCCCGAACTCGTCGCGGCCATCCGTGATCTTGCGTGGGTATCCCCGGCTTCAGCCGGGGAGGGGAACGCATCCTTGTCTCGGAGGCGCGAAGCGCCGGAGGTCTCTGCGCCGAGGTGACGGTCAGACAGGCCGTTTCTGGCCTTCGATGTACTGCCGGATGATGCTGAGCGGTGCGCCGCCGCACG